>CAYJNV010000210.1:0-7978 GCA_964370975.1 uncultured Caldilineaceae bacterium | reverse complement strand
GAGGAACTTGGTTTCGCCGGCCTCTTCCGCTCGGACCACTTCACCAATGCGAACCCGCCCGACCGCGAATCGCTCGAGTTGTGGGTATCGCTCACGTGGCTGGCGGCCAACACGCGCCGCATCGAGTTCGGCCCGCTGGTCACCCCCTTCTCCTTCCGCAGCCCCATCTTCACGGCGCGCATGGGCAAGGACGTGGACGACCTGAGCAATGGGCGGCTGGTGTTGGGGATCGGCGCCGGCTGGCAGGTACGCGAGCATGAACTGTTCGGCTTCCCGCTTCTAGCACTGCCCGAACGATTTGCTCGTTTCAGCGAGGGTGTGGGAGTTGCCCATTGCATGCTCCATGCAGGCGGGCCCGTGCGTTTTGAAGGGGCCTACTATCAACTGCGCGATGCGCAACTTCTGCCGCCGCCGCAGCGCCCCGGCGGGCCGCGCCTGCTGATTGGCGGCAACGGGCCACAGCGCACACTGCCGCTGGTGGCGCGGTATGCAGATGAGTGGAATGCCTTCTACATCACGCCCGCGCGCTTTGCCGCACTCAACAGCGTGCTCGATGAGCTTCTGATTGCCCAGAATCGCAGGCCCACCGCAGTGCGCCGCTCACTGATGACGGGGCTCTATTTCGGACACGATGATGCGGCCCTGCGCGCCCGCCTGCGGGGCCGCGGCGCGGCGGAGGAACGCGGCCGCGGCGTGGTCGTGGGCACGCAAGCTGCGGTGCGCGAGCAACTCGCCGCAATCGCCGCAGCCGGCGTTGAACGCGTCATGCTCCAGTGGCTCGATCTTGACGACATGGCTGGTCTTGAGGCGCTGGCGCGCGCAGTGCTTTAAAGACAGCGCGACAAGTGGCGGCGCCGTGAAATGAAGCTTAATAGAAGACTCACAAATGAAGAATAAGGGCGTCCGGTCGAGTACCGGACGCCCTTATTCTTCATTTGTGAGTCTTCTATCCGGGCCCTTGTTCCCGCGCTGCTGATTGTTCTGCGAGGACCCTACGCATGTCTCTTTGGCGCACTGCTGCCGCCGTGGGCGCGCCACTTCTCAATCTGCACAATCACAAAGGCCACAACCAGCGTCATCACGAGCAGGCCGATGGCCGTAATTGGGTTGTTCAGCGCTTCGGGCGCGATCAGCAAGGTGATGCCCAACGCAAGCATCATGATTCCCGAGAGCAGCTTGAGCACGCGCCCCTCCTGTTCGCTCAACTTGCGCGAGCCGAAGCGCACCGCAAAGAGCGCCACGATGATCAGCAGCGGGATGATGTAGATGAGGTTGTAGAGCGCCAGGTAGCCGTAGAAGCCTGCAGTGGAGAGGTCGTTGAGAGTGAGCGCTCTCGTGTAGACCATGGGGAAGCCCGACGTGCAGAGCAGCTCGTAGCTGTTGGCCGCCACGGCCAGCACAACCGTGCCGCCCAGCATCGCGGGCAGGCTGTCGGCGCTCACCAGACCGCGCATGCGCTTGAAGAGCCCCGGTTTGGCCTCGTCGGGTATGCCCAGGCTAACCCCCTGCTTGAACCAGAAGTAATCCTTGATGTTGATGAGCGCAAATAGTACGGCCACGGCCCCCGCGATCGCCGTAATCAACTTGAGTTCGCCAATCAGCAAGAAGACGTTTAACCAGGCCGCCATGAAGACAAAGTAGATCAGCGCCGAAAAGAGTACGAAGACACCGCCAATCAGCAACATGCGGCGGCGATTCTTGGCGTGCACCATGAGGCTGAGCAGGAACATGAGCACAAAGAAGGCGCAGGGGTTGAAGGCATCCAGCGCGGCCAGCGTCACCGTAAGCACCGGCAGCGAGAGCGACGCAAGCGTCATTTTTCCAAAAAGTGGAATGGTGATGTTTTCGGCGGCGGGCGCCGGGCGAGTTGTGCCGGCGGCGAGGATGGGCGCCGCGCCTTCGCTACCTGCGGGGGCGAGAGCGGCTGCGCCGTCTGCGCCTGCCTCAGCACTGCTGGCAGTGGCGGCAGGCTGCATATCGGCCACAGCGGCGTCGTGGCAGGCCACGAGTTGCGCCTCGATGGCAGCGCCCATCTGCTCAGCCGTGTCGTAGCCCGTGATCATCTGGTCGCAATAGAAGAAGGCGGGCACATACATCGCCTCCTCGCCAAGCACCTCGGCAAATCGCACATAGCCGGTCGCGTTCTGCTGCGACTCGGAGAGTTCATAGGCGTGAAGCCGCAGCCACGGGTGCGTGTCGGGCAGAGACTCGATGAAGGGCATTGCCTCGCGGCAGTGGGGACAGGTAAGCGAGTGGAAGACGTAGAGGTGAACCAGCGGGTTGCCCTCGCCATCCGCACTCACCCACACAGGCGGACTGTCGGCGCTGACGTTGGGCGGCGGCGGTTCGGGGCCAATTTGCGCCCGCACCGTCGAGGGCAGGAGTGCTGCAAAGAGCGCCAGGGTGATCAAGAGTGCAAACAGCGGTCGTGGTGCGAAACGGGGAAGCTGAGTCTGCATGTGAAAACCTCGCTGGGGCGGAGAGGCGGAAACGACCCGGTTGCGCGTGCCGCGCGCTTAACCATCGCGCCGTCATCGCGCCGCGTCAACGGGCAGGCGTACCGTTCGCGCAGGGACGAATGTCCCTACCGACTCAGAGCAGGGCCAACTGCCCGCTGCCCGGCGGGGGCGCAGCTGAGTTTCCCAGCAGTTCACGCAGCCGCTTTGCCGACGCGGGTGCGTGCCCCTCATAGGGATTGTGCATGTAACCGTAGACCTCCTGCCCGGCCCCCGTGAGCTGTGTAATCCGCTCTGCCCACTGGGCCATCTCGGCGTCGCGGCGGAGCACAATCTCGGCGTCGCCCTTGGGGCCATTGCGGTCGTCGCCGATCCAGCGAATGAAGCAGAAGCCTGGCGCCCGCCCTGCCTCAACCTGCGTCAACCAGGCAGGGAAGAGGTCGGGCGTACCTGCGCGCACGACGAGCACGAGGGAGAGGCCAAGTTTGGCAAGGTACTCGGCAAAGGCTTCAGTCATCAGGTCGACTGCGCGCACTTCCACGGCTAAGCGAACGCCCTCAAGCCGGGGGACAAGCCACTCTAGGTAGCTTGCCAGCGCACGGCCACCGTGGCGGCGGCTGAAATCGGGCGGCAACTGGAGCAGCGCAGGCGCCGCGGCAGCGCCAAGCGAGCGCAACACATCCACAAACGCAAGTGATTCCGCCTCTGCGCCCTGGAGCTTCTTTTCGTGGGTAATCGTGCGCGGCGCTTTGAGCGCGAACGTGAAGCCTTCAGGCGCGGTTTCCACCCAGTCCACAACAGTCGATGCGCGCGGCAGCGCGTAGAAGCTTGTGTTGACCTCCACGCTGTCAAACTGCGTCACATAGTAGGCAAGGTAGCTCTTCACCGGCGTCTTGTCGGGGTAGAAGACGTTGCGCCAGCCCTCAAACTGCCAGGATGACGTGCCGATGTGCGCCAGGGGTGGGCCGCTCGATGCGGCGTGCTGCTTGCTCATGGCTACAAGTCTAGCGGAAACCGGCGCGCGCGCAAACGGCACAACGCGCCTGTGCTGCTTATGCGCGCGCGCCATGCGTGTATGCACGCATGACGCGCGCATACGTACTGTACATATTGCACATGTGTACTCACAAGAAGCGCGATGAATGTGCACCTTACTCACATGCAGCAGCGCATATATTGTGCAAAGTGCCACTATACACGCGCCGCACTGCACGCTATTCTGTGCCCAGTTGTCCGGTTTGATGCCGAATGCCATGATCGGCGGCACGATCTGTTGCGCGCAATCTGCATTGTGACGCTTGATTGCCTCACGGCAATCTTCCCATCCATCCGTTCATTGTGCCGACAGTGCCATTCATCCACTGAAGGAGTCATCTATGCGTTGGTTCAAGCGGCTTTTTGTACCTGTCCTGGCCGGGCTGCTGCTGGCGACCTTTGCCACGGTTGCCCACGCGCAGGATAGCAGCGAGTTGGCCGCCGGCCTCTCCGACACGGCGACCAGCATCAACACGTTGTGGGTCATGCTCGCCGCATTCCTTGTCTTCTTTATGCAGGCCGGCTTCGCTATGGTCGAGACTGGCTTCACCCGCGCCAAGAATGTTGCGCACACCATGATGATGAACATCATGGTCTTCTGCATTGGCGCAATTGGATACTTTCTGGTTGGCTTCGCGCTGCAGTTCGGCGCGGTCAACCATGTCTACCCTGAAATCAACAACATGGGTGCATGGGCTTTCTCGCCCACGTCGCTGGGCGACTGGAGTGGTTTGCTCGATAGCGGCCTGCGCCTGGGCGACCAGTGGGGCATCATGGGGATGAGCGGCTTCCTGCTGGGCGGGCTAACGGCGAACTTCGGCGTGCTTGCCTTCTTCTTGTTCCAGATGGTCTTCATGGACACGGCGGCCACCATTCCCACCGGCTCCATGGCCGAACGCCTCAACTTCAAGGGTTTCATCTGGATGGCGTTGTGGGTCAGCATGTTCATCTATCCGGTGCTGGCGGGCTGGGTGTGGGGTGGCGGCTGGCTGTCCAACCTGGGGCGCACCATGGGTTGGGGCAATGGGGCCGTAGACTTTGCAGGCTCGGGGATTGTGCATCTCATCGGCGGCAGCCTGGCGCTCGCAGGCGCGATAGTCATCGGTCCCCGCATTGGGCGCTTCAACAAGGACGGCACGGCCAATGCCATTCCCGGCCACAACATACCAATGGGTATTCTGGGCGCGATTATTCTATTCTTTGGCTGGTTTGGCTTCAACCCCGGTTCCTCCCTGGCGTTCACGGGCGGCGGACGCGACCTGGCGGTGCTGGCCGCAGTGAACACGTTGCTCGCGGGCGCCATGGGCGGCATCTCGGCCATGTTCTACATGTGGTGGGCTGGCCCCGGCAAGAAGCCGGATCCAGGCATGTCGGTGAATGGGGTGCTGGCGGGCCTCGTTGCCATCACCGCCCCGTGCGCGTTTGTGGACACCTGGGCCGCGGTTGTGATCGGCGCAATTGCGGGCGTGCTCGTTTGCCTGGCCACCTTCTCGCTGGAGCGCATGAAGATCGACGACCCGGTGGGCGCTGTGCCGGTCCACTTTGTCAACGGCATATGGGGCGTGCTGGCTGTCGGCATCTTTGCCAATGCCAATCCCGCCACGGCCGCCTGGAACGGCGTCGATACAGCCGTCACCGGCCTTCTCTATGGTGGCTCTACACAGATTCTCTCCCAGTTGGCGGAAGTCATTTCGGTGGGAGTCGTGGCTCTGGGTCTTTCCTACGTGTTCTTCGTCATCCTCAACAAGGCCGGCGTGCTGCGCTCTGCGCCCGGCGATGAAATGGCCGGGCTGGATCTCCCCGAAATGGGTGTGCCGGGCTACACCAATGACGATTTGGTCATGCATGGTGGCATCTCGGGCAGCCGCATTCGAGGCGCCATGAGCCCCGCCCGCGCTATCGGCACGGCCGTCATCAAGTAGCCACTTCGCCCAGCGGTGCAACGCCGCTAGAGCAGGAACAGGAACCCATGACCAAGAAGATTGAAGCGATCATTCGTGAAGAAGCGCTGCAGGATGTGAAGGATGCGCTGCGTGCCATCGGCATCGTCGGCCTCAATGTGCACGAAGTGCATGGCCACGGCCGCCAGGGCGGGATAGAACTTTCGTGGCGCGGCACGTCGTATCAGATGGACCTGCTGCCCAAGATTCAAGTCAACATCGTCCTCAGCGACCACAACGTGGAGAAGACGGTGGCGACCATTATCGGTGCTGCGCGCACCGGCAAATCGGGCGATGGCGTGATCTTCATCTACCCGGTGGAGGATGTGATACGCATACGCACCGGCGAGCGCGGCATAGAAGCGCTGCAGTACGCCGGCGACATCGACGCCAAACCAATCAGGTAACCGCAGTAGCAGGCAGGAAGTGCGAGTGGCCCCCCAGGAAATTCCAAGGCGGCCACAAGCGCACCCAGCGCACACGATTTTTGCAGGGTGATTTAGCACCAGAGAGACTGTAGAATGGCGTGCTACACAGGGGCAAGAAGAAGCCAACAGGCAACCCGAGTCAACCAACACCCACACAGCAGTCCGAAAGGAAGTGCGTATGAGTCGCAGCACCGTCTTGCGCGTCGTGACATTGATAATGGTGGTAGCCTTGGGTCTCGTTCCCGTTGCGTCGGCACTGGCAGCCGCACCGCAGCAAGACGTAAACCCCGACATCGTTGGGCTGTGGGTCTCCGAGGAATCTACGGAAGGCGAGACAGTCTCACTCAGCCTCTTCGATGACGGCGCCATGCAGGGGCTTTCCGAATTCGCCGACGGTGCGGACAATGTCCTCTACAGCGGCGAATGGGCCGACAACGGTGACGACACTGTCTCGATACTTATTGTCGAGGTCGACGGCCTGGCCATCGGCGATGAGCCCTTCGAGATTGTCTTTGACGTGGTGAGTGCTGATGAACTAAACGCCGCCGACACAACAGACTTCGGCGATGACGGTATGTCCATCTTTTTTGAGGACAGCGAGCCGCTTGCGTTTGTGGATGAGGCTGGTGATGTGGCTGCCGATGTTACCGAAAGCGAGGTGCTGACAGACACGGAGACGTTGACCGACACCGAAGAAGTGGTGGAGGCAGTCGCGCCGGGTGTCTACGTCAGCAACGGCCTGGAAGACAACGGGATTCCGGTGGCGGCGCTTGTCTACATCAATGAGGACGGCACCTACCAGTCGGTCGTAGCCACCTTCGATGCCGAGAGCAATACAATTACGCAGTTGGGAGTTTGGGAGGATGATGGCGAAGGCACGCTCACCCTATCCTCCGAGCAGGAGATGACAGTTACCGCCGATGGCGCCGAGTTCGCCGACCTTGACGAACCGCTGGACCTTGAGTTCGCGATCACCGCTGATGTGCTTGAGGGTGATGTACTCAGGCTCTTTCCCCTGAGCGCCGTGGAAGAGGTGCTGTCCGGCTTTGCGGGCATGGTTGACGATGAGATGGGCGCCGACGAAGCCGGCGCGGCTGAATCCTTCGACACAATGCTCTACATGTCGCCCATGAAGGACATTCTTGCGGGCACAATTCAGGTGCTTGTGCTGGTGAGCGACGGCACCGCGTCGTTTACCTCCGGCACAACCGATGACGCCGAGGCCGTCGTTGAGGTGGGCGCATGGGAAGAGGACAGCGACGGCGTCATTACAGTGGAATTGACACAAGACGATGCCGGCGCCGACCTCGACGAGCCTTCCACGATTGTCTTTGAGTTGGACGAGGACGGCAACCTGGTTGCCACCGACTTCGACACAGACCGCTACGGTGATTCGATTGTGCTGGAGTTGACCGACGACCAGTAGGATCGCGTCGTCTGTGGTGAAATTGAACATGGGCGGCCGCACGACTGCGGCCGCCCACTCTTTTTAGCCCAAATGGAGTTTCGGGAGACTTCGTATGCATATCGTGTACCACCGCCTGAAATGGCTCACGGCCTGCGTCGCACTCGCTCTGCTGCTCGCGGCAAACACAGGAGCGGCGCAGGCGCAGACGCCCGGCGCCGACCTCGTGGGCGTCTATCGCTCCGAAGCGCTCGACAACGAGTTGACGGAGCAGACGCTTGTTTGGCAATTGACGCTGCTGCCCGACGGCGGCGCCGAAGCCATGATCGTCTTCGTTACGACCGACAGCGTGAGTTTTGAGGCAGGATCATGGAGCGTCGACGATGCCGGCGATGTGATCGTAACGATGGAACGCCGATTCGAGCCGGCCGGCGGGCGCGAACGCCCAGTTGAGCCCCCGTTTGACATACACTTCACGGTGGATGGCGACACCCTCACCGCCGCTGACTTCCTGATGTATGGACCACGTGACCTCGTCCTCACACGAACGGACGACGAACCCATCTCCTTCCTGAACGACGAAGGGGGGTTGCACGATGACCTGAAGACCGGGCTCGCTGAGTGGCCCGACGCGCTCTATGTGGGCGCCTACCGCACTGACGACTTCAGCGTGCGTGGCGCCACGCGCTGGTTCGCGCTGGACTTGCGCACTGA
>CAYJNV010000209.1:0-7984 GCA_964370975.1 uncultured Caldilineaceae bacterium | reverse complement strand
AATCCGGTCGGCGTAGCGCAGCAGCCATGCCCGCAATTGGGCCAACGTAACATCTTGGCGCAAAAGACCTCGGGGAACTGAGTTAATGATCATTGATCAATGATCAATGATCATCAGTAGTCAATGATTGATGAGTGACAGTCTACAACCAAGGATCGTGAAGTCTCTCACCACCGCAGCGTCGGCGTCCACACGGGCGCATCCCACAGGCGCAGCAACTCATCATCCAGGCGCAGGAGGGTGATGGCTGCGCCCGCCATGTCAAGGCTGGTAACGAGGTTGCCCACAAGCGAGCGCTCCACCACGACCCCCTGCGCCAGCAGCAACCTGTGCAGGCAGTTGTACACAATGTAGAGTTCCTGCTGCGGTGTCCCGCCAAGGCCCGTCACCATGGCCAGCACGCGCTCGCCAGGGCGCAGCTCCAGATCGGCGGCAACGGTGTCCAGCAGCAACTCCACCACCTGGTCGGCCGAGGTGGTCTCAAGACGCATGCGCCCTGCCTCGCCGTGGATTCCAACGCCGACCTCCATGGTGCCTGCGGGCAGGCGGAAGGTGGGCCGCCCCACCATGGGGGCTGTGCAACTGCTGAGCGCTACACCCATGCTGCGCACCTGAGCACTCGCACGCAGGCTCACCGCCACCACGTCAGCCAATGCATAACCTGCCTCGGCCGCGGCGCCGGCAATCTTCTCCACCAGCACGGCGCCGCCCAGGCCGCGCCGGCGCGTCTTGTCGGGCACAGCCACGTCGTCGGAGACGAGCACGGAGGCAAGCTCGACGTTGCGCGTCGCAGCCAGTTCCATCGCCATCTCGCTGTTGAGGACGCCGCCCGCGTAGTTCTTGACGATGAGCACCACACCACGCCCGCCGTGCGTCGCGTCAATCGCGGCCAGGTACTGGTCGGGCGTGGGGCTGGTGAAGACATCGCCTGGGCAGGCGGCGTCAAGCATGCCACGACCCACATAGCCGGTGTTGAGCGGTTCGTGGCCGCTGCCGCTGCCACTGATGACTGTAACCTTGCCCTGCACTGGCGCATCGCGCCGCACGAGCACGTAGGGCTCCTCGAAGAGGCGCACCATGGAGCTATGCGCCAACGCGAAGCCGCGCAGCGAATCGGCCACGGCGTGCGCCGGGTCGTTGATCAACTTATGCATGGGCTCACCATGCTGTGCGGACTGCAGTTCAACCACAGGACCTCGCGACGCCGCTACAGAGGGGGAAGTAAAAGAAAAGGCTGCAACAACTTGAGCAGCAAATCATGCGCGGCCTGGGCCGCCTGGGCGCGATGGCTGATGCGATTCTTCACGGGGGAGGGCAGCTCGGCAAGCGTTTGCCCCAACTCGGGAAGAAAGAAGATAGGGTCGTAGCCAAAGCCATTTGTGCCGCGCGGGCTGGCCGTAATCACGCCCGGGAAATCGGCCTCCACCACATGCTCTGCGCCTGAAGGAGTAACCAGCGCAACAGCGCAGCGGAAGCGGGCCGTCCAGGCCTCCTGGGGGAAGGCGGCCAGTTCAGCCAGCACCTTGGTATAGCGGTCGGCGTCGCTCGCGCCCGGCCCGGCATAGCGCGCCGAATGGACGCCAGGCCGGCCGTCCAGAGCATCAATCACAAGGCCGCTGTCGTCCGCCCAGGTCCACAGCCCTGTGGCGGCCGCATAGGCGTGCGCCTTGAGCAGTGCATTCTCGGCAAAGGTGCTGCCGGTCTCATCAACGTCAAATGTAATGCCCTCGGCATCGAGCCAAGTCACCTCGAGCGGCAAATCGGCCAGCAGCGCCTGGTATTCGCGAATCTTGCCCGGATTGTGGGTTGCCACCAACAGCTTCATGCAATTCTCCGCCAATTCGTGTCGGCAAGTGATTTCGGTAGGTGAAGGCCGCTGCGCGCGCAGCAAATGCTCGCCTCGCTGGCCTTGCTTTGACACCCGGGATGATACTATCATAGAATCGGGTGAAGGCGGAACATGGGTGGTTTCCCCCGTCCCCAGACGGATGTTGTTATGCAGTTCACCTGCACTTTCCACAGCCGCCATCCCGTGCAACGTGTCGCATGCCACCAGCACGACGAAAGCCAGGCCATGGTCCACTCCTACCACCCGCTGTCCATCTTTTCCGGTTCAGCCCACCGCGAACTCGCCGAAGAGATCGCACAACTGCTCGGCGTTTCGCTGGGCAAGGCCACCACACGCCGGCTGCCCGACAGCGAAATCCACGTGAAGATCGAGGAAGTGGTCCGCGACCAGGACATCTTCTTCATCCAGCCCTGTTCTGCGCCGGTCAACGATCATCTCGTCGAAATGCTGCTCTACCTTGATGCCTTCCGTCGCGCCAGCGCTCACCGCGTCAGCCTGGTGATGCCCTATTACCCCTATGCGCGCCAGGATCGCATGGCACAGGGGCGTGAGGCCATCTCGGCGCGCGTCGTGGCAAACATGATTGAGTCCATGGATGTGCGCCGCGTCATGTACGTGGACATCCACAACCGCGCGATTCAGGGCTTCTTCAATATTCCTGTCGACCCGCTGAGCGCGCTACCGTTGCTGGCCGAGTATTTCAGCCGGCCCGGCTATGAGAAAGCATCAATTGTAAGCCCCGATGTGGGCCGCGCCGGCTTTGCCGGCCGCTATGCCGAACTGCTCAACCTGCCCCTGGTCGTCATGCACAAGCGGCGCACGGGCTTCAGTTCCACGCAAACCACCCACGTGGTGGGCGATATTGAGGGGCGAAGGCCCATCGTCATCGACGACATCGTTGCGGGCGGCAGCGTTCTCAAGCAACTGGATGCGCTCTACGACGCCGGGGCCGTGGGCAAGACCGTCTTTTCGATTACGCACCCGGTGCTTCTGCCCACGGCGTTGCAGCGGCTGGAGGACGATGACCGCATTGAAAAGCTGGTGGTGACGAACACCGTACCTGTCCCGCCCGAGAAACGTCATCCCAAGGTCGAGGTGCTCTCGATTGCGCCGCTGCTCGCCGAAATCATCAACAAGATCTACCGCGGCGAGAGCATTTCAAGCCGTCTCGTCCTTTCGTAGTCCGCCAATGCAGATTGCTCGCACCAGAAGTGCAACGCGCATTGCCATCCCCAAGTGCGCGGACGAATTCGGCGCACTGGCGCCACTTACCCCACACCTGCTATCATTCACTCCTTATGCCCACACGCACGCAGCGCCCCGAACCCGATGCCCTGGAATGTATCCTGGGGCCACGCGCCACCTTTTCAGGCACGCTCCGCTCCGAAACCAGCATCCGCATCGACGGTGCTGTGGAGGGCGGTTTGATTGAGACACCCGCCAATGTGATCCTGACCGAGGGCGCACGCGTCAGTTGCGACATCACCGCCAAGACGGTGAGCATCCGCGGCGCCTTCCAGGGTACGTTGCGGGCTGACCGCGTCGAGTTGCTTACGGGCAGCCGCGTCGCGGGCAATATCCAGGTCAACTCCTTCTATATGGACGACGGTGTCTTTATGCAGGCGGAGGTGACGTTGCGTGGCGCACGGCCGGGGCTGCCTGCGGGCCGCCTCGCACCGGGAGCGCCACCCATGCAGACAACTTCTCCCGCGCAGGCCAACGGGCAGGCGCAACGCACCCGGCTTTGACCTCTCCGACCCTCGTCTGTTCAGCATCCCATTCCCAGTGAAAGGACCTTCCCAATGACCCGTCGCACACTTTCCATTGTTGCCGCGCTCTTCATGATAATGGCTCTCGTCCTCAGCGGTTGCGCCGCACCGGTTGCGCCTGCCCCCGCCGCCCCCGCCGCCCCGGCCGAAGCTACAGCCGCACCCGCGGCTGAAGCCGCCGCCGACATGCCCGTTGTGCGTGTGGGCACCAACGCCGAGTACCAACCCTTTGAGTTTGTTGACGAAAACGGCGATATCGTTGGCTTTGACGTCGACATTGTCAATGCCATTGCCGAACGCGCCGGCTTCACCGTCGAGTGGACGAACACAAAATGGGATGGCATCTTCGTAGCCCTGGCCAACGGCGAGTTCGATGCTGTTGCGAGTGCTGTGACCATCACCGAAGAGCGCAAGCAGTCGATTGACTTCAGCGAGCCCTACTTCAATGCCGGCCAGGCGATTGCCACCAGCGCCGACAACACCACCATCACCGGCCCCGAGTCGCTCACTGCCGGGGTCAAGGTGGGCGTGCAGTTGGGCACCACAGGTGACATCTGGCTGACGGAAAACACGGACGCCGACGTACAACGCTTCGACGAGAATCCGCTGGCTGTGCAGGCGCTGGCTGCCGGCGACATCGATGCCGTTGTGGGTGACTCGCCGACGCTGGCCGACATCCTGCAAAAGAACGCCGAACTGAACCTGAAGATTGTGGGTGAGCCCTTCACCGACGAGTTCTACGGCATCGGCATCCGGAAGGACTTGACGGACCTCAAGGCGAGCATTGACGCGGCTCTGGCCGAGATCAAGGCCGACGGCACTTACGACGAGATTTACGCCAAGTACTTCGGGCCGCCGTCGCAGTAGTCGCCCCACACCGCCTTGTTACTGCGCAGCCCAGATTTCGCGGCTGCGCTTACAGACGAAGGTGCCAGCTATGGGCATAGTGGAGGGGTCACGGCGTCGACGCCGTGACCCTCTATTATTGCAGTGCCGGCGCGTGCGTTTTGCATACGCCGGGCCACACAAACAAGCGCATGGAGATCAGATGAGCGACCGTACCTTTGGCTTTCGAGACCGCCAATTGACCGTGGAAGGCCCCACCTTGAAGGTGGGCGATCGTGCCCCCGAAGTCATTCTACAAACCGGCTTTGCCTCCCCCTGGCCTTTGCTGGCCAATACCCAGGGCAAGGTACGGCTCATTAGCGTCGTGCCCAGCATTGATACCAGTGTGTGCGACACGCAAACGCGCCGCATGAACCTGGAGGCCGCCGACAAGGGCGATGGATTGATTGTGCTGACGGTGAGCGTGGACATGCCCGCGGCGCAGAAGCGCTGGTGCGCGGCCGCCAGCGTCGAGCGCGTGCAGATGCTCTCCGATTATGTGAACATGGATTTCGGCAAGGCGTGGGGCACCTACGTGCCGGACCTGCGCATCGATCAGCGCGCCGTCTTTGTGGTGGATGCCGACGACACCGTGCGCTATGCAGAGTACCTGCCTGTGATTGGCCAACAGCCCAACTACGACGCGGCAATGACAGCCGTCAAGGCGCTGCTGTAATGAGAACCGCCGTACACAGGTTTCGTTGACAGGGCACGGACAGCAGCCGATAACGCCGCTGTGATCCTTGCTCAAGCAATAAATCCTGCGTACGGCGGTTGCGCGCCTTGTCAGGCTCGGGCCGTCACCGTCGACTGGTGCGCCGCCCAGGCGCCGGCAATCATGCGGAAAATGTCCGTCTCGGTGACAATGCCGACGACGCGCGCTGCTTGCGGCCGCGAAGTGTTCTCCCAGGCAACCACAGGCACGCCCCCCACCTTGTGCTCAATCAGCAGCGTGGCCAATTCGCCCACAGTTGCCGCCACGTCAATCGTCACCACCTCGCGCGTCATCACGTCGCCCACCGTCAGCCACTCCTCATCGGCCTCCGGCTCGTAGCTGTTGCGGATCGCTTCCCCTGCTGCCTCCACCTGTAGAATGTCCGCGTCGGTAATGATGCCCAGAAGCGCGCCATCGTCATCCACCACGGGCATGCGACGCAGATTGAGGTCTTCCATCACCCGCGCGGCATCTACCACCAACACCTCAGGACGGACCGTGACAACATCCTGCGTCATGATCTGACGAACGGGAATGCGGTGCATGATGCTCTCCTCGCCAGGTTTGGGGGGAAATGCGTTGCGCGCTGGAATACGGGTCACAAATCAGGTGCAGGGCTGCGGCGCCTGCCGGCAATAATGAGTATAGCACGGTTTTGGGCCGGTGTGTGCTCAAGTTCTCTCTGGAAGGCGGGTTGCGCGCGTCTGCACGCTGTGCATTTCGCGGCGCACGCGGTTACAATTTGCTGGCAACACGGCTTGTTTCTCACTGAAGTGCAGGCGGCCTCATGCTCTCGATATTGCGCGGCCTCATGCGGCTGCTTCTGGTCATCCTGCTCATTTCTCTGGGTGTGCTGCCGGTGGTGCTGTTGAGCCTGATCCCCGTGCGCTACCGCGGCGCCAAACTGGGACCGTGGCTTACCTACTACATTTCGCACGCCTTCAATCGCATCTTCAACATTCACTCCACTTGCACAGACAAGGCGCTCATGGCGCGCCATCACGGGCTTGTGCTGGCGAATCACTCCTCATATCTTGACATCATTGCACTGCTCAACGCCGCACCAATTCGCTTTCTGGCCGCGACGGAGGTGCAGCGCCAACCCATCATCGGCTGGTTTGCCATGGCGCAGGAGACCGTCTTCGTCAACCGCGGCAATCGCGCCTCGCGCGGTGAGGCGCGCGACGCCGTCAGCGCCGCCCTGCAAAGCGACCCATTTCCACCCATTGCCATCTTCGCCGAGGGCCGGCTTGGCCCTGGGGACCGCCTCAATCCCTTTCGCCGTGGCGCGTTTGAACTGGCCGTGCACAACGAGGTCGCCTTCCTCCCTTGTGCAATTCGCTACAACCGCCCCGACATTGTGACGTGGCACGGGGGTTCGCGCAACGAGTGGATGCCCGCAGCCGTGTGGCGGCTGGCCAGGCACGAGGGGCGTATTGAGATGACCTTGATACCCCTCACACCCATGCACCCCACCCGCAATGACGACCCCGCGCTGCTCGCGGCCATCACCCAGCGCTGCGTGGAGCAGGTCCTGGGCTTTCCTCCCGCACCTCTTTCGCTCGACGAAATGGATCGGGCCAAGTGGGATCGAGGGGGCGCGCAGCGCGCGACCACCCCGGAACAAACGAGCGCCTGACCTCGTCCTCACTGCAAGGCCCCCATGTGGCGGGCCTCCTCCAACACCCACGGCAGGATGTGCGCGATGACTCAATTCGGCAGTCGCAAGGCTCGATTCGAATGGGCGTACCTGGCACTCGTCTTCGTTTTGCTTTTGGGTGGGTGCGGTAGCCGCGCCTCCAATGAATCCTTGCCCATGGAGGCGGCTGCACCCTCAGCCGGCGCCGCCGACGGCAATGCAAACCGTGCCATGGATACCGCCATGCAGGAGGCTTCGAGCGCAGGCATGGCAGCTGGTCAATCCGAGACGACCAGCGCGTTGCTCAACCGCAAGATGGTGGCACGGGCCTCGCTGGCACTTGTTGTGGCTGACGCAGCGGAAACGATCAGGTCCATTGAGACGATCGTGGGTGATGCGGGTGGCTTCATCTCCGACGCCAATCTCTTCAACCAGTACAGCGGCGACACGCCGGTGCTTGCCGGCAATGTGACGCTGCGCGTCCCCGCCGAGGCGCTGGACGAAACGATGACGCGCATCGAGGCCCTGGCACTGCAGGTGGGCAACCGCACAATTACGCGCGAGGATGTGACCGACCAGTACACCGACCTTGACGCCCAGTTGCGCAACCTGGAGGCCACCGAGGATGAATTGCGCGCGATGCTCACCACGATGCGCGAGCGCCCCGACGCCACGGCTGATGACATTCTCGCCGTCTTCAATCAATTGACGGCAATTCGCGGTCAAATAGAGCAGGTGCAGGGGCGCAGGAACATGCTCGACAACCTGATTGGGCTATCGACAATTGAGGTGTC
Source organism: uncultured Caldilineaceae bacterium (assembly GCA_964370975.1). GTDB lineage: Bacteria > Chloroflexota > Anaerolineae > Caldilineales > Caldilineaceae > UBA5069. The sequence goes on along the minus strand of CAYJNV010000209.1, from coordinate 333 downwards.
GCTCTCGCCTGATGCTGCCTCGCTGCCCGTTGTGGAGACAGGCTGGCGGCCTGCCGTGGAGGTGCGCAATGCGAGCCGCTCGTTGGTGAGTGGGCTGCAAACGCTGGGCACGGCGCTGATCTGGTTTTTCGTGGCCGTGCTGCCCGTGCTGCTGCTGCTGGCGCTGCCCTTCGTGCTGCTCGGGCTGGTTGTGCGCTGGCTGGTGCGGCGGCGGCGTCGGCGCACACTGGCCGCAACTACGTAGCAGCGACACAGAGGCCACAGAGGGAACAGAGAAACACAGAGAACAGCGACAACGAGGCAGACAGCCCTGTTGTTGGTATTGTCTGTGTT
>CAYJNV010000208.1:0-8010 GCA_964370975.1 uncultured Caldilineaceae bacterium | reverse complement strand
GCATAAGGAGTCGAGACGAGCGTGGCCGCCGCCTGTGCGCCGCCATGCTTGTCGGCGAGCAGGTCCTTCACCACATCATTGAGCGTGTGAACAGTAATGTGGCGGGATATTTCCGGACCCAGCCCGTCGAAGATTTCGCGCGCCGAGCGTTTGAGACGCTCGGTATAGGTGATGTAGCGGACCTTGCCCATGTGCGGGCGCAGGGTCAGATCACGCGCCAGGTAAATGAGCGCGACCGACTTGCCGCTGCCCGGCATGCCCTCAATCAGGTTGAAGGTGACGCCGGGCGCATCCGCAACCATGCCGATCTGGCTTTGCTCCTCAAAGCGAGGGTCGAGCAGCCCAACCTCCACCGGCTCGTAGTCGGCCGCGGCGCCCACGTCGAGGGGACGGTCGGTGTCGTCGTGGTGGCGAATGGAATGGACAAGGATGGCAGGCAGCGGCGCAGGCGCGTGCGCCCGGGCAGTGCCGCCGTTGAAGTGCAGCGGCGTCTCCGAAGCCGGAATCCACCAGAGGTAGTAGTGGCTGCCCTGGACGGGCGTGCGCCGCCAGGCCGCGTTGAGGCCCGTGGTGGACTTGACGGTGGGCGTGCGCCCGCGCGTGCCGAGCAGCACCTGCGCCCAGGTGGCCTTGCGCTGCACAGCCAGTGGCACCTGCGCGACGAGGCTGTCATAGTCATGGCGGCGGAGGAGGCGATAGGCTGTCATGGCGCGGCGCCTGTCTCGGGCGCGGCCTCGGCAATGGCGCCCCCTTGCACGTGCAGACGGCGCGCGCGGGTGCGCAGCGCAGACGGAAAGTCGGTCCAATCGGTTGTGGTGAGCACGGCCTGGTTCACGCCCTCGAGCGCAGTGAGCAGCATCGCACGGCGCGCGGCATCAAGCTCGCTCATCACGTCATCCAGCAGCAAAATGGGGGCGCTGCCCGTGCGCTCGCGCATGGCGCGCACTTCGGCCAGTTTGAGCGCCAGCGCCGCCGAGCGCTGCTGGCCGCGGCTGCCGTAGAGGCGCAGGTCGCGCCCGTTGACCAGGAAGCGGAAGTCGTCGCGGTGCGGGCCATAGAGCGTCGTGCCTGCATCGAGTTCGCGCATGCGGCGCTGGTGCACCTTGTGGCGGAAATGGGTGGAGACGGTGTGCGTACTCAATTCGGGCAGCGGGCGTGCCGCCAGGGCAAGCGCGCCGCGCTCGTCGTCAAGCCGGCCGAATTCGGCTTCGCTCAGGTGGCCCGGGTTGAACGAGGGCAAATACTGCAGGTGCAGCCGCTCGTCGCCCTGGCTCAACTCGGCGTGGTGCACCGTGGCAATGGCCTCCAGTTCGCGCAGCAGCCTGTAGCGCGCGGCCACAACCGTGCTGCCCAGCGTCACGAGCTGTTCATCCCAGAAGCCCAACTGGTCTTCATTCGAGACGGGCGTGGGGGCCTCGCGCTCACGCAGCATGCGCAGCAGGCTGTTGCGCTGCTCGACGACCTTCTGGTATTGGGAAAGCGCACGGCAATAGGCGCGGTCCATTTGGCAGAGGGCAATATCGAGGTAACGGCGGCGGTCGCCCGGCGAGCCGTCCACGAGGCGGATGTCCTCGGGCAGGAAGAGTACGGCGCGCAGCAGCCCCACCAGGTCCATTGCGCGCCGGTTGACGCCGTTGATGCGCACCTGCTTTTTGAAGCTGACGCCATCTTCGCGCGGGGTGAGGAGAATCTCCAGGTCCAGGCCGCGCCCGTCGGCCAGCACATGTGCGGCCACGCGCGTGTAAGGAATGGGTTCGGCGCCGGCCTGCCAGTCCACAACCTCGCGCTCGGTGAGCGCATGCACCGGCTTGCTGGTGGCCAGAAAGTAGATCGCCTCGAGCAGGTTTGTTTTGCCCTGCGCGTTCGCCCCTTGCAGGAGCGTGAGGGGGCCGTCGAAGTCAAGCTCCAGCTTGCGGTAGTTGCGAAAGTGCGCCAGTGACAGATGGGCTAGGTACATGCGCGCCCACCCACAACATCGAAATTCGACGCAAAGGCGCAACAACACCTTGACGCAAAGACGCAAAGGCGCAAAGGAACGCAAAGAAAAGCAAAAGCAGGAAAGGCAGTTCCTGTTGCTGCTATTCTTTGCGTTCCTTTGCGCCTTTGCGCCTTTGCGTCAAGGTTGTTCATTGTGGCCTCGTACGTTTGAGCGTGAGGTCGGCCACGAGCAGCTCAACTTCCAGTTCCTGTTCGGCCCCCGTGACCATGGCCTGGTTGGCGTCGAGCATGCGCTCCATAATATCTTCGAGGTCGCCATTGGTGTAGAGGCTGGCCACACGCAGCGCCTTGGTAACTGGATATTCGCTGCGCGAGCCAATTGCCTTGGCAATGTCGCCGGCGCTATGAAGGCCCGCTTCCTGCGCCGCCTTGACGCGCAGAATAAGCCGGTAGTTTGCGGCAATCGAACCCATGACCATGAAGGGGGTTTTGTCGTCCGCCCAGAGCTCTGCCAGGGTGCGGAAGGCCTTGGCGCTGTTGCGCTCGCTGAGGCCGTCGGTGAGCCCCCAAATGGCCTCCTCGCCCAGGTCAGCCACCATCAGGCGCACGTCGGCGTCGGTAATGGGGCGGTCGCCGGCGAAGAGAGAGAGTTTCTCCAGTTCATTGTCGATACGGCGCAAGTCGGGGCCAATGCGGTCGGTGAGCATGCGCACCACCTGCCCATGCAGCTTCATGCCCTTGCCGGCGGCGTGCTGCTGAATCCAGCCTTCGAGCGTTGAATCGCGGCCACCCAGGCGCGGTGTGGGCAGGTTGTACTGCGTCAGCACGGCAGCGGGCAGGCCGGTCAACTGCTTGATGTCCAAGTCGAGGCGCTTGCCGCCTGACGCGCCCTCGTCCCCGCCGTCGCTGCTCTCACCATCCTGCGCCCTGCCCTTGGCGCTGCGGCGCGCGGGCAACTCGTCATGGAGGATGAGACCGGTCTCGGCGGGCAGGTCGGCCAGCGTGTTGACGAAGGAACTGTACTCCAGCCAGGCCGCGCTCATCTCGTCCTTGCTGCGCGCGATGCGATCGCGCAACATAGCCAGGTAGCCGCGCACGATGATGAGGCGCGGCTCGGCAAAGAGTGACACCGTCATGGCTGCGGCGAGGATGTCGGGGCCGCGCGCCGTGCCGCCGTCAATCTCCACGGTGTTGGCGGCCGCGCCTGCCAGCGCCGATGCGCGTTCGTCGGCACTGGGCTCGCGCCCCTCTTCCGCATAGGGCGCGAGCGCCTGCGCCATAAACTGCCGCTTGATCGCTGCAATTTGCTGGGAGGCGAGAAACTCGTCACAGTTGAGGAAGAGGTGGATCATAAGTGCGTATAGGGTCTGTAGATTGGGAAGACATAATTGATAACTGATGACTGATCATTGGCGGAGAGACGCTTTCAATGATCAGTCATCAGTTATCAATGATGGTTTTTTACTCCAACACCACGCGGCTAATCACCAACGGGCCCAGTTTCTGCGTACGCACGCCCACCATCCAGCGGTCACCGATTTGCGCGAGCGTGGTGTAGCGCTGCAGGTAGATGCCCAGCGGCTCGGACGCGGCCAGGGCAGGCAGCACAAAGAGCGTTGTACGCGCCAACTGCGAAACGAGGTCGCGCTTGTGGCCAACGCGCGCCAGCGAAGCGGCCAGCGCCGCCAGCAGCCCCGATGTCGCCAGGTTCGTGCCGCAGTGGGGGTGAATGGCCAGCGACGCCTCGCCTGCCTGCAGCCGCAGCATGGCGTCGCTCACGGCCCCTTGCACCTGTGCGGGCGTCAACTCGCCGAAGACGGTGAAACCAAAGGGATCACTCAGCCCTACCATGCGCCGGTTGGGCAGCCGCTGCGCCAGCAGTTGCAGGGCTGCGTGTTCAATCGCATGGTGCTGACGTGTGCGCCGCACCAGTGTGGAGAGGGTGTTGATCATGGGTGCATGCCTCAGAAAGTAGAAGTCCGAAAAACGATAATTGGTAAGTGGTAATTGGTAATCTGCGTGCACGACGAAGTCCCGTCGCTGTCGCCCAATGACCAATTCACCACTTACCAATTACTGTTTGTCTGTTACGCTTTTCCCAGCAGCCGCCGCGCGTGTGCAATGACGTTGTCGGCGGTGATACCAAATTCCTGATAGACGCGCTCGTAGGGGGCGCTGGCGCCGAAATGGTCAATGCCGATGGTCGCGCTTTGGGCTGGATCGTTGCCTACCCAGCGCTCCCACCCAAAGGTCGTGCCCGCTTCAATGGAGATCTTCTTGACGCCCGCAGGCAGCACCTCGGCGCGATACGCTTCGCTCTGCTCGCTGAAGAGCAACCAGGAGGGCAGGCTCACCACGCGCACGCCCACACCGTCACCGGCCAGTTGCCTGGCGGCCTTGAGTGCAATCTCCACTTCGCTGCCCGTGGCCACAATCACGAGTTCAAGGCCACCAGGTGCATTTTCGTAGAAGACATAGCCGCCCTTTTCCACGCCGGTCACTGCGCCGAGGCCTTCAGCGGCGCGGTCCCACGCGGGCAGATTCTGGCGGGTAAGGGCCAGCGCCGTGGGGCCACTGGTGCGCTCGAGCGCCACCTTCCACGCCCACGCGCTTTCGTTGCCGTCGGCCGGGCGCATCACGTTCATGTTGGGGATGGCGCGCAGCGCGGCCAGGTGCTCGATCGGCTGGTGCGTGGGGCCGTCCTCGCCCAGGCCGATGCTGTCATGTGAGAAGACGTAGATGACGCGTATGCCCATCAGGGCGGCCAGGCGCACGCTGGGGCGCATGTAGTCGCTGAAGACCAGGAAGGTCGCGCCGTAGGGAATGACCCCGCCGTGGAGCGCCATGCCGTTGAGGACTGCGCCCATGCCGTGCTCACGCACACCAAAGTTGAAGTTGGGGCCATTGAAGTCGCCCGGCTTCACAAAAGGCTTGCCGCTAATGGTCGTCTTGTTGCTGCCCGCCAGGTCGGCGCTGCCGCCGATGAGGTTGGGGATGACACCGGCCAGCGCGTTGATGACCTTGCCAGATGTATTGCGTGTGGCGTCAGCCTTGCCAACGAAGACGGGAAGTGCGTCCTGCCAGCCGTCGGGGAGCTTGCCCGCCATGATACGGCGGTATTCGGCGGCCTCTGCAGGGTATTCGCGCGCATAGTCGTCAAGCAGCGCGGCGGACTCGGCTTCCCAGTTGCGTCCCTGGTCGGTGGCCTTGTGGTAAAAGTCGCGCACGTCGTCAGGCACGAAGAAGCGCGGCTCCAGCGGCCAGCCCAGGTTCTCCTTGGTGAGCTTCAACTCCTCCTCGCCCAGCGCCTCGCCGTGCACCTTGGAGGTGCCGGCATTGTTGGGGCTGCCATAGCCAATCGTCGTGCGGCAGCCGATGAGGCTGGGGCGCGAATCGGCCTGCGCAGCTTCAATGGCTGCGGCAACGGCGGCGGTGTCCATGCCGTCAATGCGCTGCACGTGCCAGCCGTAGGCCTCAAAGCGCTTGTAGACATCTTCCGTAAAGGAGATTTCGGTCTTGCCGTCAATGGTGATGCCGTTGTCGTCGTAGAGCAGAATCAGCTTGCCAAGCTGGAGATGGCCGGCCAGGCTGGCGGCCTCGCTTGAAACGCCCTCCATCATGCAGCCGTCGCCCGCAAGTGCGTAGGTAAAGTGATTCACCAGTTCGAAGCCGGGGCGGTTGTAGCGCGCCGCCAGCCATGCTTCGGCCATGGCCATGCCCACGGCATTGCCCACGCCCTGTCCCAGCGGGCCGGTGGTCGTCTCCACGCCGGGTGTATGATTCACTTCGGGATGGCCCGGGGTCTTGCTGCCCCACTGGCGGAAGTTGCGCAGCTCCTCAACAGGGAGCGGGTAGCCGGTGAGATGCAGCAGCGCATAGAGCAGCATGGAGCCATGGCCCGCGCTGAGCACGAAACGGTCGCGGTTGTCCCAATGGGGATTCTCGGGGCTGTGGCGCAGGTAGCGCGTCCAGAGGGTATAGGCCGCGGCCGCCATGCCCATGGGCATGCCGGGATGGCCCGACTTGGCCGCCTGCACGCCGTCAGCGGCCAGCATGCGGATGGTATTGATGGCCCGAGTTTCGAAGGCAGGGTCCACCTTCCCCCTGATCACACCTGTGGTAGACATGGATGTACTCTCTTTCGAATGGATATGGGGACGACAATGGTTTCCTGTAATCTGGAAGAGCATACTGAACAGCGGCTGCGTCGACGAGTTGGATGACGCAGCCGGTGCGGCGTTGCGGCGCAATAGTGCGCTGGTGCAGGCATGCAAAGGTGCAGAATGCCCAGCACTCAGTAGCCCATTCTACCCCACGCATAGGTGAGCGCGACAACTGCAGCCCCGCGCCTGAGGCTGGGCGCGCCCACCGATACGAGAAGCGTGCATTACGTAAATCAAGCGCCACCAGAAGGAGAGAAATTGCCTCTTGACAACCGGCAATTATCCTAATATACTTCGGAACACCGAATGACATTAGGAGTTACCCATGCAAGCAGCCGCACCAGTCACAACCCGTCGCCAGCGCAAACACCAGGCAACCGTCGCCGAGATCCTGCAAGCTGCACGCGAGCAGATGCGCCGTGACGGGGCCGGCGCGCTCAATCTGAATGACGTTGCGCGCCGAGTCGGCCTGCGCACGCCTTCGCTGTACGAGTACTTTCCCGGTGGCAAGCACGAGCTGCTCGACGAGCTTTTTCGTATGGGAATTGCGACGCTGGGCGAGCACGTGCAAGAGGTTCTCGCTCTCCCTGAACCGACGGAAAGGCTGCGCGAGGCAATGGCCACATACCTGCGCTTTGCCGTCGAAGCGCCGGAACTCTACCAAATCTGTTATGAGCGCCCCATACCTGATTTTGTGCCCTCAGAAGAGAGTATGCGCCGCAGCCTGGCGCTGCTTGGCGAATTGCACACACTCAGCGAACAACTGATTGCGCAGGCAGAGAATCCTTTCAGGCTTACGGCCGATCAACTTTCGAATCTGATCCTTGCCGCAATGCACGGGATTGCCGCGCTGCACCTTGCCAACGAGCCTCATCTTCCGCCGGGCGAGGGTCGCTTCGGCAGTCTCCTGCCCGTGGTGAACGCCGTCCTGCAGCATGCGTTGTTTGTTGCGCCCGACCACATCGAATCACGGAGAGGAGCAGACCAATGACATCGCCCGCAAATGTGTACGTGTCCGCCGCAGTTGACTCAGACATCCAGGAAGCAGCGCAGATCGCGGCAATCGTTCATGCTGAAGTGAGACCGCTTGCTTCAGCGCTCTTTGACCGGTTCCTGGCACTCCTGGAGTCGCTGACTCCGGAAGAATGGCAAGCGCCCACCTATTGCACCGAGTGGACAGTGCGCGATATTGTGGCCCACGAAGCAGGCGGGTACGAAAGCGGCACGTCGTTTGGCGCGTTTCGGCGTACATGGTTGCGCCTTCCCGAACGGGGCCGCCCAATCGTAGACACAATCAATGCTGCGCAGATTCGCGCGCGGGCGGGCCGATCGCCGGACGAACTGATCGCCGAGCTGCGCGACGTAGGCCCGTGCGCCATCGCCGCGCGCGGGCGCCTCTCTGCCCTCGTGCGCTCAATCCCGATCCCCATCCCGCCGATGGGCATCTGCAGGGCCGGCTACCTCACCGATGACATTTACCTGCGTGACGCCTGGATCCACACGATTGACATCAGCCATGCGACGGGCCGGCCGCTGCGGCTCAATGCGGATGTTGACGGAAGGATCGTCGCGCTGCTTGTGCGCGATCTGTCGCTCCGCTTGTCGCGATTGCTCGCCGGCAAAGCGATCGTCTTCGACATTGGTGGTCCGGCTGGGGGAAGCTTCCGGGTTGGGCCGGCGACGCCACCTTCCGCCACCATCCGCATGGACGCCGTGGATTTTGGTTTGCGCTCCTCCGAACGAATCTCCGTGGATAAGGCCCTTGCACGCAGCCAGCTTTCCGGCGACATCGACCTGGCCAGGTTTGCACTGGAACACTCATTCATCCTGTACTAGCGCAGACAGCCAGCCCTCGCGCGGAGGTGGCCCTGTACCTGGCGCCGCTGTCAGAAAAAGGGACGGGTGCGGG
>CAYJNV010000207.1:0-8016 GCA_964370975.1 uncultured Caldilineaceae bacterium | reverse complement strand
ATTGCCGTCATCAAATACCGCCGCCTCATTCCGCTGGCGATCGGCGCGATGCTCATCCTGCTCCTGCTGCCGCAGACGCAGGATTATGTGGCGCGCCTGGTGGCCGGGCTGCGGGGCGAGGACCTTGCCACGCAGATGCGCTTTGGCGAGTACAAGGACGCGCTCACGCTGATTGGCCGCTACCCGCTCTTTGGCGTGGGCTTTACGGGCGTGCCGGACATCGACCTGTACCTGGGCGTGAGCATGCTCTATCTGATCATCGCCTCCAACATGGGTGTAATCGGCCTGCTGCTCTTTGCGGCGGTCATGGTGGGCTTCTTCGTGATGATGGCACAGGCGTGGCGGGCAGGCGTGGACACGCGTATCGAGCCCATTCTGCTTGGCGCTACGGCGGCGGTGGCGGGCGTGCTTGTGAGCGGGATCTTCGACCACTACTGGTTCAACATGAGCTACCCACACATGACGGTGCTGCTCTGGCTGCACCTGGGGCTGGGCGCGGCGGCGGTGCTGATTGGGCGGGAACAGCAGGCGGGCGAGGCACCGCATGCATGAAGAAATCCTGAGCTGGAACGAGATGTGCCGGCGCGAGCAGCGCAACCTGCAGGCGGGTATGCACTTTCGCTCAGGCGGCAGCTATTCGGTCCTACTCATGTCCACGCGCAAGAACGCCCCCTATCCCGACGCACTGGAAGAGGGCGGCACAGTGCTTGTCTACGTAGGGCACGACGCGCCGCGCAAGAACAGCGCCGACACAACGATGGTAGATCAGCCCAGAAAGCTACCAACCGGCAGCCTGACACAAAACGGCAAGTTCCATGAAGCGGCCCAGTGGTATAAAGAGGGCCGCCGCTCTGCCGAGCGCGTGCGTGTCTACGAGAAATTGCGCGACGGCGTGTGGGCCGACAATGGCTGGTTTCTGCTGGTCGACTCGTGGCAGGAGAGCGACGGCAAGCGCAGTGTCTTCAAATTCAAGCTGTTGGCGGTTGACGACCCGCCGGCCGAGGGAGAATCGGACTATGCAGCCGAGCGGCGGCGCATGATCCCGTCGCCCGTCAAGCTTGAGGTCTGGAAGCGCGACGGTGGCAAGTGTGTCCTGTGCGGCAGCGTAGAGAACCTGCATTTCGACCACATCATCCCCTGGTCGCGCGGCGGTGCTTCGGATACAGCAGAGAATGTGCAGTTGTTGTGCGGGCGGCACAATATCCAGAAGGGCGCCCGCATTGAGTAGGAGTAAGTGACATCGTCGCGCAGTCATCACAATGAAGAGCGAGCCCCACCATGATCGTTGGCGCTATACCAAACGCAGCGCATGAAGACATCCCCGCCGCCCGCCTGGGCTTTGGGGCTGCCATTGCCACGGCCGTCCTGGCCGTCGTCGCTTTCGCCAGGGCTGTCACCACGCTGCCCATCTCGGGGCCCCTGTGCGTGGTCGACTGCGTGGACTACCCCTTCAGCGATGTGGCCGCCTACGTCCCGCATGACTACATTTGGATGTACCCCGCCATGCTGCTGATGATCGCGTCGATTGTCCTGTTCGTTGCGTTGCACGCGTCCACGCCACCTGCGCGCCGCGTCTTTGCCCAGGCTGCGCTCACGTTCACGGCCATCTCCGCCGGTCTGATTCTGATTGACTATTACATGCAGATCGCCGTTATGCAGCCGAGCATCTTGCGCGGCGAAAGCGAAGGGCTGGCGCTGCTCACGCAGTACAACGCGCACGGCGTCTTCATTGCGCTTGAGGACATGGGCTACTTCATCATGGGAATCGCTTTTCTCTTTGCGGCCCTGGTCTTTGCCGGGCGCAAGGGGCTTGAGCGTGCGCTCTTCTGGGTCCTGCTGACAGGCGGGCTGGCGGCTGTTGCAGGCTACTTCATCTTCTATGCCATCTATGGCACGAACCTGGAGTACCGCTACGAAATCCTGTCACTCACGATTGATTGGGCAACCTTATGCGTGTCCGGCGCACTGCTGGCCTTCTGGTTCCGTCGCCGGCTGCGCGCCGCGAAGCATACGACCGCCTCGTCTACGCCCATCCGATAGGGCACTGTCCCATTGCGCCCACCGTGTATAATGAACCCATGAGCAACCTGGATATGACCCAATCTACGCCCTACGGAACAATTACGCTGGAGCCCACGCCGCCTGCAGATGCGGCCGGCGCGGTGGGACTGACACGCGGCCGCCGCCCCGAGTGGTTGCGCGTGCGCCCCGTGGACAGCCCCAAGTATCGCGAACTCAAGGAGCTCTTTCGCGGGCAGCGGCTGCACACCGTTTGCGAGGAGGCCATGTGCCCCAATCTGGGCGAGTGTTGGGGGCGCGGTACGGCCACCTTCCTGCTCATGGGCGACACCTGCACGCGCTCCTGCGGCTTCTGCAAGATCAACACGGGTCGCGGCGCACCGCTGGACCCTGATGAGCCGCGCCGCATTGGTGAGAGCGTGCGCATGATGAACCTCACGCACGCCGTGCTCACCAGCGTCAATCGCGACGAACAGGCCGATGGCGGCGCGTGGGTCTTTGCCGAGAGCCTGCACTGGATTCACAAGCTCCAACCCGGCTGCACCGTGGAGGTGCTTATCCCCGACTTCCGCGGCGACGCAGCGGCCCTGCAGACGGTGATGAATGCGCGCCCCGAAATCCTCAACCACAACACCGAGACGGCCCCGCGCCTCTACCGCACCGTGCGCCCGCAGGCGCGCTACCCGCGCACGCTTGAGTTGCTCAAGCGCGCCAAGGCCATGGATGGTGAGGCGCTGACCAAATCGGGCATCATGCTGGGGCTGGGCGAGACGTGGGATGAGATTCTGCAGGTGATGGACGACCTGCGTGCGCACGATGTGGACATCATGACGCTGGGGCAGTACCTGCAGCCGAGCCGCTTCCACCTGCCCATCCAGCGCTACTACACACCCGACGAGTTCGCACTGCTCAAGCAGGAGGGCGAGGCGCGCGGTTTCAAGTGGATGGAGAGCGGGCCGCTGGTGCGCAGTTCCTACCACGCCGACGGTCAGGCGCACCTCGTCAAGCGAACAGCCTAACCCCGAAGCAAAGGCGCAGAACAGCCTCGACGCAAAGGCGCAAAGACGCAAAGGTTCGCAAAGAAAAGCAAGGGCAAGAAAAGCAAGACGAGATTCCTCGTTGGCTTTTCTTGCCCTTGCTTCTCTTTGCGTTCCTTTGCGTCTTTGCGCCTTTGCGTCGAGGCTGTTAGTTTGTTGGCGGCGGAATGATGAGCACTTGCCCCGTGCGGATGGAGTCGGCGCTGCGCAAGTTGTTGGCACGCACAATTTCCGCCACAGTCACACCGTACTGCTTGGCAATCCCCGAGATGGACTCGCCCGCTGCCACCGTGTGCGTGGTCGAGAGCGCTTCCAGCGCCTGCGCGACGGTCATCCCCGGCAGGACGAGCACCTGGCCCGGCTTGACGAGGCTGGCGTTGGCAATGTTGTTGGCGCGCTGGATTTCACCCATGGGGATGTCGTACATATGGGCAATTTGCGTCAGCGTTTGCCCGGCCTTTACGGCATGTGTTGCCTGTTGCTGTGGATCAACGTTGGCTGTCGATGCCTGCGCGCCCTCGTCGGCCGTGCCGTCGGCGCTTGCCGTGGGATTGTAGCCTGGGATGATGAGCGACATGCCGGCCCGCAACGCGTTGGCGTCGGGCAGTTTGTTGGCCGTCACGATATCGGTCCACGGTACGCCAAATTGCGCAGCAATCTGCGTTAGGCTCTCGCCCGGCTGCACCGTGTGGTAGAAGGGTTCGGGCGTGGGCGTCGGTTCGGCCGGCTTGACGGGCACCTGCAGCAACTGGCCGATTTGGATCAGGTCGGCATTCAGCTTATTGAGCGCCCGCAAATCTTCAGTCGTGGAGTCGAATTTAAGCGCGATCGAGAGCAGCGTATCGCCCGAAGCCACTTCATACTCGATTATGGTGATCGCATTCGGGTCGGGCGTGCCCGACGCCGTGTCGGTGGTGATTTCGCTCACCTCAACCTCGGGCTCACCCCCGCCGCCTGCGGCAGGGGCAGGAGCCGGCTCAGCCGGCTGTGTCGTGTCGATTGGCGTGTCGCTCATGGGCACGGCCCCATCACCCACGGTGGAGACATCGCCTTCCACAAGGGGGCGATCGCGCGTGCAACTTGCCAGCAGTGCACCCAGCACGAGGCCAAGCACAAGCAGCACGAAGATTCTGGAGAGTCTATTTTCGGGCGAAAAGACAGATGCGCCGATGCTGTGGCTGCGGGGCACAGGGGAGACGCGTGGCGCGCGCTGGGGATGGTTCGGTCGCTTCGTCATGGGGCGGCGTCTTTCGTTGCAATGGGGCGGTGGCTATGCCGGCGGCTATGTGCTGTGGTGACGGTGAACCTGGCGCTGCGGTGCAATGTAGGCTGCGCGCACGTACCGCGCGCGACCGCTGCGCGCATCATATCACAGCGCCAACGCGGGTGCAAATGGAATGACGAAATCCCCGGCGCGGAAAGAGGAAGTCCCTGTCTGCAACAGCAATGGAAACTCCACCAGACGCCATATTGTTTCAGCCATGTATGCGTTCGGCCGCTGCTTCGCCCTGGAAGGGGCGGCTCTCCAATTAGCGCAGGAAGGGGAGGGCGCTGGCGACTGCAAGCGCCACGAAGATCCAGACGGCCAGCACGCCCATAGGGTTGAAGCCAATGAAGAGTATCGCGATCAGGCTGCCCGCCAACACGCCGAGGATGATGCCTGCCAGCGCGAACCAGCGCATGTTGCGGCTGCGTCGTCGCTTGACGGCGCCGCGCACCGCCTGCGCCAGCAGCGACCCTGCCGCGCTGCCCGCCAGAAACGCGATGATCCAGCTAAAGAAGCCGGAAACGGCCAGAAAGAAGCCGATGATCGGGGTCGCAATCGTCACCACGCCGAAGGCGACGCCCATTGCCACAAGGTTGTCTGCGCTGCTGCCGTTGTAGTACACGTCTTGTTGCTGACGCACGCACTCCTTGCAGCGATAGCCAACGGGCGTTTGCACGGCGCACTGCAAGCAGATGGGCTTGTCGCACTTGTTGCACCGCAGGTAGGTTTCCACGTCGGGGTGGTTGGCGCAGTACATCACGGGCGGCTGCGCCTGGGCGCTCTCGACAGAGGGCGGGGGTATTGTCTCAGTGGTCATGGCTCAAATTGAATCCGTATGTGTGAAGAGGTCGGTTGTTGCCCGATCTGTGCAACTACACAGTCCACTGCAACTTCTCCATCAGCGATTTGTAGAAATAGCTGCGCTCGCGAATGCGCACAAAGCGTGCGACATGAGGGCTGGTCACCACAATCAACTCGTCACCGTCCTCAATTTCAACCACCACCTGACCATCCACGGTGACCATGGGACGATGATCGGTATAGGCACGCAGGCGCACCTCGGCCCCTTCGGAAAGCACCACGGCGCGGTCCATGCTCAGGTGCGGCGCAATCGGGATGACGAGGATATTGCGCAATTCGGGTGGCAGGATGGGGCCACTCACCGCCAGCGCATAACCGGTGCTGCCCGTTGCCGTTGATACAATGAGACCATCACATGTGTACTTTGTCAGGTAGCCGCCATCCAGTTGCGCCGAAATGCGCACGACGCGTGCCAGATCGCCGCGGCTGAGCACCACATCGTTGAGCGCCTCGTGCTCGCAGAGCAGGCGGCGCTCGCCATCGGGCATGTCGCGCTCCACACGCATGTGGAGCATGAGCCGCTCTTCGAGCCAGTAGTTGCCTGATAGCATCTGTTCCAGCGGCTCGATCCAACTCTCGGGCGGCACCTCGGCCAGAAAGCCCAGCCGCCCCATCTTTACACCGAGCATGGGGACCTCGAAGGGTGCGCCCATGCGTGCTGCGCGCAGCAGCGTGCCGTCGCCACCCAGTGTCACCACCAGGTCGGCCGCGGGGATACGTGCGAGCACCGCCTCGGCATCCCACGCCGATTCGTGCCAAATGACGGGCACGCCGTGGCTCTGCAGAAATTCGCCGATCTCCTGCGCCAGGATGAGTGATTCGGGCTTCTTGGGGTGATGCAGAATGCCCACCTGTGCAAAGGCAGGCGGAGCGGCCACCGGCGCGGCGGTGATTGGCGCTGCACTACTTTGAGTTTGAGCCATGACGTTTCACTTTGGAATAGCCAGTGCAGCGCACACGACTGCGCGCCGGGTGCGATCATAGGTGATGGAGCCTGCGGGCGTCAACCTGACGGCGGGGCGAAGGCGAAACCGCTACGCACCTGCACAAGTTGACCTCTGCTTCGCCGCACGCGCACGCGTGTGCTAAGATATGCGCACTATGCGCGTACTCGTAATCTCCGACATACATGCCAACCTGGTGGCGCTCGAAACGGTTCTTGCCGATGCCGACGGGCGCTATGATGCAATCTGGTGCCTGGGCGACCTGGTAGGATATGGCCCGCGCCCCAACGAGTGTATCCAGATTGTACGCGAGCGAGCCGCCGTCTGCGTCATCGGCAACCATGACTGGGCCGCGCTGGCGCGCCCCGGCGTCAATGTCGATGACTTCAACCCGCACGCGCGCCAGGCCGTTCTCTGGACGCAGGAGCAGTTGACTGACGCGAGCCGCACCTTCCTCGACAGTCTGGCCGACAAGCCGCAGCGCCCCGTGGCCGGAGAATCGCTTCTCCTCACCCATGCCAGCCCGCGCGAGCCGGTTTGGGAGTACATTCTGACTCCCTCGATTGCGCTGCAGAACTTTGCTGCCTTTGACGAGCAGCTGTGCCTGGTGGGCCACACGCACAAGCCCGCCATTTTTCAGTGGAAGTTGCAGCCTGAGCCGCAACCGGTGGCAGTAGGTGCACCCGAGGATGGTCGGCCAGACGCAGACGCACCGCCAGCCGACGATGCGCCCAGCGTCACTTCGCCCGCCGGCGCGGCGCGGCGCAGTGCCTCGGTTGCCTATCTGCAGCCGCAACCCGGCGTGACGGTGAATCTGCGGCCTTCCGCTGCCCAGCGGCTGATTGTGAACCCCGGCAGCGTGGGGCAACCCCGCGACAACGATGCCCGCGCCGCCTATGCTATTCTTGACCTTGAGCACCACACCTGGCGCGCCGAGCGCGTAGCCTACCCCGTTGAACTCACGCAAACCCAAATGCGCGCTGCCAATCTCCCCCGCCGCCTCATCGACCGGCTCTCATTCGGCTGGTAGAGCCAATCTGCGCACGGTCGCTATGGTCGGCCTCTCCCATCCTCGTCGTTCTCCAGATCGCTGCGGCGCTTCTCCAGGCGGCTGTAGACCTCGAGCCAGTCGGGGAACTCTTGCGCGCGCTGCTTGGCCGCCTGACGCTCCTCATCGACGCGCGATTGGTCCAGCCGCCGGCGGATTGTCTCCATGACGCCCGCGGGGTTGCGTACGTTGAGGAAGGTGAATTCGCCATCCTGCGCGGCGGTTTGCACGAAGACATTGCCGAAGTTGAGCAAATAGTGCAGCGGCGAAGGGACTTCAAGGCGCAAGTCCACAATCTGGCGCATGCCCGCCGTACGCTGCTTGTTCTCCAGCCCTAGCGGCTTGCGCTCAATGTCAATCAACTGGTCCTTGTCCAAAATGTAGACGTCGTTGGCCCAGTCGGCGATATTCCACCAAAGGAGCGCGGCTGCTGCCAGCGCGAAGAAGATGGAAACGGCAACCAACGCGCCGCCCATGTTGCGCAGGTAGAAGAAGAGCCCCAGCGAAGAGCCCGCAATCAGCCCCAGCAGCGGCAGAATGGCCACACGCACAAGCACGATCCAGTGTTTGTGCCACACCTGACGCTCGTCCGCCATGGGCAAGGGCGGCGCGTCGGACAAAGACGTGGGCGCGACCGGGCTGACGGGCGCGGCGCCCGGGACGGTCGCCTGCACGCTGCCCGTGACTGGAGTGCGGCGCAGGGCGTTGTTGAGATGGGCAAGCCACGCAAAGCCGGCGGGCGCGGCCGCGCCGGTTGTGAGCGGGTTCAGCGCGAGGCCAAGCACCCGGCTTGGCAACACCACGACGCCGCCAAATCGATTTTCGAGCACGTTGTAGATT
>CAYJNV010000206.1:1057-8117 GCA_964370975.1 uncultured Caldilineaceae bacterium | reverse complement strand
GCTGGGGCTGTCCAGCGCACGGCGCGACCAAGGCGTGGGTCATCCAGCGCGGCGGCGAACGTCATCTGCAGCGCGTGCAGGTCAGCCTGCAAGGCGGGAGGCAGTTCGAGCGCAACAAATGCACGCATGGTAATAACACCCACCTCGACGCGAAGGCGCAGAGACGCAAAGGTACGCAAAGAACAGCAAAATCAAGGCAGTTCTTGGTAGTAACTTGTTCGCAGTGCCGTATAGGCACTCTTGCAGTGCTTTTCTTTGCGTTCCTTTGCGTCTCTGCGCCTTCGCGTCGAGGTTCTGTACTAGAGCAGGCGGCGGCGCGAACGCACGCGCAGTTCATCGTATTCGCGCCGGGCGCGCGAGCGCATGTAGACCACGCTCGTCAGCAACCCCAGGAAGCCCAGTCCCGTTGCACTGAGGAAGATGAAGCAGAGCAGCAGCACGGTCAGGTTCTGCGCCGACGGCGCGAGCAGGTTGGCAAGCAGGAAGGTGGTGGGTGGTGTTGCCGTGGGCCACGGCGTCACGCCTGGGGCGATGCCTTGCGACTCGGGCGTGGGCGCTGCCGTAACCACCACATAGAGCGAGGTGGGTGTCGGCGGTGGTGGGCCGGGGATGGTGGCCGTGGGCACAAGCGCAAGGTCGCCGGGTGGTGCGCCGGCGGGTGCGGAGTTGTCAAAGCCTGGCGCGGTGAAGTCTGCGCCTGCGACAGGCGTCTCGAGCGGGCTGTCGAAAGGCTGCTGCGCAAAGGGGTCGGTTGTGGGTGCGCCTGCGAGCAGTGGATCGACCGTTGGCCCCTGGCCCAGAAAGCGCGGATCGGGGGTGGGCGTGCCGTAGATCAGCGGATCCAGCGTCGCCGTCCCGTAGATCAGCGGGTCCAGCGTGGGCAACTGACCGGCGAGGAAGGGATCGACAGTGGCATTGGCAGCGTTGGCATCAAAAGGGGTGGGCAACGCGCCTTGCAGCAATGGGTCGATCGTCCAGGTGGGTGTGGGCGTCTCGAGGAAGCTCTGCGGCTGGAAAGGGTCGGGCGTATTGGTGGCGAAACTGCCGGGGAAGGTCGCCGTCGGCACGGTGCCATCGAAGCCTGGCGCCTGCGTGGGAAAGAGCACCACGGTGGGCGTGAGGCTCACGGTTTGTGTGAGGGTGGCGGTGGGTGTGGGCATGGGCGTGGGGCCAATGCCCAGGCCATAGCCGCAGCGCTCGCGCACTTCGCCGGGGGTGTCGTCGGTGGTCACTTCCTCAAGGCGGAAGCAGTAGGCCTGGCCTGGCGCCAGGTCGGTGACGAGCATATCGTACAGCGCTCCCTGATTGGGGCCGCCTTTGGCGTTGACAAAGCCCAGGCGATGGTAGGCGCTGCGCGGTTCGTCCACGCCCTTGCAGAAGAGTACAAAACCGGCCGCGTTGTATTCGCTGGCGGTGCTCCATTCCAGCAGCACGGCGCTGGAGCTGGGAATGGCGTTGAAGTACTCAAGTTCAACAGCGGCACGCGCCGGCAGCTTGAGCAGGAGCGCCACTACAACCAGGGCAGCCCCGATTGCCGCACTCTGGAGCAAGACGCGCAGAACGCGCAGGGGCCGTGGGCCGAATTCTGCGCTGGCCTGCTCGGAATTGGAACGCGCACGGGGGCGCAGCAGACTTTTCATAATGCAACAGCGCACGCGGGTGAGCGAAGTCCCCTCATCCCTCGGGCGCGCCGCATTCTAGCATGCGCAGCGCGCCCATACCATACCGCAAACGGTGTATATCGTGCACGCCTTGCTGCGCTTTCTGCTGCGATCATCGCATCCTTACCGTGCGGTTGCCCCGCGCAGCGCTTCAGGAACGGTCCGCCAGGAAGCCCACATCATCGACACGGTCGGCAATGGGCGTGTCGGTCGCGAAAAGCACACGCAAATCGCCCTGCTTGTCGATGACATACGTCCAGCCAGTGTGTTCAATCAGATAACCGGCGGCGCTTTGGCCGGGATCGATAACCACCTTGTTGCTGTAGGCGCCGAAATCCGCCGTAAGCTGCTCGAGCGCATCCTCGGGCACCGAGACGCCAATGAAGGAAGAATCAAAGGCATTCAGGTAGGTGCGCAGCCGCTCAGGTGTGTCGCGCTCGGGGTCAAGCGAGACGAAGACGACGGCGGTCTCGTCGGCTTTGGCACCCAGCTGCTGCTCCACCTGCTTCATATCGGCCAGGGCCAGCGGGCATATGTCGGGGCAGGAGGTGTAGCCGAAGAAGAGCATCACCACCTGGCCGCGCAAGTTCTTGAGGTCGAAGGGTTTGCCATCGGCATCTATGCCGCGCAGCGCAGGCGCCGGGATGACGGGATTGTAGACAGTGCCCTTGAACTCATGTGGCTTGTTGCAGCCGGCCAGCAGCAGAAGCAGCAGCACGGCGACCAACGCGGTGCGCACAAAGACCGAGCGAAAAGGCTTCATCATCTCCACATTTCCAGCCGGAGAAACTACGCTTCGGCTTCGGTCTCGGGTTGCGGCTCTTGCAGCGAGACCAGCAGCGCAAGTATCTCGGCCGACGCGTCGGCGTCGAGGCCGCTGTTGTACCACATGCGCATCTGCAGCGTAAGCGCTTCGGTGAGCGACGCCCATGCGCCAGGATCCACATTAACGGCGGTGCTTTCGGCCTCATCCATTTCGGCCAACGCCTCATACTCGGGATGCTGCGCCAGCCACGCATCAAGCATCGTTTCGGCAGCCGCCGGGCGGGGACCCCACCGCCCTTGGTAATGCCACTCCTCGTCGAAGATCAGCAGCGTGGGCAATTCGATGCTCTCGATTTCGACATCATCCTCATCGCCCAGCAGCCGTTCCAGCATGGGCAGCGCGCGCTCGTCCACCACGCGCAATTCGGCGCGCGGCATGGCGTTGGCCATGCGCATCCACAGCGGGAGAAGCACGGCGCTATCGGGCAGGCCCACACCTACAACGGCCAGGAAGTTGACGGTGTCGGGGTAATCCACCAGCGTCGCCTGCACAGCGGCTGGGATGCGCGCCTCGCCAATGCGCCTACGCGCGACGCTTGCGAACGGCTCCTCGCACATGCTGAGGAATTCGGCGGGCGTCGGGCAAAGCGTATAGGCCAGCGCACCCAGATCGGGCATGTGCATGGCTGTGGGCTGCGCGGCCGGGGCCTCGTGTGCAACCTCTTGCGCCCCATCCACAGCAGGCAGCGTGCCGCGGTGCAGCAGCTCAGGCGGCAGGTCGGGCGATAGGTCGATCGGCAGCTCAGGCGGCAGCGTTGCGGGCGGCAGTGGCATCATTTCCATAGCCCGTCATTCTATCACAGGCGTCACTGCCGGGAGGTTCATGTTGCCGTCGCACAGCCCCCGCTCGCATTGTCGGCGGCGTGACAGACACCGGCGGGCGCGTGCACTACACTCGCGCCACATACCGTAACCTTCACAAACATGGCAGACGATGACTCTTCAAGCAGAACCAATCATCAAGGCGCAGCAGTTGCCCACCAAGCAGACGCACGCCAACGGCAATCCCAATGGCAAGGCCGCGCTCATCCGTCTGGAGGGGTTGACCAAAAGCTACAGCGA
Organism: uncultured Caldilineaceae bacterium; assembly: GCA_964370975.1. GTDB lineage: Bacteria > Chloroflexota > Anaerolineae > Caldilineales > Caldilineaceae > UBA5069. The sequence continues at coordinate 4,569 of CAYJNV010000206.1, read as the reverse complement.
AGCCGGCGCAAGCCATGTGGTGCTCGATGCGCTCGACCGCGAGTTCTACGCCGGCGAGTTCGTTTGCCTGGTTGGGCGCTCGGGCAGCGGCAAGAGCACGCTGCTCAACCTGATTTCGGGCATTGACGCGCCCAGCGCGGGCGACGTGACCATCTATCCGGCTGCAGACGCCGCCCCCGTGCATTTGACGACATTGAGCGAGCAGGAGCGCACGCTCTTCCGACGGCGCGCAATCGGCATCGTCTTCCAGTTCTTCAACCTCATTCCCACTCTCACGGTGCTGGAGAATGTGACGCTGCCGCTCGAGCTGAACGGCGAGAAGCGCGGCGTGCGCGACAAGGCGGCGGCACTGCTCGAACGTGTGGGGCTCGGCAATCGTCTCGCTTCCTATCCCGACAAGCTCAGCGGCGGCGAGCAGCAGCGCGTGGCCATTGCCCGCGCCTTGGTGCACGACCCACTGCTGATTCTGGCCGATGAGCCCACTGGCAACCTGGATGAAGAGACCGGTGGCTCTGTGCTGGATCTGCTGCTGGAGTTGACGCGCGGCGCCGGCAAGACGCTCTTCATGGCCACCCACGCCGCCGAGGTGGCCGCGCGCGCCGACCGCGTCCTCCACCTCGAGCGCGGCAAACTCGTCAGCGAAGACGACTGGCGCGCGATTCACGACAAATGAAATACAACGCAAAGAGGAAATTCCTGTACGCAGAAAAGGCGGTAACAACGGAAACAACATGAAAGACGCTTTCCATGTTGTCTCCGTTGTTACCGCCTTTTCTGCGTACAGGAATTTCCTCTCTATACCGTATCTTCACAGGAGTTTGAGATGACGGTACTAAAGCAGGCGTGGCGCCATGCCCTGCGGCGACCGCTGCAAAGCATCTTTCTGATTCTGGGCGTGGCGATTGGCGTCGCCATGATTGTGGCCATTGATCTCGCCAATGGCTCGGCGCAGCGCGCCTTTGAACTGGGCGCCGAGAGCGTGACCGGGCGCGCCACGCACACAATCACGGGCGGCCCCAGCGGGCTTGACGAGGCGCTCTACGTACAACTGCGCACGCAACAGGGCGTGCGCAACAGCGCGCCCGTGGTCGAGGATTACGTCACCGCCGTTGCACTCGACGCACAACCCATGCGCCTCTTTGGCGTGGACCCCTTCGCCGAGCAGCCCTTTCGCAGCTATCTGGGGCTCGGCGACCAGTCGCAGGCACCCGCGGCTGACTACCTCTCCGAACTCATGGCCACGCCCAACACGGTGCTGCTCAGCGCCGACGTGGCGCAACGCTACGGGCTGGCCACGGGCGACAGCCTCACGATCCGCCACGGCGCCGACACGGACGCGCTGACGATTGTGGGGCTGCTTGCGCCGTCGGATGAACTGAGCCGGCGCGCGATCGAGGGATTGTTGATTACCGACATCGCCAGCGCGCAGGAACTGCTGGGGCGCGTGGGCAAGCTCGACCGCATTGACCTGATTGTGCCTGCCATCGCTGCGGGCACGGCGCAACTGGATGCAATCCGCGCCACGCTGCCGCCGGGCGCGCTGCTGCGCGAGGCCTCGGCACGCGCCGGCACTGTCAACGAGATGACGCGCGCCTTTCGCCTCAACCTCACAGCGCTCAGTCTGTTGGCGCTGGTGGTGGGCATGTTCCTCATCTACAACACCGTCACCTTTGGCGTCATCCAGCGGCGGCCTGTGCTGGGCAGCCTGCGCGCGCTGGGCATGACCCGCCGCCAGATCTTCGCGCTCATCCTGCTCGAGGCGGGCGTGCTCGGCCTGGTAGGCACGCTGCTGGGGCTGGCGCTGGGTGTGCTGCTGGGCCGCGGCGCCGTGCAACTGGTGACGCAGACCGTCAACGACCTCTTCTTCGTTGTCTCGGTGCGCGAAATTCATGTGCCGGTGATGACCCTCGTCAAGGGCGGGCTGATTGGCGTGGCAGCGGCGCTGGTGGCCGCAGCGGCGCCTGCGTGGGAGGCCACGAGCGTGCCCCCCGCCGGCGCCATGCGTCGCTCCAGCGTGGAGGAGCGCACGCAGCGCGCGCTGCCGTGGATTACGGGCGCCGGGCTTGCCTTGCTGGTCGCCGGCGGCCTGCTGCTGATTCCGCCGTGGAGCCTGGTTGTCTCCTTCGCCGGTCTCTTTGCCGTGGTCCTGGGTGCGGCGCTGCTCACGCCCGTCATGCTGCTGGCGCTGATGGCAGGGGCGCGGCTGCTGCTGGCGCGCATGGGCATCATCGAGCGCATGGCCCCACGCACCGTCACCCGTTCTCTCAGCCGCACTGCGGTGGCGGTGGCAGCGCTCATGGTGGCCGTTTCCGTCATCATCGGCGTGGGGGTGATGATCGGCTCCTTCCGCCTCACCGTTGTGCGCTGGCTCGACGACGTGCTTCAGGCCGACATCTATGTTTCGCCCCCCTCGCTGCAGAGTAGCACCGTGCTGACGGCGCTGGACCCCGCGTTGGTGGAGCAGATACGCGCCTTTCCGGGGGTCGAGCGCAGCGCCACCACGCGCACAATCCCCGCCGCCGCCTTTGTGGCGGGGCGCGACGCACCCCTGGATATCAACATCCAGGCGCTGAGCGATGACCTCTCGGGCGATCAGCGTCGCTATCGCGCCCAGCTGGGCGATCACGCGCAGACCTGGCAATCCGTGCGCAACGGCGCCGTACTCGTGAACGAGCCCATGGCCAACCGCTATGGCGTGGCGCTGGGCGACACAATCGAACTGCAGACCGACCGCGGCGTGAAGGCCTTCACCGTGGCCGGCATATCGGTGGACTTCGACGTCAACCCGCTTGTGATTATGGACGAAGCGCGCTATCGCACGCTGTGGGATGACGCGGGCGTCTCCGCTGTGGCGCTCTTTGCCGCGCCCAGCGTGGACGTGGACACCCTCGTGAATGCGTTGCGTGCGGCTTTCGCCGGACGAGAGAATCTGCTCATACGCTCCAACGTAGGCACGCGCACCGAGGCGCTGGCCGTTTTCGACCGCACCTTTGCCATTACCGTGGCGCTGCAATTGCTCGCCACGCTCGTCGCCTTCATCGGCATTTTGAGTACGTTGATGAGCCTGCAGCTTGAGCGCACGCGCGAAATCGGCATCCTGCGCGCCACGGGCATGACGCGCCGCCAACTCTGGCGCCTCTCGCTGCTGGAAACGGGGCTCATCGGTGCGAGTGCGGGGCTGCTGGCGCTGCCCACAGGGCTGCTGCTCGCGCTGATTCTGGTCTACATTATCAACCTGCGCTCATTCGGCTGGACCCTGGAGATGTTCCTGCAGCCGCAAACCTTTGTGCAGGCCTTCCTTGTAGCGCTGGGCGCGGCACTGCTTGCGGGGCTATACCCGGCATGGCGGCTGGGACGCATTCCCCCGGCGTTGGCCGTGCGCGCAGAGTAGTCGCCGGCAGGCGACATCGTGCGGCGTGCACACGCCTGATGAAAATGAAAAGCGAGCGCCGCAGCGAATCCCTCGCTGCGGCGCTCGCGCGGGTGACGGCTAGCAACAGTTGCACAGTCTA
>CAYJNV010000206.1:0-1047 GCA_964370975.1 uncultured Caldilineaceae bacterium | reverse complement strand
GGGGGGTCCGGCGGGGTTAAAAAACGCCGCCCGGGGCTTGGCTTGCGCCGGGGCGCTCGCGCGTGTAACGCCTAACAACAGTTGCGCAATCTACTGTTGACTGCCGTTGCCCTGGTGCTCAATCATCTTGTTGACGTTGATGCGCTTGGGCTTCACGGCCTCGCTCTTGGGCAGGCGCAGGGTCAGCACACCATTCTCGCAATTGGCATCCACGTTGTCGGTGTCAACAGCGGCCGGCAATGAAATGCTGCGGCTGAAGCTGCCAAAGCGCCGCTCGCGGACGTGATAGTTCTCGTCCTTGATCTCCTGGTCGTCCTTGCTTTCGCCCTTGATGGTAAGCACGTTGTCGGCGATCGTGACGTCAATATCCTCGGGTTTGACGCCCGGCACCGACGCCTTGATGACATAGTCATCGGCCTCTTCGGCCACGTCGAGTGCAAAGCCCTGGTTGCTGCTGCCCGTGCCCCAGAAGTTGCCTGGAACGGGATCGCTGAAGAACCGATCCATAAACTGGCGCATGGTCATCATCTCGCGCGACGGGTCCCAGCGTGATAAAGCGGTCATACGTTCCTCCTTGTCGAACTCCTGCATACTGCGTGCTTGATCTGTTTCGTTCTGCGACGATGCACAACAGTGCGCTATGCGCTCGCCACGCTTCAAGAATCGCGCTGCAACCGTCAGTAGAGTGTTTGCGGCATGTCAGTTTTGTATAAGAGTTGCTCATTGGCAGATGGCGACACCGGGCGCGCAAAAAGGGCGGGCGGTATGCAGCCGCCCGCCCTGTGTGTCTGTACGGTTGTTGATGGTGCGTCGGCGCCGCGCCGCACAAATGCGGCTACACGGGCTGGGTGATCACGTCAAGCTGGCTGAAGTGGCCGTTCTGACGAGTTGGGATTTGCACATCGATGGTCGGGGCCGTGAAAACGCCACCCTTGGGCAAAACCACGTCAAGCACGCCATTCTCGTAGACGGCTTCGATGCCGGCTGCGTTGATTGCGGCAGGGAAGACTACGCGCCGGCTGAAGGCGCCGCGCATGCGCTCGCGCA
>CAYJNV010000205.1:0-8176 GCA_964370975.1 uncultured Caldilineaceae bacterium | reverse complement strand
GCTTGTGCGCCCGGCCCAGAGGACAAGGATGACGGCGTCAGACTGGCTGGCAATTACCGCGGTGTCGGCCACGGCGCTCACAGGCGGGCTGTCCACAATCAGCAAATCGCACAGACCGCGCAGCGTCTCGAGCAGCGCCGCCATGCGCCGCGATCCAAGCAGTTCGGCGGGGTTGGGTGGCAGCGGGCCGGAGGTAAGCACGCTGAGGCCGGGCACGGCCGTACCCTGGATGGCCGAAGCAAGCGCGTTCTCATCACCAATCAAGGCCGAGGTCACGCCGCTGTTGTTGCGCAGGCCAAAGAGGCGGTGTTGCTCGGGGCGGCGCAAGTCGCCATCCACCAGAATGACGCGCTTGCCCGCCTGCGCCATGGCAACTGCCAGATTGGCCGCAATACTCGACTTGCCGTCGCCCGGCGAAGGGCTGGTGATCTGCAGAATCTGCACGGGCGTATCCACCGACGCAAAGAGCACATTCGCGCGCAGCACGCGGAATGCCTCAGCGGCCACGGTGTGCGGGTCGCTGCGCATCACGAGCATGTGGCCCGGCGATGCGCCTTCGGCGGCGGTGAGCGCGGGCACCGTGCCCAACATGGCCAGCCCCAGTGACTCTTCGGCCTGGTCGGGAATGGCAATGCTGTCGTCCAGGAAGTCAAGCAGGTAGGCGCCGGCCGTAGCCAGGATGCCGCCCATGATTGTGGCCAGCAGTACGAGCAGGATGCCGCTCGACGCCTCGGGCATGGTGGGCAAGTTAGGTGCTTCAAGCACGTTGATGGCGTTGACGGCGCCGTCGCGCGTACTGCTCAGGAGCGCGACATAGTTGGCGCGCAGCGAGCTCAGCTTGGTCTCCAGCGCCGAGGCTTCGCCTTCCAGGCTCACAATCTGGCGGGCGCTGGTCGCCTTGGCCAGTTCATCGCGGCGGTTGGCGATTTCCATCTCGGTCGCCGAAATGTCGCCTTCCATTCGGGTCAGTTGCTCCTGTGCAAAGCGATTGCGGCTCTCTGCATCGGCGCCACCCGGGCTCATCTGCACAAGTTGGTGAACCAGTTCGGTGGCTACAACCTGTGCACGCGCCGGGTCACTGTCAGTGACGGTCACCTCGATCAGTTGCGAGTCGGGATTGGCCAGCACGCTGTACTCGGGCAGCCACTCCATTTGCAGAGCTGCCTTTGTGGCGTCCTGCACTGTAGAGCGCTTGGCCATCTCGGCGTAACTGCGTGCCAGATAGGCCCCCATCTGCAGCGACATGTTGTCGGGGTTGGGGTTGCGCATGGCGCTGCCCACCACCAGCGTCGCGCGTGACTGGTAGATATAAGGGCGCATGCGAACGTAGAGCATGCTCGTTGCGCCTGCAACAATGGCCGAGGCAAGAATCAGCCACCACCAGCGCAACAGCGGTTTGAGGGATTGGCCCAGCGTCTCACGATTCATAAGCGTCTCACCAGCAGTCCTTCAGGGTGTAGATCTGCAGCAGTCACTGCGCAGCAGCGGATCCTAGCGGGTCCAGATAGGATCCCAGTCTTCGCCATCGCTGGCGAGCAGTTGCCGCTGATTCGAGCCGTCGGCGTTCATAATCCATAGCTGCCTGCGGCTTGTATCGCGGTTGGAGAAGAAGACAATCTGGCTGCCGTCGGGCGACCAGGTGGGATGCTTGTCCCATTCCCAGGTGTTGTCTGTCAGTTGCTGCACAATGGCGCCATCGGGCGATATGCGATAGATCTCGTCATTGCCCGAGTTATTGCTGACGAATGCAATCCAGTCACCCTTGGGCGACCAGGCCGGGTCATAGCTGCGCGTGTCGCTGCCCTTGCCGGCAAAGGTCGTGATCTGCTTCTCGGTGCCGTAGGTGTGGTTGCGGATGAAGATCTGCGCCAGATTATTGGAATCAGCCTTCACGATGGCAACCAGGTTGGCGTCAGGCCCCACTGGCAACTGCTTGGCTGCCATGTCCATGGCCCAATCGGCGTTGATGCGCGCCGCCGTGTTGCTTGCCGGGTCATAGGCCAGCGTTGTCGCCTTGCCCGAGGTGTCGACGCCAAAGCGGTCCGAACGGAAGAGCACGATGTTGCGCATGTCGGCGGGCAGTTCCGAGGGCGGCGTGGCCGTGGGCGCCAGGACGGGCGTCGGCGTAAAGCTGGTCACCGACTGCACGAGCGGTGTCGTGGGGGTGGCCGTGGGCAACGGCGGCGGCACAGGCGTAAAGACCAGTTGGCTCCACGGCGTTGCAGTCGCCGGGCCATATTGTGCAGCGTCAGCCGTTGCCTGCACCGACATGGCCGCCGCCGTGGCCACGTTCTGCGGCGTCGGCGTGGCTGCCAGCCACTCGGCAATAATCCCGTTGTAAGGCACTTCAACCCCCTGCAGGGCGGCCACCAACGCGCGCTCGTCATCTTCTGGACGGCCGGCGGGCAGCGGCGGCACAATCAGTACGGGTGTGACATACTCCGCCGGTACGGGCGTGTAGGTGCCCGTGGTCAGCGCCACGGCGGTGGCATATTCCACCAGCGCGGTCGCCGTGGCCTCGTTGGCCGGAACTGGCGTCTCCAGCACCACACCAGGCAGCCCCAACTGGCGGGCGATGGCCTGCGCCGTGGGAAGGCTGCGGGCATAGGGCGTCGGCGTCGCAAAGAGCGGCACGGGCGTGAAGGTGCCCACGGACTGCGCCACATAGGTGGCCGTTGCCTGCTGCACCACAAGGGTCACAACGTTCTGCGGCGCCGGAGTGAAGGTGGCCACCACCAGGTCTTCCGTGGGTACAGGCGGCGGTGTGGGTGGCGCCGCGCCGAGTTGCAGATTGATGGCGGGTGCACGACCCAGGCTCTTGGGGCCGCGACCGCTATCCCATGCAAAGAGTGTGTCTTCCGGCCCGTCCACCTGCGCCACAATGCGCACAGTGATGCTGTCGGCGTCGACCAGCCGCTGCTCCTCAAGCCAGCGCAGCGCGTTCACACCCAGTTCCAGCCGATTGATGCCGTCCTGGCTCAAGTCACCCGCGCGCAGCACAGGCAGCGTGACGGAGTTGGGGGCGCTGAAAACCATCATGAAGGTTGCACCGCCCAATGTGCCCAGTTCGCGCTCGCCGATCAGTTCTACCAGCCACAGGCTCGGTGCGGCCGCGTTGAGGCGGTCGCCCTTGAGGCCGGGCAGCGTTAACGCGCCGCCAAGGATGGGTGCGCCGCGCGGGATATCGCGCAGCGAGAAGCGCATTGCCGATATCAGCGCCTCGCCATCGAGCTGACCTGCGTTCAGGTAGGAATCACCCAGCGCATACTGACCCTGTGCGCCGTCGCGCCACCAGCCCACTTCGTCGGGCAGTGGGTTGATTGTGAGCGAGGTCAGCGCTGCGGGAGGCTCAGCGGCCGCGTTGGCCACGGCGTTTGTAACCGGGTCCGACACCTTTGCGATGCGCGCGGGCGTATCGGTGGGCACCAGCAATGCAACGGCCCCGTCAGCCTGAGTCTGGGCTCTTGACGTGTCGGCGGCCTTCGTGGCCGCAACCGGCGCAGTGGCCGGCGGCGTCGGCGTGCCGTCTCGTGCCAGGGCGGCCGCCACAGGCGCTTCGGTTGCCGCCGCCTGCACGAGCGCAGACGCGGGAGACTCACCGGGCGCGCCGCGCCACCAGGGCTGCCGCACATAGTCGAACGCAGCGACCAGCAATGCAAGCAAAACGAGTGCGCTCACCGCAAGCCAGGCCGGGTTGCGCCGCTTCTGCACAGGTTGCCATTCAGTGCGGATGATTTGCGCGGCCGGCTGCGCCACGGCCGCCTGATAGGTGGAGCAACGCACATGGTCGCGGCCGAGGCAGTATTGCTGCTGGAATTCGAGCCGCGGCATACGCACCTTCTCGGCCGCAAAGCAGCGGTGCGACGGCGATGGCTCGCTCAACATGATGCTGCCATCGGCCTCGAGACCCATGAAGGGGCAGCCGCTGCCACTGGTGGGCAGCAGGATCATCTCATCGAATTCGGCATGGGCTTGCGCCGGCGCCAATGCGCTCTCAGGCGACATGTAGGCCTCGCTCCGTTCGATAGGCCTGCTCTAGAATCAGCCGGCTCGCATGCCACAGACTCTGCGCGATTTGCGGCTCGTTGTTGTGGCGGTCGTGCAGACCGGAGCCGAACGGCAGGCTGGTTTGTCCCATGGCGCCGGGCAGTTTGCTGGCAAGTATTTCGCCCTGCAATCCGGTGCAAACAAGGATGCAGCGGCAACCGGCGGCGGCGGCGGCGCTACAGTCGCTCAGCGAATCGCCCACCATGATGCAGTCGGCGGGGCGCAGATTGTGCGCTGCCATGGCCTGGTGCAGAAGGCCGGGCTTGGGCTTGCGGCAGGCGCATCCTTCATCGGGGTGATGGGTGCAAGTGTAGAAGCCATCAATGCGCCCACCCGCACTGCGCACTGTGTCGGCCAGCCCCTTGTGCAGCATGTCAAGATCACGCTCTGACAAGAGGCCCCGCCCAACGCACGACTGGTTGGTGACAACAAGGATTGGCACATCCAGCGTCGCCAACCGCACGAGCGCAGCCAGGGCGCCGGGCAGCAGCACGAGATCGCGCGCAGAGCGCACGTAGTCGCTACGTTCTACGTTGATTGTGCCGTCACGGTCGAGCAGAATGCCTTGAATCACCGATTATCCCTGTCGTCTGCATGCTTATTTGACGTAATGAATGACTCGCCGTCTGCGCAGCGCTGCTGCCTGCACGCAGACCGTTGCTGCCAAGCGCTTTAGTCGTGACCGTTGAGCGACGCGCCGTTATGCCAGTAGTCGGGCATGGAGGGCGGGTGCACATAGTTGGCGGGCCGGTTGGCAAAGGGCCGCACGCCATTGCCTGCGTTGCCACTGTTGCCATTGTTGCCATTGGTGGGAACGGCATATGGCGCCGGGCTTCGGTCCCCGTCCATGTAGGGAACCGGTGCCGCAGACGGAAGCATGGTCCCCTGCTCAAACTCGGCTCCGCGCACAAGCGCAGCCAGCATCGCGCTGCGTACGCCCACCGTCACCACGTGGGCCAGCACCATGTGGATATCCTCAATCTGCTCGACGCAGTGATTGGGTGCGACCACGGCGATGTCCACCAGCGCGCCAATCTTGCCGCCGGCATATCCAGCCAGTGCAATCGTCTTCAACCCCAGCGTACGCGCCACCTCGACGGCGCGCAGCACATTGGGCGAATTGCCGCTGGTGGAAATGGCAATCACCAGATCACCCGGCTGCGCCAATGCACGCAACTGCTCGGCGAAGACGGCGTCGTATCCCACGTCGTTGGCGTAGGCCGTCATCAATGCCATGTTGTCGTTGAGCGCCAGCGCACGTACACGCGGCAGCCCTGGCTGCACCGTGTTCTTGCTCAAGTCGCAGGCCAGGTGTGTTGCGGTGGAGGCGCTGCCACCATTGCCCATAAGCAGCACCTGCCCACCCTGCTCCCACGTTTTGATGATGGCCTGCACTACGCCATGCACCTGATTCCAGGGCATGCGGTTGAGCGTGCGCTGCACTGCACCTGCGTATTCGGCGTACATAGCGGGTGTGGCGGCTTCAAAGTCGCTTGTCACCGGCGCTGCTCCATTGGCACCGTACGCAGCCTGGTTTTCGTGTGCGCCGTTGCCATTGACGGCGCCGTTGGTTGTCCCGTTGCCGTTATGGACGCCATTTCCATTCAACATCCCGTTGGCAATTGTGCCGACCTGCTTGTTTGCTCCCGTAAAGAGACTCATTCTCCCCCTCCTTCGTGCCAGATAAGTGCTGCATCAAGTACTTGCGCGCGTGTCGTGTAGTCGCGCTTTCAGCGGCGGTTATTGAAGATCACCTTGGAGCCATCGCGCTCCAGATTGATATAGAGTTCGTCCAGACCGGCCACGGCCGTGCGCACGGCCTCCTGTTTTTCGGGTGGGCAGAAGAGCAGCAAATAGCCGCCGCCGCCTGCGCCTGTAATCTTGCCGCCCTGTGCGCCCGCGGCTCGCGCCCGGTCGTAGTAGCTGTCAATCTCGGGCGACGTGATGCGCGAGGCAAGGCTGCGCTTGAGCATCCATGTCTCGTGCAGCAGGCAGCCGAAGCGATCCAGGTCGCCCGCCTGTAGCGCCACGCGTGCATCAAGCGCCAGTTGCTTCATCGCGCGCAGCGCATTCATGTTCACGTCAGTGCGCCGCGATTGCTCTTCCAGCACGCTCTCCGCCTTGCGGCTGACTGAGGTATTGAAGAGCAGCAAACGACGGCCAAACGACCGCATCGTGGCGGCGTCAACCAGCAACGGCTCGACTGCCACACCGTCATCCGGGCAGAATTTGATGAAGCGCTGCCCCCCATACGATGCGATGTACTGGTCCTGCTTGCCGATAGGCTTGCCCAGAACATCCATCTCGATGTTGCAGGCTTCGCTGGCCAGTGCGGCCTGGTCGCGCGGCGCACCCTGGTAGTGGTAGAGTGCGTTCAGCAGGCCTACCGTCACGGTGCTTGATGAGCCAAGCCCAGAGCCACCCGACGGGATGTCGCCCATGGTGGAGATTTCGAGGCGCTTGCTGATGCCTGTGCGGCGCAAGCACTCGCGCACGAGTTCGTGCTCAATTTCATCAACGCTCTCCACAAGTTCGGTGCGTGTATAGCCCACACGAATGCGGTCGTCAAAACGCTCCTTGACGATGACGTAGATGTACTTGTCGATGGCTGTGCTCAGCACCCAGCCCGGCTCACGGTGATAGAAGCCCGGCAGATCGGTGCCACCCCCAAAGAAACTGATGCGCAGCGGCGTTTGCGAGATGATCATGCGGGAATCCCTTCAAGGCGGGCGACAGATTCGCGCAGCGCCATGTTGTACTGCCCTTGCGCCCTTTCGTATGCAGCCGATGTACCAATGTCAATCACGAATTCACCGTCGGCAATGGGCCGGGCAAAGAGGGGCAGGCGCTGCGCAAGCATCGCGGGAAAGAGTTCATGACTGAAGTCGTATGGTCGATCCTCTGGAATCATCGTCAGCGTCTGCGGCTCGCAAATGAGAATGCCGGCGTTGGCAAGGTCGGTGAAGACGAGGTGTGCGGGCGGCTTCTCGATAAAGCGGCGCACCCGCCCAAGGATGTCGGCATCCACCAGCCCGCACTCGGTGGGGTTGCTGACACGGTAGAGAGCCAGCGTTACCGCGGGCACGTCCCCCTGCATGTTCGGGGCGGTCGCATCGCGTAGTCGCTCGGCGTGGAATTCCTCAAGCTCCGTCAAGTTCACATTGCTGAATACGTCGCCATAGATAACCACAAAACGCTCGTTGAGGAATGAAGACAGACGCCGCGCCGCACCGGCTGTCCCCATGAGTGTCGTCTCATGCGAGTAGGTAATCGAGACACCAAACGCGCGTCCGTCGCCAAAATAGTTGGGAATGACCTCCGGCGCGTGGTGCAGATTCATGGCAATTTGCGTAATGCCGTGGCCGCGCAGCCAGGCCACCGTGTGGGCGAGCAAGGGTTCGCCGTTGATTGGCAACATGGGCTTGGGCATGGTAGTGGTCAGTGCGCCCAGCCGTGTGCCCTTGCCTGCCGAAAGGATCAAAGCCTTCATGAGAATCCTTGTTGACCAATGTTTGCAGAAGCCGCGAAGATTGCGTAGGTGCGTTGCGTCCGGCAACGAGTCAGTACGCGCCGTGGCCGCGCACGACGGCAGGCAGCGTTTGCACAAAGAGAATTTGCATGTCGAGCCAGAGCGAGTAGTTGCGGATGTAAAGCATGTCGAGGCGCACACGCTCGTCGTACGACAAGTCCGAACGGCCGGAGACCTGCCACATACCCGTCAGCCCTGGCTTGACAGTAAAAAGGTTATCTTTCATGCGGCCATATTTGGTCACCTCGCTGGGGTGCACCATGCGCGGCCCCACCAGGCTCATTTGCCCAAGCAGCACGTTGATCAACTGGGGCAACTCATCAAGGCTCACCTTGCGCAGGTAGCGCCCCATGCGGGTAATGCGCGGGTCGTCCTTGAGCTTGTGGTCGCGTGCGAGCTGCTCCTGCAAGTCGGGGTGGGCAGCCAGAATCGCGTCGCCGTCGACATGCATGGTGCGGAACTTGAATGCGTCAAACTCGTGCCCGCCCACACCCACGACGCGCCGGCGGTGGAAAACGGGACCTCTTGAGTCCAGCTTGATAAGCAGCGCAATCAGCAGAAAGAGCGGCAGGTGAAGAGGCAGCGTGACCAGGATGAGGG
>CAYJNV010000204.1:0-8183 GCA_964370975.1 uncultured Caldilineaceae bacterium | reverse complement strand
GTAGCGGCGGCTTCCGCCGCCGTTCTTCCGGCCGCGGCGCTTCCCAGGCCTCCGCCGGCGGCAGCCGCCGCTACGAGTCACAGTCACTTGTACTTTATTGCAGAACAGGCTCAGCATGTCCGTCAAAATCGATGTTGCCAGCAGAGATCTGTTGGTGGTTGACAATCTGAAAACCTACTTTCCCATTCGCGCCGGCCTCTTCCAGCGCGTTATCGCCAATGTCAAGGCGGTGGACGGCGTCTCGTTCAATGTGCGCGATGGCGAAACTTTTGGCCTCGTGGGCGAATCGGGCTGCGGCAAGACAACCATCTCCCGCACCATTCTGCGTTTGCAGAAGGCGACCGCAGGTTCGGTCTTCTTCGATGGCGAGGAGGTCTTCGCCAAGAAGGGCAAGGACCTTACGGCGCTGCGCCGGCAGATGCAAATTGTCTTCCAGGACCCCTACGCCTCGCTGGATCCACGCATGCCCGTGGGCGACATCATCGCCGAGGGGCTGCTCATTCAAGGCATGCGCGATAGCAGCGAGCGCAACAGGATTGTGCAGGAGATGCTCGACAAGGTGGGTCTTAACCCCTACCACGCGCACCGCTATCCGCACGAATTTTCGGGCGGGCAGCGCCAGCGCATCGGCATTGCGCGTGCGCTCGCGCTCCAGCCCAAGTTCATCATCTGCGATGAACCGGTCTCGGCGCTCGATGTCTCGATTCAGTCGCAGATTCTCAACCTGCTCAAGAGCCTGCAGAAGGAATTCGGCATCACCTATCTCTTTGTTGCCCACGACCTGAGCGTTGTCGAGCACATTAGCGACCGCGTGGGCGTGATGTACCTGGGCAAGATGGTGGAGATGAGTTCGCGCGAAAAGCTCTTCCGCACACCCCTGCACCCCTATACGCAGGCGCTGCTCTCCGCCATTCCCGTAGCCGACCCGCGCCGCAAGCGCGACCGCATTGTCCTTACGGGCGAAATCCCGTCCCCGGTGAACCCACCCTCCGGTTGCCGCTTCCACCCCCGCTGCCCGCTGGCAATTGACCGCTGCAAGGTGGAAGAGCCTGTCTTCGAAGAGAAGCGGCTCGATCACTGGGCGGCCTGTCATCTGGTGGAGCGGGTAGGTGGCGCAACGCCCGCCGTACATGGGCACACGTCCACTGCCACCCACACAGCCACTCCAGCATAGGGCCGCTTCTGCCGCGGGTTCGTGTTTTGTCGACTGCACGCCATCCCTGTTTTGGCCGATATTCGTGGTGTTTGCCTCGCGAACTGGAACCAATGCCGGTTCTGGTATGCTTTGTTATTCCGAACAGTCAGCCCGCACGACATCCCAACCTCAAGTCCGCACGTCTCTTCACTTAGCAAGGAACCCCCATGTCTCTGAGGACCTTCCAGATTCTCGCACTGCTGGTCGTGCTTTCAATGCTCTTCACCGCCTGCGCGCAGCCGGTTCCGATTGCGCCCCCGCCAGCCGCACCCGCCGCCGAAGGCGCAGCCACCGCTGAATCCGACAGTGCAGCCGCCACGGGCACAGCGCAGCAGGGCGGTGTTTGGACGCGCACCACCTCGTCGGATGCGGGCAACCTGAATCCGATTCTCTCAGACAACACCGCTTCGAGCGATGTGAGCTACCTGCTCTACGATGTGGGGCTGCTCGGCGGCGATCTTGAAACAGGCGCAATTACCTGCGACGGTGCGCTCTGTGACACTTGGGAGACCTCCGATGACGGCCTTGTCTACACTTTCAAGCTCAAGGATGGCTTCATCTGGAATGATGGCACCCCCATCACGGCCCAGGACTTTGTCTATACCTACAACGCCATCAACAGTGACCTCGTCGAGTCCCCTCGCAAGTATGTATGGGACAGCATCGAATCGATTGCAGCGCCCGACGACAAGACCGTTGTGGTGACCTACAACACCCTGCGCTGCGATGCGCTCTACGATCTGGGCAACCCGCTCATGCCGGCGCACATCTTTGCCGCCGACTTCAGCGACATCCAGGAAAGCCCCGAAAACTTTGCTCCCACCGTCAGCGCGGGCCCCTTCAACTTCCAGAGCTGGCAGCGTGATGACAACCTGATCATTGTGCGCAACGACAACTACTACCTGGGTGCGCCCAATATGGACGGCATGATCTACCGCGTGGTGCCCGATGCCGGCACCCGCCTGGCCATGCTCCAGAGCAAGGAGAGCGACATCCTGCGTGTGCAGCCCAACCAGCTCGCCACCGTGGATCAAAACCCCGACCTCACCCGCTACACGTGGGAAGACGACGGCTACTCCTACATCGGCCTCAACCTGGCCAACCCTGCCAATCCGCAGAATGGGCGCGATGAGAATGGCGCTGTGATTCCCCAGGAGCCGCACCCCATCCTGGGCGACAAGCTTGTGCGCCAGGCCATGGCCATGGCGCTCGACTATGACTCGATTATCAAGGACATCTTCCTTGAGCAGGGCTTCCGCCAGACTGCCAATGTCATGCCGGCCGTAAGTTGGGCCTATGACGACGCGCTGGCCCCCTACAGCTTCAATGTGGATGCAGCCAACGCTCTCCTTGACGAAGCGGGCTGGGTGGACGCAAACGGTGACGGTGTGCGCGAGAAGGATGGCATTGAGATAAAGCTCAACCTCATCACAAACGCAGGCAACACCACACGCGTGGACCTGGGCACCTATGCGCAGGATGCATTGAGCAAGATTGGCATTCAGATTGACTTCCAGGCGGTTGACTTCGGCACGATGCTGGAGCAGATGGACGCCCAGACCTACGACATGTACCTCATCGGATGGACCAACCTGGGTCCGGACCCGGCAACAGACTATCCCTTCTTCCACTCGGGTGACGACGTCGTGGGCAGCGGCTTCAATAACGTTTCCTACTATAACGAAGAGCTTGAGACGCTGATGGATGAGGGGCGTTCGGTGGCCGGCTGTGCGGTTGAAGACCGCGCGCCCTACTACAAGCAGATCCAGCAGATCATCAAGGACGACGTGCCCTACATCTTCATTACGGGCAGCCAGGCGAACATTGCCTACAACAGCAAGTGGGAAGGGCTGGACCCCAAACCGTGGGCGGCCAGTGAGCCGGTCTACTGGAATACGCACGAGTGGTTCCTGAAGGACCTGGCGCAGTAGCCACAGCCAACCGGCGTGATTGCCACCATTTGTGGGTAGTCACCCCGGACCCTCGGGGCAATTGTCCCGTTCACGCCCCCAATGCGTGTGCTATACTCCGATGAACGCTCGAGGGAAGCGTGAAGCGGCTGGAGTTCTGCTCCCGCCCTTCACGCTTCCTGTTGCCGGGAACCTTTCCCGGCTGCGCTGTCCTTGAATGCCTATGCTCCGCTACATTGTTCGGCGCTTGCTCCAGGCCATCCCCACACTCATCGGCGTCAGCATCATCACCTTCCTGCTGGTGAGCGCCGCCCCCGGTGACCCGATAACACTGCGCACCTTCGGCGACCCGCGCATGACCGCTGAAACCAAAGACATCCTGCGCCGCCAGTTGGGGCTGGACCAACCCCTGCCGCTGCAGTACGTCTCCTGGTTTACAGGCTTATCCTTCCGCGGCGGCGACCAGGTGGCGAGCATGACCACGCCCAGCAACCGCTGCGGCTATGTGGGCGCGCTCGGCGTTACCGTGTGCGACAGCGGCGGCGGCATCATCCGTGGCGACCTGGGCACGAGCATTGACACCAAGCAGCCCGTGTGGCAGCGCATGGTGGAGCGTATGCCTGCGACGCTGCAACTGGGCATCGCCAGCCTCATCGTCTCGCTGCTGATTGGCGTACCGTTGGGCGTCATCAGCGCCGTCTATCGCGGCACCTGGGTGGACAATCTGGTGCGCTTCTTCTCGGTGGTCTTCCGCTCGGTGCCCGTGTACTGGATGGCGCTCATGCTCATCCTCGTCTTTGCCGTGTGGCTGGGCTGGCTGCCTTCGGGCGGGCGGCAGACCGTCTCGCTGAACATGCACTTTGACCTTTGGGATCGCATAGAGCACATGATTCTGCCCGTTCTCGTGCTCTCCTTTGGGCCAATTGCCTTCTTCAGCCGCATCATGCGCACGGAAACGCTTGAGGTCATCCAAACGGACTACATTCGCACCGCCAAGGCCAAGGGGCTCGCCCCCAACAAGGTCTGGTTTCTGCATGCGCTGCGCAACGCCCTGATCCCATTGATGACGGTGCTGGGGCCGGCGATCGTGGGCGTACTCGCAGGCGCGGTCGTCACCGAGACAATTTTCGCCTGGCCCGGCATGGGCCGCCTGACGATCAACGCGGTCTATCAGCAGGATTACCCCATGGTGCTCGGCTCCGGCCTCTTCTTTGCCGCGCTCACAATCGTTGGCTACCTGCTCACCGATATTTTCTATGCGCTGGTTGACCCGCGCGTGCGGCTTTCGTAGGCGAAGCGAGCATTCATGGCTGTTCAACAAAGCACAGCAGGCGAACTGGTGCACGGCGCCGGGGCCGCCGATATTCTCAAACGCAAGCCGCAGACCTACTGGAGCATGGCGCGCACCTCCCTCAGCCGTGACCGGCTGACCATCGCCGCGATGAGCCTCATCATGGTGATTGGGCTGCTGGCCATCTTCGCAGGCGTCATCAGCAGCGCCCTGGGCGTGGACCCCTACGGCACCGAGCCTGCCAACAAGTTTCAGCAACCCTACATTGTTCCCTACATTGAGTGGCGGCTGGGCATGGACACCACCACCGCCCCCACCATGCTCTATCAGTCGGGCGGCACACCCCACTGGCTGGGCACGGACCAACTGGGGCGCGATGTGCTCTCACGTCTGCTCTACGGCGGGCGCATCAGCCTGACAATTGCGCTCGTAGCCGCCGCCATTGCCATGATTGTGGGCGTGCTCTTCGGCACCCTCTCGGGCTACTTCGGTGGCGTGGTGGATGACGTCTTCATGTGGTTCGTCAACACAATGACTTCCATCCCCGACATCTATCTGCTCATCATCATCAATTCCATCTTCAGGCCCAGCCCCTTGATCCTGACGCTCTATCTGGGCTTGCTGGGCTGGTTTGGCACGGCGCGCTTCATGCGCGGCAATGTGCTCAAGGTGCGCGCACTCGACTACACGCTCTCGGCGCGGGCCATTGGGGCCACCGACGCGCGCGTCATGCGTTCACACGTCATCCCCAACAGCATCCCGGTGATCATCGTCATCACCTTCATTGACGTAGGTGCGTTGATTCTCACCGAGTCAATTCTCTCCTTCCTGGGGGTGGGTGTGCCGCCGCCCACGCCTTCGTGGGGCAACATGCTCTATGGCGCCAATGACTTTATCTTCTATCGCGACCCGGTGACCTACCAGATGTCGGCGCTCCACCTTCTGGTTCTGCCGGGCATCCTCACCACGCTTACCGTGCTCGCCTTTTACCTGATTGGTGACGGTCTGCGCGACGCGCTCGACCCCATGCTCAAGAACAAAAAGTAGACGCAAACACATTTTCTGCGTACCGGAATTGGTTGTCGTCCACCAGAGACACTGCCCATGACGCCCCGCCTGCGCACGGCCCTGCTGCGCATCATCTGTCTGCTCATGCTGCCCACACTGGCGTGCAGCGCCAACCCTTTCCAGCGCACGCCCGCGCCGGAAGCGACGATCGCGCCGCAGCCCGCCTCTGTCACACCAGTTGCCGTGGTCGCGACTGCAGCAGCACCCGTTGACGCAGATGCGCCCCTGCGCTTTACCCAGGCGCTGGCGAACGACATTGACTCCTTCAATCCCGTGCTTGCCGCTGATGACTCATCGCACACCGTGCAGGGGCTGCTGCTGCCGCGCCTGATCGAGCGCGACGCACAGACGGGCGCGCCTGCACCAACAGGCCTCGCAACAGGCTGGGTCTGGTCGCCCGACGGCGCAGCGCTCACCGTGACGCTGCGCAGCGACGTGGTGTGGAGCGATGGCGCACCGGTGACGGGACGCGACGTGGGCTTCACCTACGCTGCGCTGGCTTCGCCAACCGTCAACAGCCCGCTGGGCACGCTGGTGGACAACCTGCGCGCGATCACGCCGGTCGGTAACGACACACTCGTCTTTGCACTCAACCGGCCTGACTGCGCCTTTCTGCAGGCGCTCATGCTGCCGATTCTGCCCAGCCATCTCTTCGCCGCGGACATGAGTGACATTACCAAGAACGGTTGGAACGACGCGCCCGCTGTGGGAGCGGGGCCGTTCCTCTTTGTAACGCGCACGCCTGGTGAATCAATCACACTGGTGCGCAACCCGGCCTGGTTCAAGGGCGCGCCCACAATTGAGACCTATACATTGCGCGTGCTCCCGGATAGCGCCGAGCGCCTGCGCGCGCTGCTAGCCGGCGAGACTGACCTCGCCGACGACCTGCCGCCTCAGGCCGGTGCACTCTCCGGGGGCGTGCGCGTGGTCAACTTCCTGCGCGACAGCTACTCCATGCTCGCCATCAATCTGGCCGACCCTGCTGCGCCCCAGTCCGGCCGCAGCGAGGCGGGCTCGCTTCAGCCGCAGATGCCTCACCCCATTCTGGGTGACCTGCGCGTGCGCCGAGCCATTGCCCAGGGTATCGACACGGCGCGCCTGCTGCGCGAAAGCTATGGCGGCAACGCTGCGCCTATCGACTCGTGGGTGCTGCCCACAGTCCCGTGGGCCTACGCCGCTGACCTGCCCGCAATCCCCTACGACGCAGACGCCGCGCGTGCCCTGCTCGACGAAGCGGGATGGCTGGCAGCGGAGGGCAACCCCATACGTACGCGCGGCGGCGCGCCGCTCGCGCTCACCCTGACTACAAACAGCGACAACCCGTTGCGCGTGCGCCTGGCCGAAGCGATGCGCGACGCGCTCAACGCGCTGGGCTTCTCCATCACGCTGCAGGCGCTTCCCTTTGACGAAGCCTCCGCTGCCATTTTGGCGCAGCGCTACGACCTTGCGCTGCTTGGCTGGGAGCAGGTAGGTCCCGAGCCCGCCGCCGGCCCCTGGTTCGATTCGCGCGCCGACCTCCCCGGAACGGGCGTAAATGTGACCAGCTACCAGAATCCGGTTGTGGATACGCTCTTTGACGCCGCGCGCACAGTGCCCGCATGTGACCTGCAGGCGCGCGGTGACCTCTACCGGCAGATTCAGCGGCAGGTTGTTGATGCGGCGGCGTTGCTGCCGCTCAATGGCGTGGTCGACTATGTGGGCATCGGGGCTGCATGGCGAGGCATCAACCCGGGCCCCTGGGCGCTGGATGCGGGGATTGAGGGGTGGGAACGGCCATGATTAATCATTGATCATTGATCATTGGTGCAGCGCCTCATTCTTCTGCGCCATTGATCAATCTTCAATGATCAATGATCAATTATGGCCTCTCCCACTCTCCAATTTCCAGCACATCTCCCCCGCCCACCACAGGCACGCGCGCGCCGGCTGCATCGTACCAGCCGGTAACGAGCGCGTACGGGCCGGGAGGCATCGCAGCAGGCAGCGCCAGGGTAAAGGTGTCGGCGGTCGGTTCACCTGCGTGCCAGCCCGTGGTCGGGTAGAAGCCGCCCTCGGGCTGGTGGTCGTCCTGCGCCACCGGCAGGCCGTTGGGGCCGAGGAGTTGGACGAAGGCTGTGAGCGGCGTGTTGGTTGGGCCTGCCGCGGCCCACGTCAGTTGCAGCGTAATCGGTGCGTCGGGCGTCAGCGTAGCGGGCAGGCCGGAAACAGCGAGAAGGCGCATACCGTTGCTCCAGCCGCCCAAATCGCCCGCAACCAGCGGTCCGTGGGTGCTGAAGTGCGCGAACCAGTCGAGCGGCTGCGTGGCGGGTGCACCCTGCAGGGGCGCGCCGTCGGCGGCGGTGTAGGCAGCCACGTCAATGCGGTAGCGTTTGTTGGCGAGCCCCGCGGGAATGGTCAGCACCTTAGTGTCGGGTAGCGGCGTCTCGAAAAAGAGCGTGGTGGGGATGACGCCGGCGGCGGGTGGGCCATCCTGCTGTGCGATGATCTCGCCCGCGGCGTTGACAATGCGCACCGAGGTGTTAATCTGCGCATCGATTGGCTCGGCCCCCACCCACTCAAGCTGCACAGTGAGGGGCTTGTCGGGGCCAAAGTCCCGGTTATGGCTCCAGCCCACCAGTTCCAGCGGCCCAAAGCGCAGCGTGGGCGACAGCGCTTGCGTTTCCCACGAGGGTGCAGTCTCCTGCCAGCCGTCGGTGCGCAGGGCCACAACGCCCTGCGC
>CAYJNV010000203.1:5587-8192 GCA_964370975.1 uncultured Caldilineaceae bacterium | reverse complement strand
GTGCACTTCCTCGCCCGCAAGCAAAGAGAGGTGCGTGACCAGAATCTTGGCCGATTCGCGCAACGCCTCTTCCGGGCTCATTGTGCCATCGGTCCAGACGTCAATGACAAGCTTGTCATAGTCGGTCTGCTGGCCAATGCGCGTGCGGTCCACATGGTATGATGCCTTGCGCACCGGGCTGTAGATGGCGTCGACGGGAATTTCGCCCAGGGGCAGCTTGCCGCGCTCCTCGGCCGGGCTGTAGCCCCGCCCAGAGTTGACGATCATCTCCAGGTCCAGGTCCACCTCGTCGGCATCCGCCGTCAGCAGGTAGAGATCCGGGTTGACGATTTCCAGTTCGGGCGGCACATTCAGGTCGCCGGCAGTGATCGGGCCTTCGCTCGTCACTTCAACATGAATGCGCACAGGCTCATCGGTGCGCGATTTGATGCGAATCTGCTTGATATTCAGAATCAGCCGCTGCGTATCCTCACGAACGTTGGGGATGGCAGTAAACTCATGATGAATGCCGCTTATGCGGATGGACGTAACCGCCGCACCCTTAAGGCTGGAAAGCAGAACCCGACGCAGCGCGTTGCCCAGCGTTATACCATAGCCGCTCTCAAGCGGGCTGATGATATAGCGGCCGTAATTCAACGAGCTGGACTCGACTTCAATTTTGGGCAGTACCGTGTTCAGCAAGGGACAACCCTCCTGCTTGGTGCGCAAACGGGTGAACGGGCCCGACGCACGGCCCGAAACAGCTCGCGGGCGGCGACTTCATTGCACACAACAGCCGCTGCGGGCGCATGCTCGCCATGCAAAGATGGCAAACGTTGCGGCCGCCGCAGCGACTGAATCAATTTAGCGATTATAGTATTCAACAATCAGTTGCTCGTTGAGGGGAATCTCGACATCCTCACGAGCGGGAGCCGCCAGCACCGAGCCACCCATCGCAGCCAGGTCAAGGTTTAACCAGGCGGGGACGCGTGCACCCTGCATAACCTGCAGGCGATCCTTGAAATAGATCTTGCTGCGGCTCGTCTCATAGACGGTAACCTTGTCGCCAACGCTCACCAGCGCCGAAGGAATATTCGTGCGGCGGCCGTTAAGCGAGATGTGGCCGTGGCGCACCAACTGGCGCGCCTGCGGGCGGCTGTCGGCAAAGCCCAGGCGGTAGACCACGTTGTCCAGACGGCTCTCCAGAATGGTGAGCAGCTGTGCACCGGTCATGCCCTTGCGGCGGCTGGCTTCGCTGAAGTAGCGCCGGAATTGCCGCGCCATTTCGCCATAGACGCGGCGCGCCTTTTGCTTCTCGCGCAACTGCAGGCCATAATCCGACGTCTTGCGGCGGAATGTGGCCTTGCGGCCGTGCATGCCGGGCGGGTTGTTCTTCTTTTCAATTGCACACTTGGGGCTAAGACAGCGATCGCCCTTCAAGTAGAGCTTCATGCCTTCGCGGCGGCACAGCCTGCAAACCGCATCTGTATGTCGTGCCATGGTTCCTCCGCCGGCGCTTGTGCCGGGTGTCAGTCATCGCGACTGAGTTCGTTCACAGGTTTGGGCCAACCGTATACAATCTACCGGTCGCCACAATCAAATGGCTAGGTGCGGCGCTTCTTGGGGGCGCGGCAGCCATTGTGGGGCAGCGGCGTGATGTCCGTGATTGAGCGGACAACCAGCCCTGCGCCCTGCAGAGAGCGAATCGACGATTCGCGGCCCGGGCCAGGACCCTTGACGAAGATATCCACCTCGCGCATGTTAAAGTCGCTGCGGGCGGTATTGCCAACACTCTGGGCGGCAAGCTGTGCGGCAAAGGGCGTCGACTTACGGCTGCCCTTGAAGCCTGCGGTTCCGCTGCTGGCCCAGCACAACGTGTTACCGAAAAGGTCGGTAATCGTGATAATCGTGTTGTTGAAGGCAGAGTGAATGTGCACCTGGCCGGTCGGCACATTCTTGCGCTCACGCCTGACTGTTCGGCGATCACGCCGGCGCTGCGGTCGAGCCATGATTGCTCCTTAACGTCTGATGCCTGCGCGCCCGGGCACAATCACCCGAGCGCTATCAATCCCGTTTCCTGTCAACTGCAGGACAGCCCGCACACAATGCGCACGGTGTGCCCGCAGCACACATGCAGTCACTTACTGGTTACTTGCGCGCGGCCTTCTTCTTGCCGGCCACAGTCTTTTTCACACCACGGCGGGTGCGCGCGTTGGTGCGCGTGCGCTGGCCACGTGTGGGCAGGTTGCGCCGGTGGCGAAGCCCACGGTAGCAGCCAATTTCCATCAACCGCTTGATGTTCATGTTCACTTCGCGGCGCAGGTCTCCCTCCACCACGTAGTTGCGGTCAATGTACTCGCGCAGACGCGTCTGCTCGGCCTCGTCCAGATCCTTGACGCGCTTCGAAGGGTCAATATTGACCTGCTTGAGGATCTGTTCGCTGGTGGTGCGGCCGATGCCGAAGATATAGGTGAGCGATATGACGACACGCTTGTCGCGCGGGAGGTCTACGCCGGAAATACGAGCCATAAATGAATCCCCTGTGCCTGATTAGCCCTGGCGCTGCTTATGCTTCGGATTGATGCAAATGACGTACACAATCCCCTTGCGGCGCACGATCTTGCAC
>CAYJNV010000203.1:0-5577 GCA_964370975.1 uncultured Caldilineaceae bacterium | reverse complement strand
ATCTTGCACTTTTCGCACATTTTCTTGACGGACGGACGAACTTTCATCATAACCTCCAGTTGCTCGATCAGGCGCAACTTTGCAAGTTTATCACAGCGTTAAGGCAGAGTCAAAATCTCCGGCCCTGCGTTGGTTACTGCTATTGTATGCTCAAAGTGAGCCGCCAGGCTGCCATCCTTGCTGACGACAGTCCACTCGTCCTTGAGCGTGCGTGTGAGCCACGTGCCCACCTGCACCATGGGCTCCACCGCCACCACCAGCCCGGCCTCAAGCGCCAGACGGCCGTCGGCATCGCCCCCTACATAGTTGAGCACCTGCGGCCGCTCGTGCATGGACTGTCCCACACCGTGGCCCGTATACTCCTTGACGATATACAGGCCGTTGCCCTCTACATGCTTCTGCACCGCACGGCTCACGTCCACAACGTGGTTGCCCACGTGCATCTGCTCAATCGCCTTGTAGAGGCTCTCCTCGGTGACGCGCATCAAATGTTGCGCCGGCTCGGAGATCTCGCCCACGGCGTAGCTCCACGCACTGTCGCCAATGTAGCCCCTGTGCTTGACGCCGACATCGATGCTTATGATGTCGCCAGCGTGCAGAACTCGGTCGCGGCTGGGAATGCCGTGCACCAACTCCTCGTTGATGCTGGTGCAGATTTGTGCAGGATAGCCGCGGTAGCCCAGAAAGCAGGAGACCGCGTCGTACTTCTGCATGACGCCCAAGGCGATCTGGTCAAGCTCCCAGGTGCTGATGCCGGGACGCACGGCCTCGCGCATGGCGGCGTGGACACGGGCCACAATCCGCCCGGCCTCGCGCATGATCTTGATTTCCTGCGGAGACTTGAGAATGGGCATAGGTCGCTGCGCTGCACGAGGCAACGGGCGACGCGCCGCCTGCCCTAAATGACGTCCAAACACTTGGCACTTCCTGACGGCCAATGGCCGCTAACTCGCAGAGCGCTACGCCGCCTTTGGTTCCTCGACGAGCGCTGCCTGCAACTCGGCAAAGATGTCGGCAATCGGCCGCGCGCCGTCGAATTCATGCAGCACGCCGTGGGCAAAGTAGTAGCCAATCAGCGGCGCCGTCTGCTTGTAGTAGACGTAGAGGCGGTTGCGCACCACGTCTTCCTTGTCGTCGTCGCGCTGGTAGAGCTCACCGGCGTCCACATCGCACACACCCTCCACTTTGGGCGGGTTGTAGGCGAGGTGGTAGACGGCGCCGCAGGTCCGGCACGAGCGCCGCCCGGAGATGCGCACCACGGCCTCATCATCGCTGATGGTGATCATGGGCACGAAGCTCACGCCGCCATAGGGCGCCGTCAGCGCATCGAAGGCTGCCGCCTGTTGCAGCGTCCGCGGGAAGCCATCCATAATTGCGCCCTGGGCGCAATCGGGGCGGCTCAGCCGCTCCTCCACCATGGCGATCGTCACGTCATCCGGCACGAGCATGCCCTTGTCCATGTAGGACTTGGCCATCACGCCCAGTGCCGTGGCGTTCTTCAGGTTGTAGCGGAAGATGTCACCGGTCGAGACCTGGGGCAACCCCAGCGCTTCTTCAAGCAGCTTGGCCTGCGTACCCTTGCCTGCCCCCGGCACGCCCAGCAGCACCAGATAGGTGCGTTTGTGGTCCATCCCTTCCTCGAATCCAGGAGATGGGATGTTGCGCAGGTGGCAAGAACAATAACTGATAATTGATGATTGATCATTGGAGACCGAGAATACAGGCGGGAACGCATGTACGACGATGGCCTTCAATGATCAATCTTCAATAATCAATTATGCTCTTCCTCACCTGCGCAACATGAATTAACGGATAAAGCCTTCGTAGTTGCGCATCATCAACTGCGCTTCAATCTGCTTCATGGTGTCGAGCACAACACCCACGACGATGAGCAGGCCCGTGCTGCTGATGATCAGCGAGTTGTAGCCGCTCAGGACATTGGTGTTGCCTGCGCCCAGCCCGTTGGCGATGATGCCCACGATGTAGGGCAGCACGGCGACAAAGCCCAGGAAGAGCGCGCCGATCAACGTAATGCGGCCGAGCACGCCGTTCAGGTATTGCTCGGTGCGCGGACCCGGTCGAATGCCCGGAATGAAACCGCCCTGCCGCTGCAGTGTCTCGGGAAGATTCTGCTGGCGGAACATGACGTCGGTATAGAAGTAGGTGAACGCAACCGTGAACAGGAAGTAGAGCGTCCAGTACAGGAAGTGCGTGGGCGAGAACCATGTCGAGAAGAAACCCGCCATCGAACCCAGGAAGCCCGAACGACCGACGAAGTAGCTTGCCAGTGTACTCGGCAGAATCAGCAGGCTCTGCGCAAAGATGAGCGGGATCATGCCGGCGGTGTTGACGCGCAGCGGCACGTAGGTGCTCTGCCCGCCCACCATCATCATGCGGTTGCCGCGTACTGTGCGCACGCGCTTGCCATATTGCACCGGTATGCGCCGCTGCCCTTCCTGAATCCACACAATCAACGCCACGGTGAGCACGGTGATGATGAGGAAGAGGACAAGCAACACCGGCTGCTGCCAGAGCACCAGCATCTGGTAAGGAACCGAGGCGAGAATGCCCGAGAAGATGATCAGCGAGATGCCGTTGCCGATGCCCTGCTCGGTGATTAGGTTGCCCAGCCACATGCCGAACATTGTGCCGGCCGTCATGCAGATAATGATGGTCAGCGTGGGCAGCAGGTTGGGCCCGGTGAAGCCCCAGTTGGGCAGCACGGTGAGACCACCGCTGCCGGGACGGCTGAGGAGCGTGCCTTGCGCCACCGCCTGCAGAATGGCCAGAGGAATGGTGAGATACAAGGTGTACTGGTTGAGCTTCATGCGCCCGGCGTCCCCCTCCTTCTGCAGCGCTTCCAGGGCCGGAATAATCGGCTGGAGGAGCTGCATGATGATGGAAGCCGTAATGTAGGGGTAAACCCCCAGCGCCATGACACCCATTTGAGAGAGGCCGCCACCGCTGAAGAAGTTGAGGAAGCTCAGCAGGACGTTGCTGTCGTTGCTCCGGAAGATCTGGTCAAGCGCGGCGCGGTCTACGCCCGGCAGCGGGATATTGGCTGCAAAGCGGTAGAGGGCAATGATGCCGACGGTGATGAGGATCTTCTGGCGCAGGTCCGGTAGCCGGAATGCGTTGCGTACAGCGTCAACCATGGAAGAGGTCCTTCCGGGAAGGCTCCGACGGCGGCGCCCAAGTGCCCCGCCGTGCGGAAGGCTGGGCGAGGGTTAGGAACGCGGCAGGTTCTTGTTTACAGCGTAAGGCAGCATCTCAACGGTGCCGCCCGCGGCCTCAACCTTTTCCTTGGCATGGGCGCTCATGCGGTGCACTTTGATATGGAGCGGCTTGGTGACTTCACCACGCGCCAGCACCACCACGGGGTCGCTGTCATTGCCCAGCAGGCCGGCCAACGCCAGCGTTTCGGGCGAAACGGCATCCCCCGCCTCAAAGAGACGCTCGAGCGCATCCAGGTTCACAGGCACGTAGTCAACCTTGAAGCGGTTGTTAAAGCCACGCATCTTGGGCAGCCGCTTGGTCATGCGGTTCTGGCCGCCTTCAAACGCGGCGTGAATATTCGCGCCGGTTCGGGACAACT
This sequence comes from uncultured Caldilineaceae bacterium, assembly GCA_964370975.1. Classification (GTDB taxonomy): domain Bacteria; phylum Chloroflexota; class Anaerolineae; order Caldilineales; family Caldilineaceae; genus UBA5069. Next base: position 1,982 of record CAYJNV010000203.1, on the reverse strand, counting down.
GTCCCTTCGTGCCACGGCCGGAAGTCTTGCCCTTGCCGGAACCCGTGCCACGACCCACTCGCTTGCGCTTTTTGGTTGCACCCTCTGCGGGACGCAGGTCATGTAATTGCATCTGATTACTCGCGATTCTTGAATGTACTGATTATCAATAGCTGGTAATTGGTAATTCGTGAATTGGTAATTGGTGCGTGTTGATTACCAATGACCACTTACCAATTACATTTGCTCTTCGATGCGCACCAGGTGGCTGATGGAGTCAACCATCGCGCGCATGGCAGGCGTGTCGGGGCGGTCAATCGTCTCGTGCATGCGGTGCAGGCCGAGCGCCTTGACAGTCTCCTTCTGGCGTTTGGTATAGCCAATCGGACTGCGCACCAGCGTGATGCGCATGGTCTTGTCCTCGGCCGCGCCGTTTTGCGTGTCGTTAGCCATTTGTCGCCTCCTCGCGGTGCCAGAAGGGAGCCAGATGCTTGTGCTCAATCCCGCGGCGGTCTGCCTCAACGGTGTAATCCTTCAACTGCTGCACCGCCTCAAAGGCCGCCTGCACCACGTTCAGAATGTTGTCGCTGCCCAGCGACTTGCTCAGCACGTCGCTGATGCCGGCCGCTTCCACCACGGCGCGTACACCGCCGCCGGCAATCACGCCGGTGCCGGGGCTGGCAGGGCGCAGGAAGACGCGCCCTGCGCCGAAGTTGGCCTCGATGGGGTGCGGAATCGTCGTGCCCAGCAAGCAGACCTTGACCATGTTCTTGCGGGCACGGTCGGTTGCCTTGCGGATGGCATCTGGCACATCGCGCGCCTTGCCCAGGCCAACGCCCACGCGGCCCTTTTTGTCGCCCACAACCACGAGTGCGCGGAAGGAGAAGCGACGTCCACCCTTGACGACTTTCGAGGTGCGGGCAATATGCACGACGCGCTCGCTCAGTTCCTCACGGTCGTCGCGCTCGCGCTCCTTGGAGCGGCGGTCACGACGGCGATCACCACCGCCGCGGCCTTCGCCGCGCCCACCCTCACTGCGATTGCTGTCTCCACCACCAAAGCCGCCGCCAGTTGACTGGCCGCCGCCGCTTGATTGTCTTGCCATGGAATCGGTTCTCCCATTCTCGTTCAGTCAGGTGCGCGCCTAGAAGACCAGGCCGCCTTCGCGCGACGCTTCGGCCAGTGCCTTGACGCGCCCGTGAAAGGGGTAGCCGCCACGGTCAAAGACCACAGTCTCCACACCAGCAGCCTTGGCGCGGTCGGCAATCGCCTTGCCCACAGCCTTGGCCTGCTCGGTCTTGGCCAGTTTGGCCAGGTCGGCGCGCAGTTCGGCGTCCACGGTGGAGGCAGAGACGAGCGTCACACCGCTCTCGTCGTCAATCACCTGCGCGTAAATATGCTCCAGGCTGCGATATACATTGAGGCGCGGGCGCGCTGCCGTGCCGTGCACCTTTTTGCGGACACGTGCGTGGCGGCGGTCGCGAGCCAATGCACGATTGAATTTTGCCATGATCTCACCTCTTCCTTACTTCTTGCCGACCTTGCCGGATTTGCCCACCTTTGAGCGTACGCGCTCGCCGGAGTAGCGGATGCCCTTGCCCTTGTAAGGCTCCGGCGGACGGGTGCGGCGGATCACGGCGGCCAATTCGCCCACCTCCGCCTTGTCTACGCCGTTGATCACGATGGCGCGACCGTCCTTGTCCACGTCAAACGAAATCGTCTTGTTGGGCGGCGCAAATTCTACCGGGTGGCTCTTGCCGACCTGGAGCATGAGGTTGTCGCCGCGCTTTTCGGCGCGGTAGCCAACGCCCACCACCTCCAGCTTGCGGCTGAAACCCGTCGTCACACCGGTGACCATGTTGGCAACCAGCGTGCGCGCAAGCCCGTGCTGCGACTTGTGAAGGCGCGACTCGGTCGGCCGCTCCACAAGAATCTGCCCATCCTCGACCTTGAGTGTCAGGTCGGGGCTAATTTGCTGAACCAGGGTGCCCTTCGGCCCGGTC
>CAYJNV010000202.1:0-8195 GCA_964370975.1 uncultured Caldilineaceae bacterium | reverse complement strand
TATCTGTAGAGTTCGCTCGTCTGCTTCACCATGGAGGCGTAGGCGTCGACCTTGAGCGCGGCGCCACCAATGAGTGCCCCGTCAATGTCGGGCTGCTGCATGATCTCTGCGATGTTCTTCTCGTTGGTGCTGCCGCCATAGAGGACGACGACCTGCTCGGCCACAGCGCTGCCGAAATCGGCGGCTACGGCCGCGCGCACGACCTCGCCGCAGATCGCCTGCGCCTGCTCGGCGGTGGCTGCCAGCCCCGTGCCAATCGCCCAGATGGGTTCATAGGCCAGCACGCACTTGGCCACATCGTCGGCGCTCATGCCCGCCAGCGCCGCCTTCACCTGCCCCGAGACGAAGCTGCCTGTCTCGCCCGCCTGGTTCTGCGCCAGCGTTTCGCCGCAGCAAATGATGGGCGTTATGGCTGCCGCGAGCAGCGCCCGGGCCTTCTTGTTGACACCTTCATCGGTCTCGCCAAAGTACTGGCGGCGCTCGCTGTGACCGATGATGACGTGCGACACCATGCCCTTGAGCATGGGGATGCTGATCTCACCGGTGTAGGCGCCGCTCTCGGCCCAGTGGACATTTTGCGCGCCCAGCTTGACGGCGGCGTCTTTCAGCCCCCATGCCAGTTGCGGCAGCGAGACAAAGGGTGGGCAGATCACGCAATCAACATTCGTATATGCGGCGACGGCACCGTTGATTTCCTTCGCCAATTCCTGCGCCTCGGCGGGCGTCTTGTTCATCTTCCAGTTGCCGGCCATCATGGGCTTGCGCATGGGGTTTTCTCGCTTTCATTGTGTGACTACTGTCTTGCCCGGCGGCTGGTCGAAGTCAGCGCCAGTTAGGGTTGTCCCCCGGCATTTCGTTCTCGTCAATTTCCATGGCGGTGTCGCCGCGGGGTTCGTCGTCTTCCAGGGTGCTGGCACTGGCCATGCGCAGCCGCTCGTATTCGTCGGGCTCCAGCCACATGCCGCCCTTGACTTCGTGGCGCACAATGCGCTTGTTGACGTCCAGCCAGAGCGAAACCTCCACCTGGTCAAAGCAGCGGCCGCGGCCTGAGGTGTGGAGCACCTTGCGCACGAACCACGGTTCGCCCCCTTCTTCGCCCGCGCTGATCTCGTTGATGAGGTCCACGTTGCCGGCAATGCCTTCTGCGCAGCGCTGGCTGTAAACGTAGACAGGCAGGTGGCGGTTGTCCGCCTTGGGAGCGCCGAAGCCGAAGAGTCGTTGCAAGAAGCCCATCAAGCGCCTCCAGAGAGAATACTGCAAAGTCACGAGGGGGACCGCCAACTGTAATTGGTAAATGGTGCATTGGTAATAGGCGCGATGTCACTGGTCACGCGCGCTATGCCAATTACCATTTTCCAATTACCAATGACCAGTCAACCAGGCAACGTTCTACTTGTCAGCCAGGGCCGCCACGCCCGGCAGTTCCTTGCCTTCAAGGAATTCAAGGCTGGCGCCGCCGCCCGTGCTCACATGAGACATCTTGTCTTCGAGCCCGGCCTGTGCGACGGCCGCGGCGCTGTCACCGCCGCCGATAATCGTGGTGGCATCCTTGAGCCCGGCGAGCATCTCCGCAATCGCCACGGTGCCCCTGGCAAAGGAGGGCATCTCGAAGACGCCCATGGGGCCATTCCAGACGACTGTTTTGGCGCCGGCAAGGCGGTTGGCGTAGTGCGCAATCGTGGCCGGGCCAATGTCCAGCGCCATCCACTCGGCAGGGACTTCCTCCACGCTCACCACGCGCGCTTCGGCGTCGTCGGCAAAGGCCGCCGCGGCAACCAGGTGAACCGGCAACTCAATTTGACCGGCGCCCTTTTGCATGAGGCCGTGCGCCAGTTCGAGCGACTCCCGCTCGACGAGGCTCTTGCCCATGGCGTAGCCTTCGGCGGCGAGGAAGGTGTTGGCCATGCCGCCACCAATCAGGATGACGTCCACCTTGGCGAGCAGCGACTCAATCACCGCAATCTTGTCGCTAATCTTGGCGCCGCCCATGATGGCGACGAAGGGACGCTTGGGGTCTTCGAGCGCGCCGCCCAGGTACTCGAGTTCCTTTTCCATGAGGAAGCCGGCGACGGCGGGCAGATGCTGCGCAACGCCCTCGGTGCTGGCGTGGGCACGGTGCGCGCTGCCAAAGGCATCATTCACGAAAACGTCGCCCAACAGGGAGAGCTGCTCGGCCATGCCCTGGTCATTCTTGGTCTCGCGCTTGTCGAAGCGGGTATTCTCGAGGACGAGTACTTCGCCGAGCTGGAGCGCCGCTGCGGCCGCTGCGGCCTCGGGGCCGACGGTCTCGCCCGCGAACTTGACGGGCGCGCTGATGAGCGTCGCCAGGTGGTCGGCCGTTACCTTCATGCTGTACTTGGGATCCGGGCCATCCTTGGGGCGGCCCAGGTGGCTCATGAGGATGACGGCTGCGCCATTGTCAAGCAGATAGTTGATGGTGGGCAGTGCCGCGCGCATGCGCGTGTCGTCGGTAATCATGCCGCCGCTGAGGGGTACATTGAAATCGACGCGGACGAGGGCCTTTTTTCCCTGCCATTCCACGTCGCGGATCGTCATTTTGTTCATTGGGATGTGCCTTTCAACCGGGGCTGCGCGCACAAGAATGGCGCGCAGAGGGGCAGGAAAAGAACCTGCGGGCGACAGACTCGCTCTGTCGCCCGCAGGTTCTTCTTTTCGCCTAGATGCCCTTGCTGACCATGAACGCTGCCAGGTCGGTCACGCGCACGGAGTAAGCCCACTCGTTGTCATACCAGGTGAGAATCTTGACCATGCTGCCGTAGACCTTGGTGTAGTCGGCGTCGATGATGCTGCTGTGGGAGTTGCCCTTGAAGTCAACGCTTACCAGTGGTTCGCGGCTGACGTCGAGAATGCCCTTCATGGGGCCGGCGGCGGCGGCGTCAAAGGCGGCCAGCAGTTCTTCGGTCGAGACCGGATTCTTGACATTTGCCACAAAGTCCACCACCGAGACGGTGGGGGTGGGGACGCGCATGGAGTAACCGTCGAGCTTGCCCTTGAGCTCGGGCAGAACCAGCGAAATGGCCTTGGCGGCGCCGGTGGTCGTCGGAATCATACTGATGGCGGCAGCACGTGCGCGGCGCAGGTCCTTGTGCACCAGGTCCAGAATGCGCTGGTCGTTGGTGTAGGAATGAATCGTGGTCATGAGCCCCTGCTCAATGCCGCAGAGGTCGTTGAGGACCTTGGCGGCGGGGGCCAGGCAGTTGGTGGTGCAGGATGCATTGGAGACGATGTGGTGCTTGGCCGGGTCGTACTTGTCGTTGTTGACGCCCATGACGATCGTCAGATCCTCACCCTTGGCGGGGGCGGAGATAATGACCTTCTTGGCGCCGCCCTGGATGTGGAGGGATGCCTTCTCGCGATCGGTGAAGATGCCCGTGCTCTCGATGACAAGGTCAACGCCCAGGTCGCCCCAGGGGAGCTTGCTGGGGTCGCGCTCGGCAAGCACCTTGACGCGATCGCCGTTGATCATGATGTCGCCGCCGTCCACCTGGACGTCACCCTGGAAGATGCCGTAGGAGCTGTCATACTTGAAGAGGTGGGCATTGGTGTTGACGTCGCTCAGGTCATTGACCGCAATCAGGTCAAACTCGCCGGCGTGGTTCTCGAAGAGCGCCTTGGTGACCTGGCGGCCAATGCGGCCGAAGCCATTAATGCCAATACGGGTAGCCATGCGAAAGACTCCTTTTAGGGTATTGAAATTGAAAAACCGAAATCGTGTGTTCGATCAATTGTCTGGTGGCGCGTTGTCCGATCCGCGGTGCGAAAACCGGCGCGCACAGCAAAACAGTGTATCACAACATAGTGTAATGTGCAGAGGGCGGGGCGCGCCAAAGTTAAGCGAGGCCTCCGTGTCTGGAGGCCTCGCTTTAGCACCCTTCCGGTCTTGCTTCAGCGTTTCACAAGCGGCAAATGCACCGTCCAGCCGAAGAGAAACTGGCTCTGCAACACGGGTCCGGCGCGCCCATCATCATCGTACATCTGCACCCGCCAGTAGTAGATGCCACCCTTCAGTGCAGCAGTGGGGGTGTAGCTGGCATTGTCCGTATAAATCGACGTACCACCTGTGAAGCTTTCGTTGGTGGCATAGGTCACTTTGTAGTAGGCGGCGCCGTCGATGGGGCGCCACGTCATGGTGGGAGCGTAGGCCGTGTGCGCGCCGGTCTGCGGCGCGACGAGAACCGGCAATTCGTAGCGGCGCGTAAACTGGCGCGGCTGCGAATAGGGCCCGGTATTGCCCGCAGCATCCACCAATGCAACGCGCCAGAACCATGTACCGTCATCAAGATTCTTGCCCAGTGGAGGCGTGTACATCGTTGCCTGCAATGTTTCGTTTATCCACGGGCTGCCAAAGTTGTTGTCGTTGTCCACCTGCAGGCGATAGCGCGCCGTTGCCAGGCGTGCGGTGGTTGTTGGCGTGAGAATAGGCGTCCACACGAGGGTAGGCTGGCCGAGCAACTGCGCACCGTTGTCAGGAGCCAACAGGGCGGGCGCAACCGAGGTGCGCACAAAGGCCATTGGCGTCGTCCACTTGCCCAGGACACTGTCGCTGCGGCGAATGGCCACGCGCCAGAAGTATTGAGCACCGGGAATCATGGAAACGCTGAAACTTTCATTGGGCGTATAGCTCGTAGCATCAGTTTGCACGCTGAAGAGTGGTGAGGCGAAGTTGGCGTCATTGTCTATTTGCAGCGCGTAGCCGCCGGCGCCCTCAACGCGATCCCACAAGAACGTAGGCGTCATGAAGGCGTTCTCGCCTGTCGAGAGGTGCGGGCTGCCCGGCAGTCGGCTGTCCAGCTTGAAGCGCATGGGCGATGACCATGGGCCATAGTCAAAGAAGTCGGTATTAAACGCGCTGAAGCGCTCGTGGCGAATGCGCACGTGCCAGTAATAGGACTCGTTGTCGCCATAGGCATTGGTGGTTTGCATGGCAGCCGGCAGCAACTGGAAGAAGAACGACGTACCGCCTTCGATGCTCTCCCACGAATCCACAATATCGGTGAAGCCGGCATCGCGCGCAATCTCTACGAGGTAGCCGTCGGTGGAGTCAAAGTAAGGGGTGCGCCAGCGCAGCATCTGCATATCCTGGTAGACGCGCGGGTTGGAAAAGGGCGTGTCAAAGGGATAGAGCGGCGACAGCATGTCACTGACGAAGGCGGGGCGACCAAAGGTCGGGCCCTGCGGCGGCACTGTGTCGCCCACAGGTGTGCCGGCCGCGCTGCTGGCCAGCACCAGCGCGAAGGAGCCGCTGAAGTCGGTGCGCCCTGCGCCAATGGCGGTGTAGGGAATGACCAACTGCACGGCATCGATACCGGGCGTTGCGTCGAAGAATGCGTCCCCAAATATGTCCGAGAGAAGTTTGGGCGCGTTCCAGCGCGCTTCCGGGGCGTTCCACTCGTGAATCATCACGTCGGTTTCGTCAATCGCATTGTCGGCGCGCGTCGCGCTCACAATGTATTCAGGGCGGAAAATGGAGGGTAGCGGGATGGGTGCGCTCGTAACCGGGTTGAGCGTTCCGCCCGAGTTTTCGAGGTGATCAATGTCCAGGTAGAGCGAATAAGTGACCGTTGCATTCACCGTGGGTGCGGCCTTGAAGGCGATCACCCAGTTCTGGTTGCCCGTATAGAAGCGGTCGCCGAACATATGGAGTTCGCCCAGTCCCAGATTGCTTGCCGTGGTTGCGCCCGTCGCCACAAGACTCTGGATAGGTTTGTAGTTTGCCGTTGTAGCAAGCACCGAGCTCGCGAGCGTGTAGTGTGCGCACGGCGGAATAAGGTCGGGACCCGTACAGGTGATCGGCGCGTATTCAAGCGGATTGAGTGTCGGTGCGTCGAACGATAGGTGGAAGCGCCTGATCTCGCTTGGCCCTGCAATAGGGTTGTTGGCTGCGTCGAGAGGTTGCATACGCCACCACCAGGCGCCAACCGGCATACGCGCCAACCGTCCCTGCCACGGCACATAGTTGACGCCGGTCACGATATTGTCGTCTACGATTTGGGTGAATGCCGCATCGGCGGCCACCTGGACGCGGTAGCGCGCTGCGCCGGTCATCGGGAGCCAGCCTAGCACAGGCGGATCGCCAACGGCGTCAAAGCGGTCGGCCGGGTAGATCAACGTGGGTGCCGCCACAAAGGGTAATTCAGGCAGCGCCGGGTTGTAGACAAATTCCCAAACCTGGGGATACCCAATTACCTGCGTCGACGCAGCGTCGGCAAAGGCCTGCACCTTCCAGAAGTAGCGCGCGCCGGGCGAGAGTGGGGCGAGGGTGGCTGCGGATGTCAGCGCTGCACCCAAACCTGCCGTCTCGATCACAACATTGGGCGAGGCGAAGTTGTCGTTGTCGTCGACCGTCAAGCGGTAGTGGTGGGGGGGCAGCGTGAGCCCAATGTCGTTGATTGGAAAAGCCTCTCTGATGTGCGCCGTATCCCAGACGAAGACCGGCCACGCGATCGCGACTTCTTTGCTCACGGGCATGTTGGCGGCGTCGCGCACATAGCTGTAGGGCGGGTAGACGTATGTGGGGGCTGTGTCGAACTCGGCGGCAAACGTGCGCATCGTGCTGTCGGGCGTCGTGTTGCCCTGTGCATCAATCGCGCGCACGCGCCACGAATAGTATTGGTTGAGCAACCCATTTTGGTACTTTGGCTGCGCCCACGCGGGCACATTGTAGATCTTGTTGTCGCCAACCAAAGGCGGAATCAGGCTGCTGCCCTCGTCGATTTCAATCTGATAGCTCTGGGCTCCGGGCACGGGCTGCCAACTGAAGATGGGGTAGGAGCCGCGCGCCAGGTCGGGCGGCGTAAGCAGAAGCGGCGCGAAGTTCCACTTGATCTTGAAGGAGCGCGGCTCGTTGCTTGCTACATCTTGCAGGCTCCACGGCGTGCCCGCCTCCAAAAGCTGTGCGCCCACGCTGGCGCGCACATCGGTCACCGCGCGCACGCGCCAGAAGTACTCCTGGTCGTTGGCGAGCGCCTGCAGCGGTGTGAAATCGGAGGAGAAGGTGGCATATTGCTTTGTTGCGACCTCGTCAAAGGTCTTCGAGGTGCTGATCTGGAGTACGTAGTACTTGGCTCCTTCAATCGCCGTCCACGAGAAGCGCGGCGTATAGGGAGTTTGCAGGTCATCCGGCGGCGCCAACATCAGCGGCGGCGCATTCCAGTCGAAGACGAACGCCCGCGCCAGGCTGGGAAAGCCCGACGTGTTGCGATTATCGACGGGGATGATGCGCCAGTAGTAGCGATTTGAGGGCAGCCGGTCGCGTGGCGCATGGGCGGTGCGCGTCGTCCGTGCCTCGTAGACAAGTGTTGAGAATTCCATGGTGGCGCTGATTTGGAAGATGTAGTGGGCGGCGCCCGGCACTGGCGTCCAGGTGAAGCCCTCGCCACCGAAAGCATGCAGTGTCGCATCTGCAGCAGGAGTCAGGAGTTGCGGCACGACGGTTTCAGCAGCGTCCCAATCGCGCGTAAAGTGCCAAATCTCCGAATAGGGGCCGGCGATGCTCTTGCCGCCCACCTTGACAATTGTCTGGACACGCCAGTAGTAGTCGCCGCCAACCCAGCCCAACTTCACGTCGGCGGTGCTGACTCCTGTTGTGTATCGATCGGAATAGGTGTCAACTTCTACCGCGCCGCTGAGGCCCGCATTATTGGCGATCTGCAGGTGGTACATTGCCGGGACGGCCGCAGGCTGCCAGATGAGCGTAGGCAATCCAAGTGGCGGGTGCGATAACCCTGTGACGACTGCACCGTCTGCGGGTGCGAGCAGAACGGGCGCGGGCTGCGGCTCAACGGGCACTGCAAAAGGCGCCTGCGCAAGGTCGGTCAACGCGGCAAAATCGGCTTGGTCGGCATGCTCATTGGCGGCAAGCGGCGGGTCGCCGGGGAGGGTGTCAGGTGGATTCTGCGCAAGGGGTGCGGCGTACGCTGGGTTGGGCAACAGGATGGCGCAGACAAGAAGCAGTGGCAGGGCGCGGGAATATGCGTGCATGGGGGGGTGGGAATTATGCGCTGGGAGACACCGCTCAACGCGGGCGGTGATTGGGCACAGGCAGCAACGCCTGCGCCACGCATGCAGTCTGAATCCTTAACGTAAACTTACGCAATTTCGTTTCGATCCATTATGGGTTGAAGAATATTCGTTAGGTATAGCAAACATGGCCAGCCTGTCCATGGCCGCTTTGT
>CAYJNV010000201.1:0-8196 GCA_964370975.1 uncultured Caldilineaceae bacterium | reverse complement strand
TTTCCTACGGATTGCCGCAGTCGAGCGCGTTTTCCGCCTGAAATGTCGCGCCCATCAGTGCCGTCATGCTGGCCGTCAGCGCGCCGGAAGCGGCCCCCAGGTTTGCGTCGGCGGGGAGTGACCTGATGAGCAGCCCAAAGGCATCATAGGCCAGAATGAACTGCGTTACAGGGTCCAGACCCATGGTCACGGCCAGCACGCGCATGGGGTTCACGAAGGGGTCAACCCTCTGCTTGAAGGCAAGCACGTCGGCCACAGACGTGTCCGGCGAGAAGCTGCCTGCCTGTCCAAAGGCCCTGTTCATGCCCTGCAGGCTCTCGCAGGCAACCTTGTTTGCGCCCGCGGCAAGAGGCGCAGCATTGTCCATTGCGCTTGCTGCACTGGCCGCAGCCTTGGTGGCGATAGCGGCCGCCCCCGTCCTTGCCTTGTTCGCCGCATCAACGGCACCCGCGGCAGCTCGGTTTGCCCTCTCGGTCGCGCGCGTGGGCAGGGTCATGCAGCCGCTGAGCAAGGTGGTGACCAGCAAAACCGGCAGCAGCCACAACTGCATCTTGCGCATCATCAATTTCTCCTCGGGTGGTCAAAAGGTCGGGGCGCAGCGCCTGCGCCGCGCGACGAGGGCCATTGTACGCGGGGCCAGCGATTTCGTCCAGCCCTCAGCGGCCCACTCCCCACTCCCTACTGCTCACCCTCTAGCCCCGGCTGCGCAATCTGCACCAGCGCCGCAACCTGTTCCTCAGTACCCAGGCAAATAAGAACATCCCCTGCGGCCAGGCAGACGCTCTCATCGGGATTGGTGAGGAGTTCGCCCGACGCGCGCCGCAGCGCCAGCACACTGCTGCCTGTGCGGTTGCGCAAGGCAAGCTCGGTGAGCGACCTGTCGGCAAGCGACGAGCCCTCGGCCACCTCTACCTCGCGAATGCGCAAATTCAGCCCGCCTCTGCGCATGGCATCCTCCACAAATTGGACGGTGTCGGGCTGCAGCAGTTGCGAAGCCATGCGGTGACCTGCAAGGCTGTAGGGGTTGATAATGGCATTGGCCCCCGCCACCCGGAATTTGGCCTCGTTCTCGGTTTCGTTGGCGCGCGCAATAATCGAGAGGCCTGGCGCAAGCATGTGGGCGGCGAGCACAATAAAGAGGTTGTCGGCATCTTTGGCGAGGCACGCGCAGAGTCCCTGCGCGCGCGCAATGCCGGCGCGCTGCAGAGTGTCGTCGAGCGTTGCGTCTCCCGTCACATGGGGAATCTGATTCTCCTCGAGAAAGCGCAGAAGTTCCTCGTTGCGCTCGATGACGATGAGAGACACTTCCTCGTCGAGGAGTGTCTCTACGACCTGCCTGCCAATGCGCCCAAAGCCACAGACAATGAAGTGGTTGTGGAGCGCGCTGATCTCCGCCTGCATGTGCCGCCTCCGCAAGTAGGTGCGCAATTCCCCGGCCACGACATACTCGGCGAGGATGGTTACCGTATAGGCCAACATGCCCACGCCCAGCAGCATGAGCACAATCGTGAAGCGCTGTCCGTGGACGCTCAACTCGTGCACTGTGGAATAGCCCACGGTGCTCACGGTGATCATCGTCATGAAGAGCGCGTCGTTGAAACCCCAGCCCTCGATGATCATGTAGCCCAGGCAGCCGATTGTGACGACGACCAGCAGCAGCAGCAGACCCACAAGGATGCGCTTGCTAAACGAAAAGCGCTCTCGCCAAAGCCGCAGCTGGAGCCAGGCGTGAATCTGCTTCATGCGCCCCGGCCTCAAATTTGAGACTGATTTGCTCTTTGCCATGTGGCCAAGTGCATCCCTGGACATGCCTGCAAGAGGTTGCGTTATGTCACTTTATCCACGGTTTCAGAGGTTATCCCCAGCCTTATCCTCCAAACGCACGGAAAAATAGACAAATTGAACAGGGTGACTCCATCTACATCGCCGATCACCGTGCGCACCGCACAACCGTCTTCTCGGATCTCAGTCGATGCGTAGCGTAAGCACGGGCATCTCAATGCCGCTGGGTGCAAAGCCAAAGCTGGTGTAGAGCTTTTGCGAGGGGGTATTTGAGGCCTGCGTATTGAGCGCGACCGCAGTGTAGCCGTCGAATTGTGCAAAATGCACAGCTTCAGCCAGCAGGTAGCGGCCAACGCCCCGCCGCTGAAAACGGGGGTGGACACCCAGCCGCGCCAGGTGCGCTTCGCGCCGCTGTCCCTTCAACAGCGCCGCATAGCCCGCCATCTCGCCGTCGATATCGGCAATCATGAGCCGCCCGCGCACCTGCATCTCAACGATTTCCGACGCGCCGAAGTGCCACAGCGGGTCGAAGATCTCGGCATCCATTTCGGCAAGCAATTGGGCATCGTTCAGGGCTGCCGGGCGCAGGCGCGCCGGGCCTGCATTCGGTGGGGCCACAAACGGTTGCCCGGGTGGCAGGTCCAGGCGGTAGTAGACGACCGTATCGGCCAGTGTAAAGCCGGCGCGCACCAGCCCCGTTTGCAGCCACGTCTCGGTGGCGTAGGTGGAGAGCGTGAGCGGGCGCAGCGCCGCGGGAAGATGATCGCGCACCCCTTGCACAAGTTCAGGGATGCCCTCCTCAAGCCAGGGGCCGTGACGCATGGCCAGCGCACGCACCTGCGCGCGCGTCGGTGCAGTGGCCGGCAGCGTGGCGGGGCGCGCCTCGGGATCCACCATGAGCACGCCCCAAATGGCCTCGCGCTCGGCGGCCAGGAGTGTCGCCCCCCTGGCAATGATGGCAGCCATGTCTTCGTCGGCTACGCCACAGTACGCATAGCGCCCCATGTGCACGAGCCGCTGGATGGTGCGCAAATGGGCGACCGACGCGACGGAGAGTTGGCTCATAGGCAAAAGGGGCCGAACGTGCCCCGGCTCAGGCGACGTTGGGGGCGCTCAGGGTCTTGCGCTGGCCATAGACGCGCTGGTAGTACTCCTTGAACTCACCGCTGCGGATCGGCTCCCACCACCAGGGGTTGGCCACGTACCAGCGCACTGTGGCGCGAATTGCTTGCTCGTGCGTGTAGGCCGGTTGCCAACCCAGCGCCAGCAATTTGTCCACATTCATGCAGTAGCGGCGGTCATGCCCGGCGCGGTCCTCCACGTGGCGGATGAGGCTGGCGGGCTTGCCCAGTTCATCCAGCAGAATTTCCACCATGCGCAGGTTGGTCATCTCCTTGCCTGTGCCCACGTTGTACACTTCTCCGATGGCCCCATGGCGCAGCACGGCGTCGATCCCCGCACAGTGATCCAGTACATACTGATAGTCGCGCTGCTGCCCGCCGTCGCCATAGACGGGCAGCGTCATGTCGTTGAGCGCGTTGGTGACAAAGAGGGGCACCACCTTCTCGGGGTACTGGAAGGGGCCAATGTTGTTGGCGCCGCGGCTGATTGTAACCGGCAGCCCGTAGGTAATGTGGTATGCGTTGACCAGATGATCGGCTCCGGCCTTGCTGGCGGCATAGGGGCTGCGCGGGGCCATGCAGTCGCTTTCGAGGCTGCGGTGGTCACCGTGAATATGGCCGTAGACCTCGTCGGTGCTGACCTGATGGTAGCGCAGACCGCCACGCTGCTGCGCCGCCTCGAGCAGCACATAGGTGCCGTAGACATCCGTGCGCATGAAGGCGTCGGGGTCGAGGATGCTGCGGTCGACATGGGTTTCGGCGGCGAAGTTGACGATAGTGTCGACATTGTGCTGATCGAGCGCGTTGCCTACGGCGTCGGCGTCGCAGATGTCGCCCTGCACAAAGTGATAGCGCCCGGCGAAGCGCTCGGACACATCCTGCAGGTTCTCCATGCGCCCGGCATAGGTGAGTTTATCGTAGACGACGACGGTATCGTCGGGGTGCTGTTCAAGTACATAGCGCACAAAGTTGCAGCCGATGAAGCCGGCGCCGCCAGTCACAAGTAGTGTTGCCATTAGGTCTCTCTCCGCAAACGGAATGGATGCAATGAGTTCAAGAGTTCAATGTTCAAGAGTATGAGGGGTTGGCATGAGAAGCGCCCAGTCAGGTGCGGCGGTCTGGCCTGATTAGCGCCAACAGCAACCTCACCGCCGCCTGTGCCGGGTGTTGCGATCGCGGTGGCGGCGCAGGCGCCGCAGCCGTCCCGGCTGGCGTGCCACGGGCAGCGGAAAGTCGCTGGTCAACGTGAGTGTGGGCAGTGGTGCATTCGGCGGCAGAAAAGAGGGCGCGCCGCCGCCCGCCACGCTCCAACGCGCCCGCTCCTCGGCGGCCCCGTTTGCGGCCAGGTAGCCGATGTCACCGGCCAGAAGCCGCCGCGTCTGCTGAATTTGCTCCACAGCCACGCGCCACGCCTGTTCCGTGGAGGCGACCGCCGCTCTGTAAAGCTCCAGCGCTTCTACATCGCTACTGCGCAGACGGCCCAGTGCCGGGGCGTATTGCGTTGCCCAGGTGCGCACCGCATGCTGGAATCCGGGCAGCAGCAAATCCACGTGAAAGGTGACATGCACCAGGCGCACGCGCTCCACCACCTGCACAAGCAGCGCCGTCTGGGATTCCGTGAGGTCAAAATAGGCGGCGGCGTCAAATGTCTGCCACTGGCCGTAGGCCGCATTGAGGCGGTGCAGGCGGTCGGCAACGTGGCGCACCACATGGGCGGCGGCCTCGGGCAGTCGTTCGGGCGCGCCCTGGACCCGGAATGCCGGCACAACGGACTGCAGATCGGCAAGGGCGGCCACGGCAGCGGCAGCCTGGGCAAAGGGCTGCTGCTCGGGGGGTGTGCGCAGCGTCCATGCCAACGCGGGGAGCGAGGGTGGCAGCAGCGGAATCGCCGCATCAGCCATGCGTGCTACCCGCCGTAGCCGGCCAGCATGGCGTCGCGGTCGGCGTTGAGCAGCACGGCCCCCAGAATATTGGCCTGCACTTTTTCCAGCACTGCTTTGGCGCGCTGGGCGTGCTCGCGTTTTGTGCTGCCCGCGCTAAGCAGCAACACCACGCCATCCACCTTGTTGGCCCAGAGTGCGGCGTCGGTGACGGTAAGCACGGGCGGCGCATCCACCAGCACATAGGTGGCCTTGCCGCTCAAATCGGCCAGTGTCTCCTCCAGGCGGCGTGCGCTGAGCAGCGCCACCGGATTGGCAGGGGCCGGTCCGGCCGGCAGCAGCATCAGCCCTTCGACCTCGGTTTTGACAAGGGGTGCCTCGCCCCCCTCCACAAGCCAGGTGGCGAGGCCGCGCGCGTTGCTGACGCCGAAGAGTTCGTGCTGCATGGGTCGGCGCAGGTCGCCATCCACAAGAATCACGCGGTCGCCCGCCTGCGCCATGACGACGGCCAGATTGGCCACGGCGCTGCTTTTGTCGGCGGTGGCGTCGGCGCTCGTTAGCAGGATCGTGCGCAGCGTCTTGTTCAGCCCCGAAAACTCGAGGTTGGTGCGCAGAGACTGATAGGCCTCAGCGGCGGGGCTGCGCGGCTCTTCGAGCGTAATCAGGTTTGTCATGGTCTCATTCCCCGTCTGCGCGAGCGGCTCGTCGCGGCTTCAGTGTTGTATCTCGTAGGACCGTGAAACTGGCGCAGCGGCCGCCTGATTTGCCGCTGGAAAGGGATGCGACGTGAGCGGTGAGCTCAGCGGCTCAAGCCGCCGCTACGTCTGTTCGGGCTGTCACGGCACGCGCACTGTGCCAACCTGCACTACATCTCCCGGCAGCACGCTGTTGCCCGTAGCGGTCAGGTTCCGGCCCGCCTGCCAGTCGTAGACGCCTACGATAACGGTGTAGTCGCCTGCGGGCAGCGCCGCGGGCAGAGGGACCGCATAGCTGCCTGCAATGGTCTCGCCCACCGGCCAGGTGGTCATTGGCAGCGGGCCTGCTGCGTCGCGCGGCTGCGTGTCTAGTTGCGCCACCTTCTCGCCCTGCGCGTCGACAAGGTGCAGGAAGATCGAGTAATCGAGCGGCGGCGGTGCATCCACCTGCCACGCCAGCGCTACGGTGGCTGTGATTGCGCCGCGTGTCAACGGATCGACGCGCCCCTCGAGCAGGCGCACGCCATCACCAAAGCGGGCATCAAGCGACGCCCCGGCAATCGCCGGAACGGGCTGCGCCTCCCAGCCGCGGCGTGTGCGCTCAAAGCCGCCCAGCCGCAGCCAGCCCCCATCAACCACCGGCTGCGCAGGTGCGCCAATGGGCGTTACCGGCAGCAGCGCGCCATCCTCAGCGGCCACGGCGACTTCGAGCGCCAAGCGCCCTTGCGGCAGCGCCCAGGGCAGGCTCTGCACGAGCACCGTCTCACCCTGCAGCCACTGCGTCACAGGATACCACAGGCTCGCAACGGGGGGATAGAAGCGGCTGTCGAAAACGACCGCGCCCGTCTCATCCAGATAGCGCATGGTCACCGTAAGCGGCTGCGTGATGGGTGCATTGGCCTGCCAGTAGAAGCGGGTGACGACCTCACCGTGTGCGTCGTCAAGCACATCAAAGCCCAGCAGGCGCAGCGACTGGCCCGGCGCTGCGCCAAAGGTCGCCTCTTGCGCAAAGCGGGCCGCTGTGTCGCCCGGCAGCCACGGCGTGTAGAAGGCTGGGTCGAATTGCCCCGTGAAGGGTGCGCCGCCCGTGGCAGAGAGCAGCAGGTAGCCGTCGTCGGCAGCCGCCACACCCCAGCCGTCGGCCAGGAGCGCCGCAACCGCCGCATGCATGTCGTTTGGGTGCTGCGGCCAGGCGGGACCTGTGACATCCACGAAGACGGTGTCGGCCTGGGTGCCGTCGTCGGCCGCCAGCACAGGGAAGACGAGGCTTGTGCGCCGCCCGCTGGTGTGGGGGTTGAGTTTGTCTTGCGCCGAAACGACGGCCGCGCTGTCGATTTGCGCCAGGATGGGTGCGGCGCGGCGGTGGTGCTCTGTCACGGTGTAGAGGTTGAAGTGCGGCGCGCCGGGAAAGTACCCGTAAAGCACCTGCGCGAGCGTCGCGCAGAAGAGCACCAGCGCCGCAATCGCCCAGGGCGCGGCACTGCGGGGGGCCTGCCCCATCTCTTCGCGGCGCAGCCAACGCATGAGGCGCGCCGTCCCCATCACCGCCGCCAGCGCCACAAAGGGGGCGATGGGTGCGGCGTACATGAGCCAGTCCACCTGGTGCATGGGCGGGAAATCGGCCAGCAGGTTAAGCGCAAGCGAAGGGAGCGCCAGCAGCAGCACCTCGGGCGCGAGCAGCGCCACAAAGCCTACCGGCAGCAGCAACTCAAACAGATAGCGCAGCGGGTTGGCAGCCTGCAACTGCGCCCACACGACGCCCGGCTGCAACAGCAGCGTGCGCACCATTGCACCGGGGCCGCTGCCCGACTCGCCCGTCAGGTATTCGTAGCGCCCCCAGTGAATGTTGCCGCCGAACGCGCCCTGGATGCCGAGCACAGCCACCAACGACCAGCCCAGCCCCAGCACCATGGTGGCAATGCCCAGCCGCCGCTGCTTCTGCGCCCGCCACGCGTAGAGGCCAAGCATGAAGACCAGCAGCCCAATCTCCTCCTTGCAGAGCGCCGCCAGCAGCGCCAAAAGCGCGTACCATGCGCCGCGCCGCGTGCGCAGGAAGTAGAAGGCGGCCATCAAAAAGGTAGGCGCGAGGGTGACGGGGTGAAACTCATTCCAGTTGGCTGCCTGGATGGCGGGCATGGCCAGCCACGCCAATGCGAAGAGCAGCGCCAGCCAAACCGAGCGCAACTCGCGCACAGCCAGGTGGTAGAGCGGTACGGCCCCCAGCGCGACGACCACCGCCTGGAGAACGAGCAGAAAGGGCGGCCCCGGCCACAGCCGGTAGAGCGCCGCGATCGCCACCATGATCGGCTCCACATGCAGCGCCAGGCGCGAAGTGGCCCCCGGCTGGTTCGTTTGTCGAAACCAGTTGGCGTGTGATGTGTTCCAGATCGCCTGGTTAACGTTGCCCATGTCAAACGCGCGCGACTCAAATGCGGCGTAGCGCGTCAGCGTCAGCCACGCAAAGTAGAGCGCATAGAGCAGTACTGCGCTCCAGAGAAGCAGGTGGGGCAGCGCAGGGCGTGCGAAGCGTCGGTGGGAGGCGGAGGGCGTCATGCAGGGGCGCAGGCTGATTCAGGAATGAAAGCAACTGCCACCTTCGACGCAAAGGCGCAAAGACGCAAAGATTCGCAAAGAAAGAACAACGCAAGAATGGCAGTCCTTGTTATTGCTTTTCTTTGCGAACCTTTGCGTCTTTGCGTCTTTGCGTCGGGGTTGGCT
>CAYJNV010000200.1:0-8208 GCA_964370975.1 uncultured Caldilineaceae bacterium | reverse complement strand
GCAGCAGCCCCGCCAGCAGCGCGTGATCGACCAGATCATTCTCGCCGATGATGGCCTCAAGCGTCTCGTCCAGATTGCCGGTGGCCTCAAGGCGTGCGACCTCGTCAGCGGCATCCGCGGGCGTGGCGGGCCCCGGCACAGCGCGCCCCAGCGAAGCAGCCAGCAGGTCGTCGGCCGAGACAGGGCCGGCAGGCGCGGCGTGTGCAGCGGTACTGATAATCACCGCGGGCGACACCGCCATGAGGGGTGCGATCGCCTGCGTCACCTGCACGTCGAGGGGTGCGCCTGCAGTGGCGGGCGGCGGGCGCAGGAGCGCGGCAACAGTGTCCAGCGTGGCTCGGTCGCTGAGCGGTCCGGTCGCGCCATAGTGGCCCGTAAAGTGCGCTCGCTCACCCACGGGCGCACCCTCGGCCGTACGCGACAGAATCAGGCGGCCGGGATCGGCCTGAAGCAGGCTGCGTACAGCCAGCAGCGGGTCGGACGCGGCGGCTTGCGGCGCTTGCCCTGTGAGCGCGGGCGCATAGACATGGCGCGCCAGCCCGAGCAGCGGCGTGGCGGGCTTCTCCTCCAGCAGCCCGCTGATGAAGTAGAGCAGCGAGCGCGGGTAGGCAAGCGGCAGCCAGCGCACCAGCGGGTCGGCGCGTTCGAGCGCATCCTCAAGGTCGATTATGCGCAGCGTGTCGATGGCGGCGGCGTGGGGCAGTATGGTGTGCGCAAAGAAATCGCACGTGCAGGCGGGTGTCAGCAGAATGAAGTTGCGGATGTGCAGGTCGGCGCCCAGCAGCGCGGCAGCATGTTTTACAAAATGGCCTGCATGCAGCGCGCCTGCGCTGTGCGCGACGATGTTGAGCTCCAGCGGGCCATGCTGCGCAATGTCATCGCGCAGCAGCGTCAGAAGCAGCGTGCCACCCGGCGTCGCCTCGCCCACGGCGCCCGTTGGCAGCGGCGCATAGGCGGCCTGCGCGTTCTGCTGAATTCGCTCCCAGATGAAGCCGCCCACCTTGTCGGCATAGACGGCGCGGTAGAGTTCCTCAAGCGTGGTGGCGGTGAGGCCGTGCTGGGTCTTGGTGCGGTAACGCTGGATGACGTTGCGCAGAACGCGCCCGGCAAAGGCCCACACAGCCGCGGGAATCAGCAGCGCCGCTTCGACGCCCGGTGGCGGCTGCGCCCCCTGCGCGACGCGTAACTCGTCCAGCAGGCTTGCCGAAAAATAACCGGTGGCCGCAGCAGGGTTGCGCGGCGCAGGCGCAAGCTCGGCATTGGGGTCCTGCGGCGCGGTCGGGGGCGCGCTGCGCAAGATGGCCTCGAGCGCGGCCACGGCCACGGCGTCGCCTGCGAGCTCCGCCTCGAGCGCGTGCATCTCTTCGTCACTGATCTCGTCGATGGTGGCGGCGGGCGGCGGCTCGAGCGCGTCGAGGTCACTCGGGTCACCTACGGGCAGCAACTCCACCTCGAGCTGGGCGCGCAGTGCGTCGCTCGCGCCATGGGTCGCGTCGGTCGGCAGCGCCTCAAAAGCGCCAGGCAGGTTGGCCAACTCCGGCAGCTTGCGCGCCGCGTGTTTGAGCAGCTTGCGCAGCAACTGCATGAAGAGGGGCGACCCCTGTGCAATGTCGACCAGCGATCCCTGCAACGTCTCGAGCAGGCCTGACTCCCATACGACGAAGAGAGGCCATGTTTGCCCATTTTCGGCCAGGTCGGGGTAGAGGCGCTGCGCCGTCTCCAGACCGGCACGCTCGTTGACTAGGCCACCATGGAAGAAGATGGTCAGTTGGGGCGGGCGCGCCATGGCTTGCGCGTCCGCAGCCGTGCTGGATGCAGCGCTGGTTGCAGCGTCAGCGCGCAGTGCCTGCAACAGGTCGGGCAGTTGCCCCGCGGGTGTATCCAACGCGCCCGATGGCCGCAGCGTGCCCGCCGGTGCAAGGTTGAGGACGTGGCGTTTGGGGTCAAGGGGCATGGTGGCTGTCACCCATTCGCCTTGTCATCCACATAGACGGTGAAGCGCATTTCAGCGCCGGGGGCGGAAACGTCCTTGACGCGCAGGCCGCTGTCGCCGCCGTCCCACAGCAGGCTGTTGGGCGTGGTGGCGGCGGTGAGGGCGTCGCCTGCTACACTGGCGAAGAAGTCGCCCGCGTCACCCGTATTCTCATCCAGTTCGAGGCTCGAGCGAGCGTCGGCCTGCAGCAGCCCACACTGATAGTGACGGTCGCCGCTGTTGCCCTGCCACTCATTGGAACCGAGAATATCGCAGTGGTAAACGGCGAGCCCTTCGGCGGGCAGGTAGGTATCCAGGCCGACGCGACTGCGATTCTCAACCAGGAAGTACTCGCTCGGCTTTGACGTTTTGTAAATATGGAAGGTGCCATAGTCGCCATGCTGCGCTACATAGTCACCGACTGCGTTCAAGGCAACCTCCTCCTTCACCCACCCGTCAGGTAGCGCAGGTAGGCGCAGATGGGCGAAGGCGTTTTGCCCCCGGCCAGGTGATTGCCCGAACTCATGAGGCAATAGACCCCCAGGCCGGCGCTCTTGAGGTTGTCCTCGTCGCGGCGGCCGTAGTCGTACAAGTCGGGGAAACGGCAGAGCATGTGGCCGCTCTCGTGACAAAAGGTGCCGATCTTGAGGTCGTTGGGGCGGGTGCCCAGCGAGGAGATCTGATAGAAATTGGTCTGGTAGCCGTCGTGGCGCCAATCCAGGAAGTGGTTGTGGGGCCAGAGCCAGCCTTCGTAGAGCGTGTCGCCCGCGTACATAAAGCTCACAGCGTCGAGCACGCCCTCGCCGCGTGAATCGAATTGCGCCAGATCAACGCCCAGCGCCACCACGGCATCGAGCGCCTCGGGGGCGAGAAGCTTATCGACGTAGTCCTTGCGCTTGCCGCTGAGCGTGATGGGGCCAACGACCTCGTTGCTGTAGTCGAGCAACCCCGCGGACATCAACTGGTAATACTCGCGTACGGAACAGGCGTTGCCGAAGGGCTTCTGGTTTTCGCTGTTGAGCAGCGTAGCAACCTCCTCCGGGGTAATCGAGGCGCTCGTATCCTGGAAGTTGATGAGGATGGTAAGGCCGCGCACGCTGCCCGTGTTGGCCTGGCGGCCGGTGAGCAGCCCCTTGTTGGGTCCAAAGACCTCCGGTTTGCCGGATCCGCTGACGAAGGCCTCGGGCGGGAGCGCCGCGTAGAGGCGGCGGTCGAGCTTGGCGCTGCGCACGTCCACGCTTTCAATGAGGTGGGGATCGATGCCGTTGGGCGTGGGCTTGGTCACGGCGATGCCGGTGGAAAGGTACTCGCCCTCATCGAGCGTGGCGAAACAGTAGTAACCGAGCATGTCATCATCGACGGCAGCGAAGCCGTCAAGCGTCTCGTAACGTGCGTAGTACTCATCGCCAAAGACGCGTAACTGCACGTCCGGCCCACTGCGCTGCGCAAATGTCTGGATCAGACCATCGACGACACTCATCGAGCCTCCTTGCGCGGGCAATGCCGCATCACGGTCCCGCCACAGTGCGCACGCGATTGCGCGCTTGCTGGCAGGAACGGCAAGCAATCCAATGCGCGCTTCACATTGGAGGTGGTATTCCGGTGTACGTGGTGTGGGGGAAACCCCACTACGGGGTTTTCAGAGTATAGGGAGAAGCAGGGGTCGTGTCAACAGTGAAAAATGAGGAAGAAAGTATGCGCGCAGAGTCTTCTGCGCGCATACTTTGCACTCATAAGGCCTGAGAACGGCGCTGTTTACTCTTCGGCGGGGCCGGCGGGCATGGCGAGGTCGACAACACTGCCCTGGTCGTCGATGACGACGCGGAAGCCCAGCATCCCCAGATATTGGCGCGCCTCGGCGGGAATTGGGTTGCCCACGGCCTCTTCCATGTTATTGATGGAAGACTCGACCGCAGCCTTGGTGAAGATGTCATCGCTGCCCATCATCTGCAGCATGGCAGCAACGGCCATATCGCGCTGCCCCTGCACCTGCTCGCGCAAGGCACGCAGCACCTGGCGGTCCACCATTTCGGCGCTGATGTGGCGCTTGAAGCCATCCTCATCGACCACATAGCAAGCATCGCTGCCCACCATGGCAACGGGCGCAACCACCCCATTCTCGTCGTAGACAAGCCCCTCAAACATCGCAATCGTAGCCATTTTCACTCCTGGGAGCAGGCGCGAACGCACCGCCCGTCCCTGCACACTACGTTACAGCCGGCCAGCGGTCGCGCAGGAAGGCGGCGCTGCACTGGATGGAGCCGATGGGATCTGCAGGCTGGTCGTGCTCCACCACCAGCCACTCGACGCCCGCTTGCATTGCTGCGGGAAGTAGTGTGGCCCAGTCGAGCGTGCCTGCACCCACGTCGGCGTGGCCGCCCTCATCGGCATTCTCACCCGCCGGCGCCACATCCTTCACGTGCAGACGCGGCAATTGGCCCGCGAGTTCTGCCAGCAGGCGCAGCGGCTCCTGACCGCCGCGCACCACCCAGGCAATGTCGAGTTCAGCGCCCAGGTTGCCGGGCGTTGTCGCGTCGAACATCCACTCGAGCGCTGTGCGCCCATCCATCTCCACCATCTCGAAGTCGTGATTGTGGTAGAGCAGGCGCAGGCCCGCGTCGTTGGCGCGCGCGCCCAGCGCGTTGAGTCGGCGTCCCATGTCGGTCCAGCCCGCAGCAGTCGTCGGGCGGCTCGGGACATCCATCCAGGGGATGGCCACGGTGTCGTTGCCGAGCGCTTTGTGGTATGCCGCCACGCCCTCGAGGTCGTGCTCGAGCATGCCCATGCCAACGTGCGCCGAGACCACGCGCAGCCCGTGCTTCTGCAACAACGCGGCCATTTCCTCGGCGGCGGGCTCGAGCGGACCAAAGGTCTCGATGCCGGCATAGCCGGCAGCGGCCACGGCGGCCAGCACCTCGTCCAGCGTCATGGCAGGCGTGCTGCCCATGAAGAGTGAGCGCAGCGTATACATTTGGACGGCAACATTCGGGATCTGCGACAAGGCGCACCTCCAGAGATGGGGCGGTGTGGTCCGGATTGGATCATTTTACCATTGGGGTAACGCAACTGCGTGACCACACGACGGCGCCTTAGCCCGGCGGGAAGAAGAGCGGCACAAAGGCATAGGCCGCCAGCGTAATCAGCGTGCCCAGCGTAAGTGTGTTGACCACATAGTTGGCGTCCGCCTCGGATTGCGCAGCGTGGGCCGGGTTGGCGCGCATGAAAATGGGGATGACGAAGGGGCCGGGAAGCAGCACCATCGTCAGCACGGCAGCCTGGAAGGTGGCATCGAGACCCAGCAGGCGGCCGACCACGAGCCAGGCAAAGAGCAGCCCGGCCGGCAGCCAAATGAGCAGGCGCAGCGCCGCCGTCACCGCCGGCGCACGCAATGCCCCGGGGCGGAAAGCCAGTTCATAACCGATGAGCAGCGCCACCAGCGGTGTGGTGGTAGCGCCCACGAGGCGCACCGCCTCGAGCGCGCCAGCCAGCAGCGGGGTGGATGCGAAGAGCGCTGTAAGCCCCAGCGCCTGGAAGAGCAGCCCGCCCACAATGGCCAGAATCACCGGCGTGCGCAGGAAGCCCAACAGTGTTGTGCGGAAGGAGGCGGGCCCGCCGGGTTGCGCCATGCGGCTGAGCCCCGGCACCAGCACAAAGAAGACGAAGAGCACCTGGCCCAGATCGACTATGCCGAATTTGTAGATATTCTCCGCGCCATAGACCGCGCCAAAGATGGCATAGCCCATCATCCCCGCCTCGAAGCCCGTGAGCAGCGATGGGAAGTAGACCGAGTTCACCCCTACACGCGTGCCCAACGGCCGCGCTGCCAGCAGCACCAGCAGGCACGCCCCGAAGAAGGCCGCTACAATCAGCAAGTAGGCCAGCTGAATCTGCACCGTGCTGAAGGCCAAAAAGAGCGCGGCAGGCAGCGTCACGCTGACGATCAGCTTCTTCAATTCGGCGATAGTGGACGGTTGGAAGAAGTGCAGCCGCCGCAGCAGCAGCCCGGTGAGGATGAGAAGGAAGACGGGAAGGACTTTGGCCAATGCACCGATGAACAGCATGAGGGGGGTCACGCTCCGGGAGAGGTGAAGGGGTTGATGGTTCCAAAATCTCAAGGCCAACGTTTGCGCGAGGTGTGTGCACTACATTGTACCGCAGCAGGGCGCGCGGCCCGTACTGAAGCAAGTCACGCCGTCCCCCAGTAGTCGGCCCCTGACTTCCCTTTCTTGTCCGATTGTTCGCTTGCATCTTCGCGCGCGTGGTATCATACAACAGTGAAAACGGAACCCTCCTCCAAACCTACGCCCACATCATTTTCCGGTCGCCCCCGCAGCATGGCCACCAGTGTGCGCATGCGCTACCTGATGCTGGTGGATATTCTCTGCATCGAGATGGCCATCCTCATGGCCTTCGTCATTCGCTACGAAGCGCTCATCAATATCTGGCCATTCCTCAAGCGCGATTGGACGATCTTCGTCATCGCGCCGCTCATCTTCCTGCCGGTCTACTACGCCTTTCACCTCTACTATCGCCTCTGGCGCTACGCGAGCATCAAGGAATTGATGATGATTACGGCGGCATCGATCGTGGCGTCGGCGCTGCTCTTTGTGGCCAACTTCGGCCTGTTGCCGTTGCTCGACATTCCCCACATGCCGTCGCGCTCTATCTGGCTGCTCATCGGCGTCTTCTCGTGGGCATTTCTGGGCGGCACCCGTTTCCTGCTGCGCCTCGTACAGGAGCGCTATCGCCCACAGGACTTGCAGCACACCGGGGCATTTGTGGGTACGCCCAGCCGCGTGCTGATAGCCGGCGCCGGCGACGCAGGGGCCATGATCCTGCGTGAGATGATGAACAACCCCGCACTCGGCTATAAAGTTGTGGGCCTGGTGGATGATGACCCCACCAAACGTCGCTACAGCCTGAACGGGGCGCCCGTGCTGGGTGGCCGCAGCGACATTCCTGCCATAATTGAGAAATATGGCGTCGACGAGGTCATTATTGCCATGCCCACGGCGCCGGGCCGCGATATTCGCGACATTGTGCACATTTGTGAGGCGGCAGGCATTCGGCCCCACACCATTCCCGGTATCTACGAGTTGCTCGACGGCACAGTTACGCTGAACCAGTTGCGCAACGTTGAGATCGAGGACCTGCTGCGACGCGAACCGGTGCAAACCGACTTTGCCGCCGTCCAGGCATTGCTGCGCGGCAAGCGCGTCCTTGTAACGGGAGGCGGCGGTTCAATCGGCAGCGAACTCTGCCGGCAGATTCTGCGCTGCCAGCCGGCGGGCCTCTATCTCATTGGCCACGGCGAAAACTCGATCTTCGAGATACAAAACGAATTGCTGCGTGAGGCTGCCAGACTTTCGCGCAGCGGCCACCCTGTCGAAGTGCGCGCCTATATTGCCGATGTTCGCTTCGCCGAGCGCATCCTGCGCCTATTCCGGCAAATTCGCCCCGAGGTGGTCTTCCACGCTGCTGCGCACAAGCACGTGCCGCTCATGGAGGAGAACCCCGCCGAGGCGATCACCAATAACGTGCTCGGCACGCGCAATGTGCTCAATGCTGCACTGGCGTGCAATGTCGCCCGCTTCGTCATGATCTCCACCGACAAGGCAGTCAACCCCACCAGTGTGATGGGCGCGAGCAAGCGCACCGCCGAACTGCTGGTGCACGATGCCGCCACGCACAGCAATCGCCCCTATGTGGCCGTACGTTTTGGCAACGTGCTGGGCAGCCGCGGCAGCGTGGTGCTCACCTTCAAGCGTCAAATCGCTGCGGGTGGCCCTGTGACCGTGACCCACCCGGACGTCAAACGCTACTTCATGACGATTCCTGAAGCCGTGCAACTTGTGTTGCAGGCCAGTGTGCTGGGCCACGGCGGCGAGGTCTTCCTGCTGGATATGGGTGATCCTGTACGCATTGTGGATCTGGCCGAAGACCTGATCAAGCTGAGCGGGCTTGAGGTGGGGCGCGATATCGAAATCGAGTTCACGGGCATGCGCCCCGGCGAGAAGCTTTTTGAGGAGCTCTTTACGGTCGGCGAGAAGTACGATCAGACTGGCCACCAGAAGATCTTCATTGCGGCCAACGCCAGCAGCTTCGTGCCCGAATCGTTGGACGCCTCCGTTCTGGCGCTGCAGCAGGCCGCCGAAGACAACGACCGCGACGCGATTCTGCGCAATCTCCAGCACCTGATTCCCGAATACACGCCGCAGCCGCTGCCCAGGTCGGCC
>CAYJNV010000199.1:0-8334 GCA_964370975.1 uncultured Caldilineaceae bacterium | reverse complement strand
ACCGAAGCCGCCGCCGCCACCACCGCCACCGCCGCCACCCCCACCGCCGCCGCCGCTGAAGCCGCCGCCACCCCAGCCACCGCCACCGCTGGAACTGGACGCGGGCCTGCTGGCAAAGGTTGAGCCGGCCGTCGAGAGCATGCTGCCCAGGCCAACGCTCATGGCGCTCAGATTTGTGCCCATGCTGCGGCTGGCCCCGCTCAGGCTACCACCGGCATTGCCGCTTGCCCCGCCCCAGTTGGGCATGGACATGCCGCCGCCGCCGCCCACGCCTGGCGTGTTGTTGCCGTAGTACCATCCCCGGTACGGGCCATACATGGCAGGGTTGGGGATGTACCAGCCGGGGGCCGGGGCATCCACCTTGGCAAACTTGGCAGTGTACTGCTTCTCAATGCCAAAGGCGATGGCATAGGCAAGCCAGCGATCCCAGATCTCCTTTTGCACTTCAAGGTCCGAGTACTTGTCAATGTCGCGCAGGTAGGTGCGGAAGGCAACCCAGCGCGCGGCTTCCTCGGCGCCCACGTCGCTCTTGCGCGGCATGAACTTGGCCAGAACCAGCAGCCCCAGCGCCACAACGCCCAGCCCAATGCCCGGGATGATGGCCACCGGCGTCAGCCAGCCAAGCGCCACCAGGCCGAGAAAACCTACAGCCGCCGCTGCCGCGATGCCTACGCCGCCCAGCGCTGCGTAGATGGTGCGCACACGATCGGGGCGCCGCGGGAAGAGCCCCTTGGCCACCACCGCATTGTACATTGCATCGCGAATGCGCGGCAGCTTGTTGTAGAACTTCTCCTTCAAGTCCGAGAGGCGTATTTCCTCCTTGCTTCCGAAGAGCTCGTTCAGCAGCACCTGCTCGTGCGGCTCGAGGGGCACGTCATTGCGCTCGCGCCGGTAGATGAAGTCGGTCTTTTTGGAGAAGAAGCTGTCGACCTGGTCCTCGGTGATGCTCATGGCTTTGCGGCGCGCCAGATCCACCAGCGTGGCCAGGATATCATCCATGTCCACGACCTCGTCGAGGAGCGTGCCTACCAAGCCGGGCGCAAGGTCACTGGGCGGCTCGGGTAGATAGTCGGCCACCTGCTGCACAGCCTTGCTGCGGCCGCGCCTGTACCAGAGCAGATAGAGCCCCGCGGGGCCGCCCAGCGCGAACAGAACGCCCAGCACGCACATACCCAGGGTGGCAATGGGCTGCCAGCGCTGCGTAAAGGCGGCTGCTTCTTCCGCCTCCGCGGCTCTGGCGTCGGCGGAAGCCTGCCAGGGAGCCGACGCGCCCGCCACAATGTTGGCCGGGAACTGGACGCGCACCTCAAGCTCTTCGCCGCTCTGCAACGTGTCCTGCAGGGTGAAGAGCACGCCTGCCTGGCCGGGGAGCGCGCCCTCCAGCGTGCCCGCATTGGGGTCATTAGCTGGGCCGCCTGCCACAACTGCCGTCACTCGCCCGCGCGCGTCGGCGGCATTGATGTAGGCGGCGTACTCCTGCACCGATGCGGCCGGAGGCAGCAGCACCAACACGCGCCCGTTGCGTACCGGATAGGCGCGGTCGCCGTAGATGGCCTTCCACCACACCTGGTCGCCCCCCTCATAGTAGCGCAGGCCACCCACCACGGTGTAGCAGAGGGAGTAGGTCTCACTGCTGTTGCTGCGCGCCGGGAAGTACCAACGCACGTCATAGGTGTTGCCGTCGTAGGCAACATTGAAGGTGTAGTCGCCGCTGCCATTCTCGGTGTAGCTGTTGCCGGACGCGTCGGAGACCGACCAGTTGGTGATTTGCTCGAGATTCTGTGCAGGCACGCTGCGGTAGCCGAAGGTGAAGCTGCCCTGCGTGAAGTCAATCGTCTGGTGCTCGCAGACGTCGAAGGTGCCATCCGTCTGGACGGTGACATCAACGTCGAAGCGATCCCAAACAATGCTTTTGTCCTGCGCCTGGGCGGGCGTCGCCGCCAGGAAAAGGGTGGAAAGGAGCAGTACGGCCACCGCAGCGACCACACGCAGCAGAGCAGAGGCAAGACCGAGCGCCGGCTGGCCTTTGCGGATTTCGCGCGGCAGTCCGTCCCGATAAGCAAGCATAGTTCCTCCCCGCACAGAGTTGATACCAGCTATTCCGTGTACACCACGCGTGCTGTCAACCGGGCGGCACAGTGCACACGACTTGAGAGTCATTCCATGATCAGTACGGAAGAGACGGCGGGTTGGTCGCGCACGGCAGCCTGCCTCCCGGCAGAACCGCAAACTCACCGCCGCCCCCTCGACACTCAGGGGATCAAGCGAAATGGCTATGCGCTACGCAGACGTGGCGGGCGCGGCGGGCGTTCCCGACATGTCGGCGGCGTCAGCCAGCGTAGCCAACAGTTCGGCGTCGGCGTCGGGCAGCGGCGGCAGTTCGTGCAGATTTGTCAACCCAAAGTGGTGCATGAACTGCTCGGTAATGCCGTAGACAATCGGACGGCCCAATCCTTCGAGACGCCCTATCTCTTCCACCAGGCCGCGCTGCACCAGGGTGCGCAGCACGCCGCCACAATCGACACCGCGCACGGCCTCTATTTGTGCACGCGTCGCGGGCTGGCGATAGGCCACCACGGCCAGCGTCTCGAGTGCAGGTCCGCTCAGGCGCGTCGAAAGATCCAGGTTAAGGAACTCCTCAACTGCGGCGGCCGCGTCAGGGCGGGTGACAAGGCGGTAGTGGCCGCCCTGCTCAAGCAGGCGCAGGCCGCGCTGGTTGTCGAGCAGCGCTGCGGCCAGTTGCGACAACCCCACTTCCACCGCCTCGGGCTGGATGCGCAGGGCACGCGCCAACTGGATCGCATCCACAGGCTTGTCGGCCACAAAGAGCAGGCTTTCGAGCGCTGCCGCCAACGGCATGAAGGCCTCACCTGCAAGAATAATGGTCTCATCAACAGGCTGCTCGTCTGCGACGGCAGTCGGCGGCTGCGCATCGGGCGCGTGCTCCGCAAATCGCTCCTGCACCGGTCAGCCTGCCCAGTCTTCGGCAAAAGGCACCGTGCGCATGTGAATGTCAAGCTTGCCCATGCGCAGCCCCAGTTCCTGCTCAACCACTTCACGCGTTACCTGCACCACCTCTTCGGTCTTGAGGGGGATGTCCACGTCAGGCGCGGCTTCGATCTCCAGCTTGATGTCCACGGCGCTGCCGCGCGAGCGCACGGCGGGCACCACGGTGATGACCTCGGCCAGTTGGTCCAGGTGCCAGGTGAGGCGGCGGCCGATGCTGTTTGTCTCCAGTTCGGCAGAGCCGCCGTCGGCGGTATAGATGCGCACGCCGCGCCGTCGCGCCGTGGCTACCTCAAACCAGATGAGCATGGCAAAGAGGATGGTTGCGCCCACACCCACGGCAATCTGGGCGATGAAGAAATTGGTGGGATTGCCCAAGCGCCATGCGGTAAGGGCGTCGATCCCCTGGCCGAGCCAGCTTTGCGACTGTGTGAGCGCACCAACAGGCGAAACGGCCAGCGCCAACGCAACCACCAGCAACACGATCCACAAGAGTACTGCAACCACGCGGTTGAATCCGGACATGGGCTTGCCTCAAAAAGGGCATGGAAAGTAGGAGGTCAGCGAGCGTCGCACACCCCGTCGGGCTTATTATACCCCACTCCGGTGCGTCGCGGACGCGGGGATGACGTGCGGAGGGACGAGAATTGCGAATCGAGGCTTGACGCTGCGACCGACTTCTATCATCAATCTTTAATTCTCAACCCTCAATGGCCCTCCCTGCGCCCTAACCACATGGCCACGCCCACCAGCGCCAGCCAAAGCAGCAGCCCCACCGCACCCACGTACAACCCGTTGCGCCAGGAGGCGGGCACGAATGTGAAGACAACTTCGTGGCTGCCCGCCGGCAATTCCACGCCGCGGAAGAGTACATTGGTGGGCAGAATGGGCGCGGGCGCGCCGTCCACTGTCGCCCGCCAGCCGGGGTAGTAGGCGTCACTCAGCACAAGCAGCGTGGGCGCGCCGCTTTCGGTCGCAATCTCCACCCGCTCGGGCGCATAGGCGCTGATGGTGGCGCTGCCGGGGGCGACTGCAGGCTGCGCAGCCTGCGGCAGGCCCGTGCTGCCTTCCACCAGGGGTGTCGAAATGTAGTCGACTTCGCCCTGCCGCATGAGTGTCTGCGCTACATCGGCGCTCGCGACGGTTTGCGCGGCGGTGGCAAGCAACGCCCGGCCGGGCTGCGGGTCGAGATTTTCATAGACCTTTACGTCGCCGCTGTGCACCAGGCGGAAGCGGCCGCGGTCACTGGGCAGCAGCGCCTGAAACATGCCCGTGCGTGCGTCATAGAGCGCCGCGGCCTGCACGGTCATGCTTTCTGCTCCCGTCAGCAGGCGCAGGCCAACGCGCGCAACATCCGCGGGTGCGGCCAGGGGCAGCCGCAGGCGGAACTCATGCCCGCCGCTTTCGCTGTCCGTATAGGCAATGCTGCTCTGGATGGGACCGGCGCTGATGGACCCCAGCGCGACGCCTGCCGTCAGCGTGAAGAGTTGTGTCGCCGTCAAGGGCGCGGAGGCGCTGATTGTCACCGTCGCGAGCGGCGTGCCCGGTGCGGCCTCGCCCGCGCGTGCGACAATGAGGTCAACATGCGTGGCGATGAAGTCGCTGGGCGACTCAATCTCGCCCTGTGCTGCGCCGTCCGCCAGCCGCAGCCCGATCTGCCTGTCATAGAAGACATCATCAAACCAGAGGTCGCGCGTCTTGTCGGTGACCACGTATTTCGCATCGAGCAGGCCCAGCAGCCTGGCAGCGGGTACTTCGCGAAGCTGCTCGCGCAGGCGGCCGTCGGGGATCAGCGTATCGGGCGAGGCCAGCAGCGAGACAAGCTGGTTGTAGCGCAGCAGGGGCAATACGCCGCCGTCATAGCCATCCACGGCCGGGATGCGCCAGAAGAGCGGCAGGTTGGGCACAAGCAGCTCCTGCACCTTGAGGGCGATCACCAGTTCATCAAAGGCGCGTGCGTCAAGCTGCGGCGGCTGCGTGCCGCGCAGGACGCGCGCAAAGTCGGCCTCATCGCCGGGGTCGTAGGTAATGGTGCTCATGCCCAGGAAGCGTCCTGCCGCGGCTGGGTCAAGGGCCGCCGCGGGGTCGGTGCGCAAGTGCGCCGGGGCGCTGCGCAGCTCGTACACTGCCTGAGGCGCGGTAGGGTGCGTATGCGGCAGCGCCAATGCGGCAACCAGAAGCTCCATGGCGATGAACGCGGGCAGGGCAACCGCGGCGGAGCGCGCCAGGCGCGGGCGCGTGCTGCGCAGGCGCGCAACCAGCCACTGGGCGCCCAACCCGGCCAGCAGCGCGCCCCCCAGCGTATAGAGCATCAGCCAGCGCGCGGGCGTGCGGAAGAGATCAAAGCCGGGCACCACGGCGTGCAGCACAAACCAGCCGGGGTTATAGCGGCCGATTGCCAGCCCCAGCCCCAGGATCACCAGGAGCAAGCCGCAGGCGCGTGCTCGCCCGCGCCCCACCCATGCGCCCAGCAGCGCCAGCGCCAGCCCCAGCAGCCCCAGGTAGGCGACGAATTCGCTCCAGGCGGGGGTGTCAAAGCGCGCCTCGAGGCTGGTGAGCCCGTAGGTGGGCAACAGCGACCACAGCAACGTGCGCAGCGGCAGGGAAAAACTGGTGGCGTCGCGGAAGCTCAGGCCGCCGCTGCGCAAGCCCAGGCCGCTGAGTTCAAGCGTGGGCAGCAGTTGCGGCCCGCAGAGCAGCGCGCCCAGCATCACGCCCAGTGCGTAGACTGCCAGCGGCCCCAGATGCGCGCGGCGCAGCGCTGCGCGCCGGCTGTCGCGGCGCGCCTGCCAGGCTGGCTCGAGCGCCAACCACAGCGCCCATACGCCCGCGCCAAAGAGGTTGATGTAGGCCGTTTGCGTATGACCGGCGAGCACCATCAACGCCACCACCAGCGCCAAAAGCGCACCATCCAGCAGCAATTGGCCACGGCCGCGCCGCGCGGCAGGTGCAGGCGGCGACGTCACCAGCAGCAGCACCCAGGGCAGCCACGCCGCCCCGTTCATCTGGTTGATGTGGCCGATAAGGCCCCCGTAGAAGCCGCTGCCCGCAAGCACCAGCCCCGCCACCAGTCCGGCCACCCAGCCGCCACCAAGCCGGCGCATGAGCAGATAGCCGCCAAAGGCCAGCAGCCAGGCGTGCAGAGCAGCGCTCCACGCGATCTGCTTCGTCACGTCCAGCCAGAGCAGCGGCCAGTGCAAGGGGTAGAGGACCGCCGCCTGTGTGTTGGCAAGGAAGGGTGCGCCCAGGAAGACGTAGGGGTTCCACAAGGGAAGATGGCCGCTGCGCAGCATCGCCGCAGCATAGTCGCGGTACGGGTAGAAGTAGAGCAGAATGTCACCCGAAGCCAGCACACGGTTGGTAAAGAGCAGGCGCGCAAAGAGGACGAGCACGAATCCCGCCAGCAGAAGTGCGGCAACCAGGTGGGTTTTGCGTGGCGAGAGCTTGCTCATTGGGCGGGTGCGGCGATGGTCGGGTCAAACGGATAGGCGAGAGGCCAGGGTGCGGGCGCCGCAACGCGGCTGACGCACCATGCACACATCTCTTGTGCGTGCGTGCCCTCGACAATCGAGTAGATGGTCATTTGTCCGGCGCGCACCTGCTTGACCAGGCGCAGCCCGCGCTGCGCCAGCGCGTCGGCGAGATAGTGGACGGGAGCCCAGTCGGGCACGATGAGCGTGCGCGCCAACCACGCGCTCTTGGCCGCATTGTCGGCCAGCGCGGTGGATGAGGCAAACCAGCGCAACTCCACATCACCCGCCTGTATTGCATCGTACAGTGTGTACTGCGCGTTCCACCCCAGCGCATTGTGGTAGAGCAGTTGCTTCTGCGGTCCCTGTGCCGCCACCCAGGCCAGCGCCTCATTGAGGCCGCTGTAGGCGCCGTGATCCGCGCCAATGGAGTAGCCGCCGCGCGCCGCCGTGACAGCGGGCCAGCCGAGCAGCGCCAGCACTATGAGCGCACCCAGCTCAGCTATTAAGCGTGCACCGTCGGGGCGATGGTCCCCCGCCCCCCGCTCTCCGCTCTCAGCTCCCCACGCCTTGCTCCCCGTTGCAGCAAGGCCCCCAACCCAGAGCGCGAACAGCGGCGCCAGCGGCAGCAGGTAGCGATCCCACACCTGCACCGTGGTCAGTGTGTGGAGCACGAGGAAGCCCATGGCCCACGCGCCCAGCAGCCAGGGTACGCCGGTTGATTGGTTGATTGGCTGACTGGTTGACTGGTTGACTGGTTGACTGGCTGATTGTGTACCGGGGTGAGGTGCAGTCCGGCGCAAGGCAGCCCACGCGCCGCCCAGCGCCAACGCCGCCAGCGCCAGCCACCCCGCCCAGTTGCCCCCCATGTAGCGCAAGAGATCACCCCAACCGCGCGCCCTCTCGAGCCAACTATCGGGCGGAGCCAGGCGCAGCACACCGTAGTTGCGCACGCCAAGGTCCCACGGTGAGGGGGCGGTAGCCCAGCGCATTGCATCCCACGCGAGCAGAGGCAACAGGATGAGCGCCGCGCCCAGCGTCAACTGCGCCCATGCGCGCAGGCGCGCGCCGGCCACAGTGCATGCGAGCGGTAGCGCTACAATCAGGGGTAAGTAAAGTAATCCCTGCTGCTTGGTCATGATAGCCGCGCCCAGCGCCGCACCCGCCCCCAGCCAGCGCCCGCGCAGCCCCAGCGCCAGTGCCAGCATGCCCCACAAGACTAATAACGGGTCGGTGTACGCAGTCGGCGCAAAGGAGATGGCGAAGGGATTGAGTGCAAGCAGCCACGCTGTGGCTACAGCCGCCTCTGCCGCCCCTGCCGCCCCTGCCGCCCCTGCGGCTCTTGCGGCCGCAGCAGGCCAGACGCGCCGCGCCGCGGCCGCCATCAGCGGAATGGTCGCCGTCGATGCAAAGATGCTCAGCAGGCGCGCACCGGCGTCGCTTGCGCCCCACAGCCGCAGCGCTGCGGCCTGCAGCCACAGGAAAAGGGGCGGTTTGTCGGGCCAGGCGTGCAGATACCAAGGGTCATGCCACGCCGCACGCGCCCACATGCTGTAGATGGCTTCGTCCTCGCGCAGCGGGTAGGCGTGTAGCAGCACCAGCCGCAGCGCAAAGCCCGCGAGCGTGGCCAGCACAATCAGCGCCGGGCCATAACCCCGACGCAAAGGCGCAAAGGCGCAAAGGAACGCAAGGAAGGGCAAAGCCAAGAAACGCGTTTCTTGCCCTTGCTTCTCTTTGCGTTCCTTTGCGCCTTTGCGTCTTTGCGTCAAAGTTGTTTGTTGTATTGCGACCTTAGTCCACAAAACGGTACTTGACCAGCGTGCGCATGGCGGCGAAGCCGTCGCGCCAGGTGATCTTC
>CAYJNV010000198.1:6133-8439 GCA_964370975.1 uncultured Caldilineaceae bacterium | reverse complement strand
CCTACGCGTCGCCTTGCTGGGCCTCACGCCGCCGCTTGCGCGCCTCGCGGCGCGAGACCGCATCACCAACCGGCGCCGTGCTGTGTAACGCTTCCAGTTCAGCGGCGGGCACGCACTCCACAACGCCCTCATCCGCCGATTGGCGTATTGCGAAGCCCGGAGGCACCAGGAGAAAATCCTCGGCGGGCCAATCACCATGGACAAGTTGCGTAATCAGGCGGCGGTTGCCCGGCACGCGTTCGTAGACCCACCCCTCGGCCGCCGCCTTCTTCTTCGCCTCGGCCTCATAGCGATCGAGTTCACCAAGCCCGGTGTCGATAAAGGCGGCGCGCGTGTAGTGCCTGGCCCAGCGCTGCATCTCCTCGCGCAGCAGGTCGGCCGTCTCCACGCCCCACCTGGCCACCCAGGCGTCGTACTCGGCCTCTGCCTCGCCAATGCCCGCGGCGCCCAGACCCACGGATTGCCCCGGTTCCTGGCGCTCCATGTAGTCGGTGCTGTACCAGTAGGTGCCGGGGTGGCGGTCAAATTCCTCCTGGTAGCGGGCGCGCGAGCCAAGATAGAGCGTAATGCAGTCATGGGCGCGGGCCATCACGATAGGCGTGTGGCGCGCCACGAGCGACGCCGTCGACAGGCCGCACAACCCATACGCAAGCAGGATCGCGTCGCATGCGCCTGGCTCGATGGCGTCAATCTCATCCTGCAGCGTGCGGCGCAGCAGCTTGGGCGTGTTGTGCAGCCCCTGGCGGAAGAGGCGTGTGGTGACGCTGTGGGGTGAGGTGGCCGCGGCCGCATAGACCGAACGAGCCAGCGCCTCACAGGTAAGTGCGATCAATCGTGCCACGGATAATCTCCTCTTGTCCTGAGTGTGCCCTGGCAGCGCCGCAAACGTGCGTGCATGGCGCTGCGCCACGTATAATAGCGCAAGTGCACCCACCGCACGCGCGCGCGCGCCCATGCGCGGGTGCGCCACATTCTTTCTCTGCCACGCAACAGGAGCCCCCATGGCATCTCTCACAGTGAGCGGTCCCACACTGTCGGCCGACGGCGTCATCCGCCCCATGACCATCACCGTGCGCGACGGTCGCATCGCTGACCTGCGCACAGGCCTCGACCCCGCGGCCGCCCTGACAACCGAAGGCGTGATCGCTCCTGGCTTCATCGACCTGCAACTGAACGGCGGCTACGGTTGCGACTTCACAATTGACCCGGCCACGATTGCGCACGTGTCCGCGCGACTGCCTGAGACGGGCGTTACGGGCTTTGTGCCCACCTGTATCACCTCACCCATCGAGTCCTATGCGGGCTGGCTGGAGGGCGCAGGCGAGGCGTCGCACGCGGCACGCGGCGCGCAGGCGCTGGGATTTCACCTTGAGGGCGTCTACTTCAGCCACCAGAAAATGGGCGCACACAACCCCGCCTACATGCGCGCGGTGGATGTGGACGAAATCCTCACGCGCTACGCCGCCAGCCCCGCCGTGCGCATTGTGACTCTTGCATCCGAACTGCCCGGCGCGCTTGACGCCATCCGCGCGCTCAAAGCGCGCGGCGTGATTGTGAGCATGGGCCACTCCAACGCTACCTTTGCCGAAGCGCAGGCAGCGATTGATGCGGGCATCGGCTGGGGAACGCACCTATTCAATGCAATGCGTGATTTGAAGCACCGCGAGCCGGGGATTGCCGCTGCATTGCTATTGAGCGATGTGCCCGTGGGCATGATAGTGGACAGCGTCCACTTGCACCCTGCGATTGTGCAGATGGCCTACCGCCTCAAGGGCGCAGCGGGGATTACGCTGGTGACCGACGCCATGGCCGCTATGGGGATGCCGCAGGGCGTCTTCAATCTGGGCGGCTACTCGGTAATTGTGGACGCAGAGGGCGCGCATCTGGAGAACGGCACAATTGCGGGCAGCGTCCTCACCATGGACGGCGCGGTGCGCGCGCTGCTTGCGCAGAGCGGCTGCACGCTCGCCGAGGCGCTGACCATGGCGTCGCGCACCCCCGCCGACCTGCTGGGCTTGGCCCACAAGGGGCGCATTGCCCAGGGGGCTGACGCCGACCTTGTTTTGCTCGACGCCAACGTGCACGTTCAGGCTACTCTTGTGCGCGGCGAAGTGGTCTACACGAAGCAGAAATGAGAATTCCTGAACGCAGAATAGGCGGGAACAGCGGAAACAGCGCGATAGGCATCTCCGTGCTGGTCCCGCTGTTCCCGCTCTTTCTACCCTGAAAATCGCGCGCCCTTCGTAGCGGGGGGGCGCCCCGGCGGGGCGTTTGGGGGGAGCCGGGGGGGGGCCGCCCCAACCCAC
>CAYJNV010000198.1:2328-6123 GCA_964370975.1 uncultured Caldilineaceae bacterium | reverse complement strand
GCGGGGCGTTAAGTTTGGGCCACCGGGTAGTTGCAGCCACAAAAACGACGCCCTGGTGGCGTTCCGCTACGCACACCGAACCATTTTCATCCTGCGGTGTGCCGATTAGGCGTGAACGTCTGCGTACAGGAAATTTGAGGAAGGTATGGCCAAATGATGGGCAATCCGGAGTACATTCTGGGCGTTGACGGCGGCGGCACAAAAACTGCTGCGCTGCTGGCCACGGCCGCAGGAGAAGCGCTGGGCGTGGGCTATGGCGCGTCCTCCAACCATCAGAAGGTGGGCTTTGCGGCCGCAGTCCAGGCGCTGGTGGAGGCCGAGGCGGGCGCATGGCACGCGGCGGGCTTGCCCCCGCAAGCGGCGGCGGCCATCTGCCTGGGGCTGTCGGGCGTGGATCGCGATGAGGATCAGCAGATGTGGCTGCGCTGGCTGGCGGAGACGCACCCGCACAGCCGCTACGTCGTCACCAACGACGCCGAACTGGCGCTGGCCGCCGGCACGGATGAGGGCTGGGGCGTGGGCGTCATCTGCGGCACGGGATCTATTTGCGTGGGGCGCAGTCAGACGGGGCGCGTCGCCCGCGCCGACGGCTGGGGCTTTATCCTGGGCGATGACGGCAGCGGCTACGCGCTGGGGCAGGCGGCCATGCGCGCCGTCATGCGTGCCTACGATGGCCGCGGCCCCGCTACGCTGCTTACCGAGGGGGTGCTGGCACACTGGTCGCTGCCCAACCCAGAGGCGCTGATTACGGCGGTGTACATAGAAGATGCGTCGCCCGCACGCGTGGCCTCGCTGGCTTCGGTGGTCAACCAGGCGGCGGAGGCGGGCGACGGCGTGGCGCTGGGGATTCTGCGCCACGGCGGCAGCGAACTGGCCTGCACAATTGGGGCGGTGGTGCGCGCCCTGAATATGAGCGGCCCGGTGCCTTGCGCGCTGGCGGGCGGCGTCATCATCGGCAGCCGGATCATGGCCAACTATCTGGGCGAGGCCGCTGCAGCCGCCGGGCTTCTTCTGGCGCCTGTCACCCTGGTGCAGCGCCCTGCCGACGGCGCGGTGCGTTTGGCGCGGCGGCTGCTGGGCGCGCACTGACAACTTCGCGTTGAAGTTCGCTGTTGCGCGATCATTTGCAGCGCCCTCAAAGCGTGCTATAATCGAGCACAACCTGCTCAGCGCGCCGGCCGTCATGCACTTTGGCAATGGAATGTGTGCGGCGCTCGTTCAAGGACACAGACTATGAACTTCCTGCCAGGACCGATGGAATTGGTATTGATCTTGATCATCGTGGCAATGCTCTTTGGTGTCGGCAAGCTGCCCGAAGTCTTTGGCGCAGTGGGCAAGGGCATCAAGGAATTCCGCAAGGAAGCCGGTGACGAACTGTCGCCGTCGAAGTCAACGACCGCCGCGACATCCGCGACCAACGACGTGCCGGCCGCGCCGGTTGCCACCACCGTTGTGCCGTCGGCGGCTGTATCGTCAAACGACAAAGTTGACACAGTGGTGCAGGCGCCGCAGTAGCGCGCCTGACCACAATGCAGGTCCCGCGCTTCCGAAATCGGTACGCGGCGACCTGGCCCTACACAGCCTGAAGACCCGGTTGGCGCGCTGGCCGTGCCCGCCGGGTCCTTTTTTGTGATACGCGCCCGCGCACCCTGGACGCGCGGCGCACCTCCTCCCTCACGCAGCGCACAGAGCAGGCCAATGGGCCATTCTCTCGACTCATGAAGATTCTGCGCTTTCTGCTTCTGGCGCTGGCCGTGACCTTTGCCGCGCTGGCGGCATGGCTCTTCGCGCGCCTGTCGCTGCAAGATGCCATTCCCGTCTGGCTGCTGGCTCGCGTCCCCTCTTTGATCCGCTACGAGCGCTGGCTGCCGCAGGATTTGCTCACCCTGGCGCAGGCGGCGTCGCTGCTGGCATGTCTCTGCTTTGGCCTGGCGGCCCCCGCGTGGGAAGGTATGGGCGCGCGCCGCGTACGCGCCGCCATCGGCGCCGCGCCCATTGGCAATCGCGCATTCGCCCTGCTGTTGCTGGTGGTGATGGCATTGGCTGCAGTGCTGTGGCTGTGGCCTGCGCTCGGCCTCGCCGCGGCGCCGTTCAACGGCTGGCTTCAGACCGGCCTGTGGCTGGCAGGAATTGCGCTTGCGCTAGGCATCGCCGCCGTGTTGCAGCGTGCGCGCGATGTGCTGATTTGGGGCGACGATGCAGGCAGCCCCGAACGCAGTTGGCCGCTGCTGATTCCGATTCTGGCACTGGCGGCGCTGCTCTATCTTTGGCGCGGCGCGTGGCTGCCTGCAGTGATTCCGCCCGCGACCATTGCCGCCGGGCTGCAAGCGCAGGCGCAGGCCGAGATGGCGCGTAGCGGCCTTGTGGCTGCCGGCCCTTCGGGTCAGCCGTGGCTCGCCACACTCGTGACAGCGCTGGGGATGGCCACGGCGCGCAACCCCTTTACGGGGCTGTTGTGGGCGGGCAGCGCGACGGCTCTTGCACTGGTGGCGGCTACATGGCTGCTGGGGTGCGAACTCTTCCGGCGCGCGCCCGTGCCGGGCGTGGATGACGACGGTCGACGCCCTGCGCTGCTGGCGGCGCTGGCCACAGCAATCCTGCTGCCCTTGATGCACCTGGCGCGGCTGCCCACCTTTCTGGCGCCGGTCCTCTGGGGCACGCTGGGGCTATGGGCGCTGCTGCGGGCCACGCGCACGGGCAGTTTTCCCATGGCTGCAACGGCTGGGCTATTTGGCGGACTGGCGCTGCTCCTGCGCCCAAGCGGGCTTGTGCTCGCGGGCGCCGGTGCGTTTGCCTGGCTGAGCCTTGCGCTGATGCGCAGGCAACTGCTTGCGCCCGCAGCGGGGGGCATCGGCTGGCGCGGCTTCTGGCTGTGGCTGGCGGCGCTATTGGTGGCCGCCGCGCCCGGCCTTTGCCTGGGCAACTGCGCCGCAGCCGGCGCGGCCGCAGGCTGGTCGGCGGGGCTGGACGGCTTTGCGCAAGGCGCAATCAAGGCGATCGCTGCGTTCAACATCGTCATCACGCAGCCGCTGGTTGCGCCCGTGCCCGCGCTTGTTGGACCCTTGCTGGGTGCACTCTTCCTGCTGGCGCTGGGTGGGCTGCTCTTCCATGTAGACCAACCCCTGGGGTGGATTCTGCTCGGCTGGCTGGCGCTTGGCATTGTCGCCGCGGCGCCCTTTTCGCAATCGAATGTGATCAACGGTGGTCTGGCCGTGCTCTTGCCCGTGTGCGGCCTGGCGCTCGCCTTCGCGCTCGACCGCATACGAGCGTCGCTCGAGCGCAGCCTGGGGCTGTGGGTGCGTTCGGCGGCCATGCTGGCAGCGGTGGGGCTGTTGCTGCTGGCGGCGCTCGTCAACGTGCGCGACTATCCCGCCGACCTGGGCACCCACCCCGATACAGCCATTGCGACAGCGCGCACAGTGGCGCAATTGACGCCCTCGGGCGCGCCGATTGCGCTCTTCACCGAGAACGCCGCCACCGCTTGGAACGCGCCCGCTATCCGCCTCGCCACGGCCGGGACGCCCGCCGATCAACTGCTGCCGCCCATTGCCACAGGCGATCCCGCCGCGTGGCCCTCCACCCTGCCCGCGGGCACGCATCTGCTTCTGCCGGCGGAGCCGGGCCGCCAGACGCTGTTGCTGGCGCAACAACGGTATCCAGGTGGCGCCCTGCAGGTGGTGCGCGACGCGCACGCCAACGCGGCGCTCTATGTGTACACGCTGGGGGAGTGAGGGGGCTGAATGACTGGTGGACTGGTGGGGGGGGGGGGGGGGGGGCCCCCCCGCCCCCCCAGAA
>CAYJNV010000198.1:0-2318 GCA_964370975.1 uncultured Caldilineaceae bacterium | reverse complement strand
GGGCTTAATCACGGGGGCACGGGGGGCGTGGCGGCGGGGCGGCCAGCCGGCCCATCATTCCACCAGTCCACCAAGTCCACCCGCCCACCGGTTTGGCAGGTGACCACGCCAGGGGTATACTGAATGACGTTTTGCTGCCACCGGGCAGGGCCGTGCCGCCCGCACCGTATGCACCCCTGGCCGGGGGTGAAGAGAGAGACAAGACCATGACATTTTCGGACTTTATGATGATCGCCACCATGATCATCGCCGTCGTGCTGATTGTGCTGGTGATTGTGCAGGGGCAGACCTCGAGCAGCCTGGGCAGCATGTTCGGCGGCAGCGATATTTACCGCACGCGCCGCGGCATTGAAAAGACGATGTTCAACGTCACCTTTG
The DNA here is from genome assembly GCA_964370975.1 of uncultured Caldilineaceae bacterium. Taxonomy (GTDB): domain Bacteria; phylum Chloroflexota; class Anaerolineae; order Caldilineales; family Caldilineaceae; genus UBA5069. The sequence goes on along the minus strand of CAYJNV010000198.1, from coordinate 1,940 downwards.
CGGTGTCCGCCCTTTTCCTCCTCTTTGCACTGGTTGCAGTTGCCTTCGAATAGGCAAGCGCGCACGCGGGGCGCACGCGCTCACTGCGTGTGCATGCCCCGGCGGCGCACCGTCGCTGCGCTCCCTGCAGCCTGCGGCTTTTGTACAATGACCCCACGCCACCTTCCGTGTCCATTCGTCCACCCATGAGCACCGGCGCGCAGCTTTCGCCGGCCACATCCATCGGCAGGCACATACGCTGGCAGGTGCTTCTCGCCCTGGCCGGTGTGCTCATTCTGACCACGCTGCTGGGCTATTCGGCTTACAATGTGGCCACGGTAATGGTCCCTGCCGAGGGGGGTGTCTTCCGCGAAGGCGTCGCCGGCAATCCCAAGTACATCAATCCACTTCGCTGTGACGTGACCGAGGTTGACTATGATCTCTGCGCGCTGCTCTTTCGGGGGCTCACGCGCACCGATAAGAACGGCCGCGCGATGCCCGATGTGGCCGAATCCTGGACGATCTCGGGCGATGGCCTCATCTACGACTTCCGCCTCAAGGCAGATCAGTACTGGGACGACGGCGAGCCGGTGACCGTGGATGACGTCGTCTTCACCGTGGGCATTCTGCAGGACCCCGATGTCTACAGCCTGCCCGCGCTTGCGAGCCTGTGGCAGGCGGTGCAGGTAAGCAAGGTAGACGATCGCACGGTGCGCTTTACGCTGCGTGAGGTCTTCAGCCCCTTCCTCGACTACACCTCTATTGGTCTGCTGCCGCGCCATATTTTTGCCACGGTGCCGCCGGTGGACATTGCCACCAAACTCAACACCACGCCCATTGGCAATGGCCCCATGAAGGTGCAGGAGATGGCGGCCGACCACATTTCGCTTGCGGCCAACCCCTTCTTCGCAGGCAAGAAGTCCTATATCGACACGCTGGACCTGCGCTTCTATCCCGACCATCCCAGCCTCTTCTCCGCCTTTGCCGCGGGCGAGATCGATGGCATCAGCCGCGTATTGCCTGAATCGATGCCCGAGGCAATTGTGCGCGATGATTTGCAGCTCTTCTCGAGCGCGCAGCCCAGCTACATCAATATCACCCTCAACCTCGACAACCCCAACGTACCCTTCTTCCAGGAGAAGGAGGTGCGTCAGGCGCTGCTCTACGGCCTCAACCGCGAGGCGCTCATACAGGATGTGGCAGCGGGCCAGGGCATCATCGCCCACAGCCCCATATTGCCCGACAACTGGGCCTTTAATTCCAATGTGGCGCGCTATGCGTACGACCTGGACAAGGCGCGCGCACTGCTTGATGCCGCAGGCTGGGTCGACAGCAACGGCGACGGCATTCGCGAGAAGGATGGCCGCCCGCTCCAATTCGTTCTGCACACCAATGATGATGCGACGCGCTCGGCGCTGATTGCGCGCATTGCCCAGGATTGGGCGCAAATTGGCGTCTATGCGCAGGCCACCCCGGTAACCTTCGCGGGGCTCGTCAATGACCTGCTCGCGCCGCGCACCTTTGAGGCCGTGCTCATTGGCTGGGAGACGCCGGGCGACCCAGACCCCTATCCCTTGTGGCACAGCACGCAGGTGGCGGGGGCCGGCCAGAATTACAGCGGCTGGAAGAATGAGCAGGCTGACCGCGTGATGGAAAAGGCGCGTGCCGAACTGGACGAGAGCGGTCGGCGCGAACTTTATGGCGAATTCCAGCAGGTTTTTGCCGACGAGGCGCCTGCGCTGCTGCTCTACTATCCGGTCTACACCTACGGTGTGAGCACAAGCGTCAACAATGTACAGATGGGCGCGCTCAACCACCCCTCGCAGCGTTTTGAGAGCTTTGCCGACTGGTACATGGAAACCAGACGTGTTCCCACTACCCAGGCTGAGGGGCTGGAAGCGCCCATGCCGCCGGCGGGAACGACAGAAACGGCGGGGAGTGGGGAATAGGCAGTGGGCAGT
>CAYJNV010000197.1:0-8537 GCA_964370975.1 uncultured Caldilineaceae bacterium | reverse complement strand
TTATCGCGCGCCTGCTGCAGGATGCACGGTCGCACGCGGGCGATCTCAACGGCGTCAACGGGCGCGTGCCATGGCCGGAGCACTTTGCTCATGCGTGGGTGCTGCAGACGGGCGGGCAGGCGCGGCTGGGGACGCGACTGCGAGCGTATGAACTGCGCGCAGTCATTGCGCCGCCGACGGCCTCTGGTGCGCTGCGCAAGGCAGGGCCCGCCGATGCGGCCTCAGCAGTGGAGTTTTCACTGGAATTCTGGGACGAGGTGATGGGCGATGACCCCGGCCGCCCCAGCCCCGAGTCAATCGAGCGCAAACTCGGGGCCGGAGAAATCTACTTCTGGGAGGATGACGGCGCGCCCGTTTGTCTCGTCGCCAAGAGCCGCCCCATGCCTCATGGCGTCACGCTAGGACCAGTCTACACGCCGCCGGCGCTGCGCGGCAGGGGCTATGCCGCCGCCTGCACCGCCGCCGTGAGCGAATTGCTGCTGGATGCAGGCTGGGCCTATTGTGCACTCTTCACCGACCTGGACTACCCCGCGTCCAACCGCGTCTACGAGAAGATTGGCTTCCAGCCCGTGTGCGACTATGCAGACTATCACTTTGCGGCGGGCTGAAGCGCTGCAAGCCATCGCCGCAGTTGACTGTGAGTGACAGAAATTCGATTCGCTGAGGACGTGAACGCCCATCAAAGCAAAGCCCGCGCCTGTTAGAGACCCCACTTCGCCAGCAGCGTTGCGTCCGCCCACATGACCATATACAGCACGGCCAGACTTGCACCCATGCCCACCGCCAGGAAGGGGTGGAGATAGACTGAGAGCATGGCGAGCGACAGGATGCAGCCAGTGACGGCGAGGGTGTGCCAGCCGATCGGGATGAAACCCACTCCCAGCAGCGCCAACCCTGCCGCGACCAATGCCAGCCCACCCGCCAGCCACACAGTCCCGCCAAGCGCGCGCACCGGGGTAGCTTCAAGCCCCAACCCCGAGAAAAGCCAGGACTGACCGAGCCCAGTGGGCCACCACTGCAGCCATGCTGGATTTGGAATCGGTGTTCCTGAGACAAAGCTCCCCGCAGATTGGCCCGCAACGATCAAGCCGTGAATAATGAGAAGGACAGCGATCAGAATCTTCATTGGACGGCATACTCTCCTGAATCACTTATATGTGTTCGAAGGAACTCCGAAATTGCAGCGGAGACTTCGGACGCGCGGCCAAGCATCATGTGTCCCCCATTCGGAACGGCAAGCAATTGCGCACCGGGAATGGACTCTGCCAGAGCACGCGCATTGGCGTGCAGCGCCATCGGGTCATCAACGGCGCTCACGACGAGTGTCGGCGTGGTAATCGAAGCCCACGGGTAGCTGTTGTTGATGTCGGGGTTTGAGACATAAGTATCGAAAATCATGCCCGCAGAGCGGACGCTGACCGGCAGTACGCTCTGCAACGCATCTGACACGTCGACGCGATCCTGCGCGCTCAAATTAAAGCCCTTGGGTACGCCTACAAGTGAGTGCATGGCCGGCCCCAAGTACTCCGTCATCGCCCAGAAAGCGAAGTCACTGCGAAAGAGCCGTTTGAGGAGCGCAGCCGGCGGCAGCGCCATGTCCACCGGGCCAGGAGCGTTGGGCGAGTGAAGCACAAGCGCGCTCAACCGCTCTGGGTGGCGCAGCGCAAACTGCAACGCCGCAGTCGCTCCAGCAGATGTGGTCAGGATCGAGGCTTGCTGAATGCCCAGGGAGTCCAGCAGGCATGCATAAGCATCCGCCTGCAGCGCGGGTGTGGCGTCCTTGGGCAGTGGCGTGCGCAGGTAGCCGAAACGCGACGGCGCAATGACCTGAAAGCCCTGATCGAGATAGCTGTTGGCCAACCCCAGTCCCTGGTCGAAGCCGCCGCCATTGCCGTGGATTACGAGTACAGGAGCACCAGTTTCCGCGAGTGCGTACTCGATAGGGCCGCAAGGTGTTTCTGCGATCTGGCTTCGGTCTTCCAGCCGGTCGTGTGCCGCACCAATATCACGGCGAAACTGGGCGGCCACAAACGCCCCTGCCAGCACGATGGCGCCGCCGAGAATGCCGGCGACAAGGGTGCGAATTCTGGGCTTGGTCACAAGTAATCCTTTCACTTCTTGGCATTTGGCAACAATAACGAGTGTGCACGGCGGTTTGGGTCAGGAGTATGTTTTACCACATGGCTGCAGGCAACGAGCCCAGCGCACGAATCCACCCACTCAGGCGGGGCGAGCGAAGCACGGGCGCGACCAACACCACGTTGATGATGGCTCCGGCAGGCGCCGCCTCAACATCAAGCAGCGTCAGCACAAGCGAGACCGATTGCGCGCATGTGAAGAAAGCCTGTGTCGCATTATCGCGGAAGGTTCTGATTGACACCGCTATCCAAGGATATGGTTTGCGAGCCGTGCACATATACAAGCTGACAGAAGTATTTAACATTGAATCAATTTGCGGATGGGCCGCTTGGTCCATTTGACAGCCGCACGTCCGTCGGTTATTATCCGCCCCACAACTGAATAGCAGTACTCTTATCCAGAGAGGCGGAGGGACCGGCCCGATGAAGCCTCGGCAACCCGGCAGTGGTGCGGCGATGAAGCCCCCCGCTGCGGTAAGGGTGCCAAATCCGGCAGAGGAATCTGGAAGATGAGAGGATGCCTTCGTCGCGCAGCCCTCATCCCCGCATATCTGGGGATGTTTTGTTACCGGCCGATGGCAGTGAGCCACCCTTGTGCCACACCCCTCATCTTGTAGATGGAGGGGATTTGTTTTTTGCAGCACAAGCAGGGGCGATTTCGTCAACGAGCCGCATTGTGAGACATCTTGCGCGGCCCATTCAGGAGGCAACACGCACATGGCAGAAAACGAACGCGATTACGGCTTCAGCACACGCCAGCTTCACGCCGGGCAGACGCCTGACGCCGCAACCGGCAGCCGCGCCGTACCCATCTACCAAACCACAAGTTACCAGTTCCGCGACACCGAGCACGCCGCCAACCTCTTTGCGCTCAAGGAGTTTGGCAACATTTACACGCGCATCATGAACCCCACCACCGATGTGCTCGAGCAGCGCATCGCCAGCCTCGAGGGCGGCGTTGGCGCGCTCGCGGCCAGCAGCGGCCACGCTGCGCAGACAATGGCCATCTTCGCCCTGTGTGGAGCGGGCGACCACATTGTCTCCTCCAGCCGTCTCTACGGGGGCACTTTCAACCAATTCAATTATACGTTCCCGCGCCTGGGCATCGACGTCACCTTCGTCGATCCGAAGGACCCTGGCGCATTTGAGCGGGCCATTCGCCCCAATACAAAGATCATTTACGGCGAGACGCTGGGCAATCCTGATATTACTGTTTTCCCGTTCGAGGAAGTGGCCGCGATCTCGCAGGCGTACAATATCCCGGTGATGATTGACAACACCTTTGCCACGCCCTACCTCTGCCGCCCCTTTGAGCATGGTGCGCACATTGTTGTGCACAGCACCACAAAGTTCCTGGGTGGCCACGGCAACTCTATCGGCGGCGTGATCGTGGACAGCGGCAAGTTCGACTACGGCAGCGGCCGCTTCCCCAACTTCACCGAGCCGGACGACAGTTACCATGGCCTGCGCTACGTGGACCTGGGTGCGCTGGCCTTCATCCTCAAAGCGCGCGTGCAAACGCTGCGCGATATCGGCGCGAGCCAATCGCCCTTCAACGCCTGGGCAACGTTGCTGGGTGTGGAGACACTGAGTCTGCGCATGGATCGCCACGTGCAGAACGCGCAGGCAGTCGCCGAATTCCTCGAGGCGCATGCGGACGTAAACTGGGTCGCCTATCCCGGCCTGGCCAGCCACCCCGACCACGAGCGCGCGAAGAAGTACCTGCCCAAGGGTGCGGGCGCGATTCTTGGCTTTGGCATCAAGGGAGGGCGCGCCGCCGGCGAGGCCTTCATCAACAATCTCAAGCTGTTTAGCCACGTGGCCAATGTGGGCGATGCCAAGAGCCTCGCCATTCACCCGGCCACAACCACGCACAGCCAGCTCACCGAGGCTGAGATGGACACGGCGGGTGTGACGCCCGACTTCGTGCGCTTGAGTATTGGCCTCGAGGACATCGAGGACATCCTTTGGGATTTGGACCAGGCGTTGGCGGTGTCGGCGTAGCCGCTGTGGCCCAGGCGAAGCGAGGCTTGCGCGTGTGCGGGCTTCGCTTCGCCCAGGTATTCTGGAAATGAGCTCGCATGGACAGTACAAGCGCAACGACCAGTCCGACCGGTGGATCCGTGGGGCTGGTCAAGGCGCAATTTTTCACCTTTGCCAAGGACGAACCCTTCGCACTCGAGAGCGGTGCGAGCCTGCGCCCTGTAACGATTGCCTACGAGACATACGGCACGCTCAATGCGGCGCGTACCAACGCTATCCTCATCAGCCACGCGCTGAGTGGTGGCGCGCACGCGGCCGGCTTCCACAGCCCGCAGGACGAGCAGCCCGGCTGGTGGGACGAGTGCATTGGCCCCGGCAAGGCGTTTGACACGGACCGCTATTTCGTCATTTGCACCAACGTGCTTGGCTCCTGTTACGGCAGCACGGGGCCAAGCAGCATCAACCCGGCCACAGGCTCGCCCTATGCGCTGCACTTTCCGGTCGTCACCGTGGGCGACATGGTGAGGGCGCAGATCAAACTCATCGACAGCCTTGGCATTGAGCGGCTGCTGTGTGTGGCGGGGGGCTCCATGGGGGGCATGCAGGTGCTCGAGTGGGCGGCGCATCACCCCACGCGTCTCGTTGCGGCCATCCCTGTAGCCACGACGGCGCAGCACAGCCCCATGCTGATTGCGTTTAGCGAGGTCGGGCGTCAGGCCATCTACGCCGACCCCAGTTGGCAGAACGGTGACTACTATGCGGGCGGCCGCCGTCCCGATGCTGGGCTGGCGGTGGCGCGCATGGTGGGGCACATCACCTATCTGAGCGAAGAGAGCATGCATCAGAAGTTTGGGCGGCGGCTGCGCAACCTCGAGCAGTATGGTTACGAATTTCAAACCGAATTCGAGATAGAGAGTTATCTCAAATACAACGGTGACAAATTCACACGCCGCTTCGACGCCAACTCCTATCTCTATATCACCAAGGCCATGGACTACTTCGACCTCAGCCAGGCGACCGGCTCGCTCGCAGCCGCGTTCGTCAACTCTGTCGATCTCAAGTACCTGGTCATCTCCTTCACCAGTGACTGGCTCTACCCTTCCTACCACAGCAAGCGTTTGGTGACCGCGCTGCATGCCGTAGGCGCAGATGTGACGTACCTCGACCTGCAAAGCACCTGGGGCCATGATGCGTTCCTTCTTGAGGTGGAGACGATGACCAACCTCTTGGGGAGTTTCCTGGACCGCATCGCTCGCGAGGCGCATGTGTTCTCGCCCAAGTCGGCCCTTGCAACGCCTGCCCTGCTGGAAAGTGACCCTGCATGACAGCTATTGCGCAGGCCGTCCCCGAAATGCCGCTTCTGCGGCCCGATCTGCAGGCCATTGCCGATCTCGTGCCACCCCAGGCCGGCGTGCTTGACCTGGGTTGCGGTGACGGCGCGCTGCTCGAGTCGCTCAAGCTGCAAAAGCAGGTGCGCGGGCGCGGCATCGAACTCTCCGAGATGGGCGTCCTCGCCTGTGTGCGGCGCGGCCTGAGCGTGCGCCAGGGGGACCTGGGTGAGGGGCTGGCCGACTATCCCGACGACTCCTTCGATATCGTCATCCTCGCACAGACGCTGCCCTTTCTTGATAATCCGGCCTACATCCTGGGCGAGATGCTGCGCGTGGGCAGGCAGGCAATTGTCTCATTCCCCAACTGGGGTTCATGGCGCTGCCGGCTCGACCTGCTCATCACGGGGCGCATGCCGCTTGCCGCCGACCTGCCGCAACAGTGGTACGAGTCGCCTCGCCGCCAGCCGTTCACTATCACCGACTTTGCGCACTTTTGTGTTACGATCGGGCTGACAATTGACCAGGAACTTTACCTTGCCGGCGGGCAGCGCATTCAGCCGCGCAAGTTGAAAAACCTGCGCGCCACCACGGCGGTTTTTTCACTCAGCCGCACGCATCCACGAAACGAAACTGCCCCGCATGAGCCTGCACGTCCACCTGCTTAACATTCACTCCAGCATCGGCACGCAGCCGCTGCTGGCCCAACTTGACTCCGCAATCCGCGTGACTGAAGGCCTGGAGCTTGTCGAGCCTACAAGCATCGACGTGCTTGTGGGCGGCTTTCCAGACGCTTCGCAACTCGCCGCGTGCGCCAACCTGTGCGCGCTCATCGTCCCTTTCGCCGGTGTGCCCGCCGAGACGCAACGCATGCTTCAGGCCCGGCCCGAGGTCTCGCTGCACAATTTGCACTACAACGTCGTGCCCACGGCGGAGATGGCGATTGCGCTGCTCATGGCCGCGGCCAAGCTGATTGTGCCCATGGACCGCGACCTGCGCGCCGGTGACTGGACCTCGCGCTACATCGTCACCGCGGCGACGGTTCTCGACCGCAAGACGGCGCTCATTCTGGGGTACGGCCAAATTGGGCGGCGGATTGCGCGCAACTGCCGCGGCCTGGGCATGGAGGTCATTGGTGTGAAGCGCACACCTCCCGCAGCCGGTTGCGAGCGCGACGCAGAGGGTACTGAGGTGCATACCATCGCCGACCTCCCCACGCTCCTGCCGCGCACCGACGCGCTGATTATGGTGCTTCCCGAGACGCCCGACACCACCGGGCTGGTCGGCGCTAGCGAACTCGCCGCGCTGCGGCCGGGCGCGCTGCTCGTCAACGTAGGACGCGGCCCCACGCTGGACGAGGAGGCGCTCTACGCTGCCCTCCGCGATGGTCCATTGCGCGCGGCGGGGATTGACGTGTGGTATGAGTATCCGCAGACACTCGAAGAACGCACCAACAAGGCTCCCTCGCGCTTCCCCTTTCACGAACTAGACAACGTCGTCATGAGCCCGCATCGCGGCGGCTGGCTTTCCGAGGCCGAAGTCGACCGCCTCGACCAACTTGCAGCGCTGCTTAACGCCGCCGCGCGCGGGGAACCCATCCCGAACGCTGTGGACAAGGTGCTGGGGTACTAGGATAATTGATCATTGAAAATTGATCATTGAAGATTGATCATTGGTTGACTGGTTGACTGGTGGACTGGTTGATTTGTTGAGTTCACCACCTGCGTCACCCGTGTCAGATTCCGCAGTCAACCAGTCAACCAGTCAACCAGTCAACCAATGATCAATCTTCAATGATCAGTTATGTGTTCCCATGCTCGCCACCCGCGCGATTCTCCACCTTGATCTCGACGCCTTCTTCTGCGCCGTGGAGGAGCAGCACAACCCCGCGCTGCGCGGCAAGCCCTTCGCCGTGGGCGGCCGCCCCGAAGAGCGCGGCGTGGTCGCCTCCTGCTCCTATGCGGCGCGACAGCACGGCGTGCGCTCGGCCATGCCCATGGGGCGCGCCCTGCGACTCTGCCCCGGCCTGATTGTGGTGCCCGGTCGCCACGGCGCCTACGGCGAGGTGTCGCGCAAGGTGATGGCGCGCCTGCACGCGCTCACGCCGCTGGTCGAGCAGCTCTCGATTGACGAAGCCTATCTGGATGTGACCGAGCTTGCCGGTGATGTGGTGGGCGAGGCCGAAGCGATTGCGCGCCGCTTGCAGGCAACCATCCGCGCCGAGCTGGACTTGCCCTGCTCGCTGGGGGTGGCCACAAACAAGCTCGTGGCCAAGATTGCCAACAATGTGGGCAAGGCCGCGGCACGCAGCAGCAGCCCACCGAATGCCATCACGGTTGTGGCGCCGGGCGCCGAGGCGGCCTTCCTCGCGCCGCTGCCCTGCGGCGAATTGTGGGGCGTGGGTCCGCGCACGGCCGAGCGGTTAGCCGCGCTGGGTCTACACACAATTGGGCAACTCACCACCTGGCCCGAGGCGCGCCTGATCAGCGAGTTCGGCAAGCATGGGGCCGAACTCTACCGCATGGCGCGCGGGCGAGACGATAGCCCCATTGTGACGCAGCGCGAGCGCAAGTCCGTGAGCCAGGAGACGACCTATGTGCGCGACGTGGCCGACGCCGACCAGTTGCGCAGCACGCTCTACGGCCAGGCACGTGAGGTGGCACTCGTCCTCCGTGGCAAGCAGGTGGTCGCGACGACGGTGCGGTTGAAACTGCGCTGGTCGAATTTTGAGACGATCACACGCCAGGCGCACCTTGAGACGCCGACCAACGAGCACCATGTCCTCTTCCAGGCGGTGGCGCAGCTCTTTGAGCGGGCGTGGGACGGCAAACCGGTGCGATTGATTGGAATGGGAGTGAGCGGCCTGGTGGCCGGCATGCTGCAGGAGTCGCTCTTTGATGTGCCCGACGCGGCTGAGGAGGAGCGCCGGGCCCGCCTGGCTGCGGCGCTGGAACGGCTGCGCGCACGCTATGGCGACGACGCCGTGCTGCGCGCCAGCGAGCTTAAGCGGCACGAGGATGACTCATGACACATCACTATACAAAGCACAACTGATCATTGGTAAATGGTAAGTGGTAATTGGCTATGC
>CAYJNV010000196.1:0-8552 GCA_964370975.1 uncultured Caldilineaceae bacterium | reverse complement strand
TTCGTCGGGGCTAACGGAGACGACGCCGGGCACCGTCAGCATTTTTGCTGCCTGCGCCTCGGTGAGGTCTGCAGCAAAGCCGTTGAAGGCATAGCGGTAGCTGTAGAGCTTGCGTGCGCCACCGACGGCGGCCAGGGCCTGATCCTGGCGGCTTTCCAGGAAGGCGGCATATTTGACGACCTGCGGGCTGAGCGGGTCGATCTTCTGCCCCTTGGCGGGCTTCGTGGCAGGATAGCCTGCGATGTCCCCCGTATAGGCGACAACCGGCGCGTCAATCATCTGCACGATGAAGGCCGAGCCAACTTTTACCTTATTGGCGCCACCCCGTTCGAGGTTGCCGTTGCCCGCAACGGCCGTGTTCTTAATGCGACTGGCGGCGTTTATCGTGCCATCGGGCTGCGAAACTGCGGGCAGGAATATCCTGGAGCCAGGGTCCGGCGCCGTTGGCTCATCCTGGGCCCCGGCCGGAATGACGCTGACAAGCAGCATTGCTCCAACGAGTAGGGTGCTGAGAAGTCGCCTACGCATGGTCTGGGTTCTCCTTGGTTTCTGATGGCATGATTGGCAAGCGTTGTCAGACATGGTGAAGGCGTCTGGCCAGCGCAAACCGGTGAACTCACATCTCACATGACGTATACGCGCCCTATTTGATACGGCGGCGCGACGAACAAACGGACAAGCACAAAGCGCCGCATTCAATGCAGTGGGTCACATTGACTGCAGGATTGCTGAAGTGGGCGTGTCTTTCTCTTGATGCAGAGGCGTGTGGAAAGTCGGAATTCCTGCAAGCATGCGTTGCGTTGCATGTGGCCGTACCAGGCGGATGACGGGCAGCGACGACCGCACCGCAAGGCGGGACGATCCGGCTCCAGTTCGCATGCAAGACACGGCGAGCGTATGATAACCATGTACATATGACGGGTCAAACTGCGCCAGGGCCGCGACACATCTGGGCCATCCTTGGGGACTGAAGATGCTCAACACAACGAATGTGACGCCCGACCAGGTCTTGCGGCTGGCAATCGCCGACGTGGCCGCCCGGCTTGCTGTCGATCCGCAGAAATTTCGCGTGGTAGGCGTTGAGAGCGTGGTCTGGCGCGACGGGTCACTGGGCTGCCCAAGGCCGGGCACGTTCTACACCCAGGCGCTGGTTCCGGGCCTGCGCATCGTGCTGGAGGCTGACGGCATATCCTACCACTATCACGCGCAGCGCGGCCGGCCTCCTTTCTACTGCTCTCACCCGTCGGACGAACCGGTGGAGAACGAAAGATGAAAGATTACATGACCTCGCTTCGGCGGCGCGCCTATCTCTGGGCGTGCGAACGGCTCTACGCCGAGTTTGCCTGGAGTTACGACACCGTGGCGTGGGGCGTAAGCCGAGGCCACTGGGCTGCGTGGCGGCGCGCCGTGCTGCCCTGGGTGCAAGGTCCGGACGTGCTCGAGATAGGCTTCGGCACGGGAGCGCTGCTGCGCGAGATGGCGGCCGCCGGTTGGCAGGTGACGGGCGTCGAACGCTCATCGGCGATGCAGCGGCAGGCTGCCCGCGGGGCCGGACGCAGACCGCTGCGCATCCAGGCAGCCGCCCAGCAGATGCCCCTTATGGCGTCATCGTGCGATAGCGTGGTCGCCACCTTTCCCGCGCCCTATATAGTTGACGCCGTAACAATGGCCGAAGTCGCGCGCGTTCTCAAGCCGGGAGGCCGGCTTGTGATTGGCGGGCTTTGGGTTGCCGACGTACAGTCGGTCGTTGCGGCGCCTGCGGGGCCGCCCGCAGCGCTCCTCTACAGCCTGGTCGGGCTCATGCGCGAAGTCGGTCTTGCGCCGACCGTCACCGAAGCGCGTGTGGATGGCGCGCAAGTAGGCATTGCGCTCGGGCGCAAACCGGGAGGCTGCCATGCAACCAGGCCGTGAACCAGTGCAGCGCTGGAGGGCGCAATGCGGCGACGGCGGCGCGCTCGTGCGAACAGGCGAGGGGCTGCGGTTGATCAACCTGCCCGCGTCCGCGGGATGTTACAGCAACGCGCAGGTTGATGACCACGCGCATCTGCCGCGCCACAACTTTGCGTGGCGGCCGCCTGCACGGCTCTCGCTGCGGGCGCGCTTTTCGCATGGCGTCAATGCGCTGACAGGCACGGCGGGTTTCGGCTTCTGGAATGACCCATTCGCGATGAATGGCCGGCGTGCGCCTGCTCTGCCACACGTCGCATGGTTTTTCCTGGCAGCACCGCCGTCGAACATCGCACCCGCGCTGGGCGTGCCCGGCAGCGGCTGGAAGGCGGCCGTCATGGACGCGGACGCGCTGCCATTGCTTGCACTCCTGCCCACCGCGCCGCTAGCGATTCCCCTCATGCGCAATCGCCTTGCTTATCACATGCTCTGGCCCGTGGCGCAGCATGTGCTTGGCGTTGACGAGGCCGTAGTTGCTGCTGACATGGTGGCGTGGCACAGCTATAGCATTGAGTGGCATGCACGTGCGGTGCACTTCTTCGTCGATGACCGGTGCGTGCTAAAAAGCCGCCGCGCGCCGCGCGGCCCCTTGGGCGTGGTGATTTGGATGGACAATCAGTTTCTGGTAGCCACGCCGCAGGGGCGCATTGGCCACGGTGTGGCGGCGCAACGCGAATCACAATGGATGGACATCGCTGATGTGATCGTGGAATGAGGAGTGATTGGGAGAGGCAACGGTGTGGATGTGCCTACAAGTATGCCTCGACGCGCGTCAAAAAGTCGGCCAGGACGGCGTGAAAGCGGTCGCTTTCCTCCAGGTGGGGGTGGTGCGCACTCTCGTCAAAGAGCACATACTCCGAGTAGGGGATGGCGCGGTGCAGCGATGCCGTCGTGTGCGGCGGCGTCTCGTCGTAGCGCCCACCCAACACGAGCGTGGGAATGTTGATTGCGTCCAGCCGCGCCGTCACGTCCCAGGCAGCCAGCGGGCCTGTGGGTGCAAACGGGTGCGTCCCCCACAGCGTCTCCTTGACTTCGCGGAAGCGCCGGGCGGACTCGCGGCTGCGGCGCAGTGCAGGGGGAATCGGCTGCATGCGGCAACCGTGGCGCTGGTCGAAGAGCGCCGCCGCCTCTGTGTAGCCTGGCGTCTCCGTGGATTGCTCCTGGATTGCCTGGGTGAGCGCCAGGCGTGCGCCCATAGGCAGCGCCGCAATCAGGTCCTGCACCTCGGCCATCCACGCAGGCACCGAGGCGGTTGTGGAGATGAGCGTGAGGCTGGCCAGACCCGGCGCGCCCGAGAGCGCGTGCTCGAGCGCGAGCATGCCGCCCCAACCGTGGCCCAAGAGATGGATGTGGTTGAGCCCCAGCGTGCGCCGCACGACGCTCAGCTCCTCGACGAACAGGTCAATCGTCCAAAGGTCGCTGTCGTAGGGATGGTCGGACAGGCCGCAGCCGAGCTGGTCATAGAAGATGACGCGCCGTCCCTCAGCCTGTGAGGCGATTGGCTCGAGGTAGTCGCTGGGAGTCCCCGGCCCGGTGTGGAGCACAACAAGCGGCAGTTGACCAACCTCTTCGCCGTGGCCCACAATGCGATGCCAAACGCGATGGCCGTGAAAGAGCAGATGGCCATCGCTTACGGGCAGAGCGTGCGGTTCTCTATGTGTGCTCATTGGTGCGCGCCGTTTCAGCCGGATTGCCGTGTGAAATGCGGAGTGCTATACGTCGGATCTTTGAGGCAACGACATATAACTGAAATACTACGATACATAGGTAATCTGCTCAAGCAGCGCGTCCCCAATCGGGGCCATTTGCCGCCACCACCGCTCCATGGTCCGCGTACCCAGCAGCGCCCAGCCGGCGTCGGCGACGGGGTCCCAGCAGACATAAGCGCCACTCTGGCCGCCATGGCCAAAGGCGGTGGCGCTGGCGCGCGCCGGCGCGAAGTGGGGTGTCTTGTGACCGTGCAGCTCCGCGCCCAGGCCCCACGGGCAGGGATCCCACTCGAGCCAACCGATGAAGCCACCTGACAGACCGTTGCTCTGGTCGCACGTGGCTTCGGCGCGCAGTGCGGGCGGAAGAAAGTCTTTGTCGGCGGGCGCAAACGCCTGAGCGAGTACAAGCGCACCGGTGGCCGTCGTAATCAGGCCGCCCCAGGGGAAGCCCAACAAGCGATACCAGGGTGAATTGTAGGGCTCGAGCGGTGTGCCGGCGTGGTCACCCAGCAGCCCCGTGATGCGGCCGGGTGTGCGCGGCGGTTCGGCGCCCAGATAGGCTTCGATGCCCAGCGGCGCAAGGACGAGTTCGCACAATGCTTCCTGAAAGCGCTGCGCGCGCACGCGCTCCACCGCCAGCGCGGCGAGGCCGATGCCCACATTGCTGTAACGCACCTGCCTGCGCGGCGTACTCTGCGACGTGCGCAGCAGCGCCGGCTGAACGCTCTCCCATGATAGCCCCGGCCCGTAGGGCGCGGCGCCGGGCTGCAAATCCTCGGGCAGGCCGGCTGTGTGCGAAAGCAGGGTGCGCAGCGTCACGCCCGGCTGCGCCGCCGCCGCATCGGGCAGCACATCTGCAAGCGGGGCATCCAGCGAGAGCGCGCCCAGGGCTACGGTGCGCAGGACAGTAAGCGCGGTCGCCAGCTTCGTGATCGACGCCACCGGCATGAGCGTATCGGTAGCGAGTGGTATACCTGCTGCGTCGGTCCCGAAGGCATGCACCGCAACGGCTTCGCGGCCGCGGCGCGCTGCCACGATCAGCCCCGGCACGCCAGGCTTCTCGCGCAAGGCCTCTGCAATTTCAGCAATCGGCTGCCAGTTCACGGGTGGCGCCCCAGAGTATGCAATGGGTTCACGACAGGCGATCAAGGGTGCGGAACCAGGCCGAGACAAGCGGCAGGTAGTAGCGGTCAAAGGGTGTCCACCAGGTGCGCCGGTGGGGAATCTGGCTGAAGAGGCTGTGTGGACGCACCCCGGCGATCATCTCGCCCACTTCGCGGCCCAGCTTGCCGGCAATCGCGACACCGTGGCCGGCATAACCGTAGGCGTACCAGATCGCGCCATCGCAGGCGCTGCCCTGCGTAACGGGTGCGCGGCCGATGTGCGGCATGAGGTCGAAAGTGAGGCCGAGCTTGCCCGTCCACGTGTGCGAAAGGCGTGTGTCGCGCAATTGCGGAAAGAGCTCGACCATACGCGCGCGCAGCCTGCGTGCGCTTTCTTCGATGTCGAGCGTGGTTGAGAGGTCATGTCGCCCGCCGAAGAGCATGCGGCCGTCGGGTGTCAGGCGAAAGTAGTTCAGAAAATGGCGGCTGTCGAAGAACATGCGGCCGCGTGGGCTGAGTTCCACCTGCAGCGCGGCCGCGAGCGGCTCTGTGGTGATGACATAGCTGCCCGCTGGGAAGATGCCCTGGCGCGCGGCGGTGACCAGTGTCCCGGTATAGCCATTGGTGGCGAGCAGCACTTCATCGGCAATAAGCGAGCCGCGGCGGGTGACGACGCGCCAGCGTCCCTGCTCGCGCAACAGACTGGTGACGGGCGCATCTTCAACCAGTGTCGCGCCCTTGCGCGCCGCCGCCTGTGCCAGCCCGAAGACGTAGCGCGCCGGGTGGAGCGAGGCGGTGGTGGTTTCGGCGAGGCCGCCGAAATAGGCTGTGCTGCCAATCTCCGTATGCATATCGCCGGGCGCAACCAGGTATCCGGCGTCGAAACCAAGCTCGCGCCGCTGCCATGCCGCAGCCTCGCGCATGACCACGAAGTGGCTGGGCTTGGCAGCCAACAAGACGCAGCCTGAACGTTCAAAACAGGAGTCGATCTGCTCTTCATCGATAGTGCGCCCAATCCGGTCGATGGCGTCCTGCGCCCATTCCCAGAAGGCGCGGCCCATTGCGGGGCCATAGCGCTTGAAGACGCCCGGCATCTCGGCCTTGAGGCCGCTGGTGGCCATGCCGCCATTGCGGCTGCTGGCGCCCCAGCCGATGGTCTGCGCTTCGATGACGGCCACGCTGGCCCCGGCCGCACGCAGCGCCAGGGCTGCGTGCAGGCCTGTATAGCCGCTGCCGATCACGGCGACGTCGGCGTGATCGGGCAGCGGGCTTGCGCCCAGGTCATCTGGGCGCGGATAATCGTCGGTCCAGAAGGGCGTCGTCTGCATGAATTATCAGGCCAGTTGCGCCTTTTCGAAGCTCTGGGCGTCAACCACGGCGAGCGTGGTCATGTTGATGATGTCGCGCTCGTCGGCGCCGGTGGCCAGCACGTGCACAGGTTCGTTCATGCCCACAAGCACGGGCCCAATCGCGACCGCACCGCCCAGGTGACTGAGCAGCTTGTAGGCAGTGTTGGCGGAAGCCAGATTTGGGAAGACGAGGATGTTTGGATCCTTGACGTTGCTGAAGGCGAAGTTGCGCGCCATGAGCTCGGGCACTACGGCGACATCGGCCTGCATTTCGCCGTCGATAGGCAGATCCGGGCGCAGGCGGTGCACGATCTCGGTGGCTTTACGCACGCGCTCGGCCTCGGCGTGGGGCGTGCTGCCGAAGTTGGAGGAGCTGAGCATGGCGATACGCGGCTCCTGCCCAAAGCGCACTGCCAGTTCGGCGGCATTGAGCGCAATCGCAGCCAGTTGTTCGGCGGTCGGCTCGATAATCACGGTGGCATCGGTAAAGAAGTAGACGCGATCCTGGACGAGCATGACATAGACGCCGCTCACCCAGCGTCCCGGCTTTGCACCCACGCATTGGAGCGCCGGGCGCAGCACCTCGGGGTAGTTGTAGGTGAGGCCGGAGATGAAGGTGTCGGCATCACCTGCCTGCACCATCATCGGGCCAAAGTAATTGGGTTGGCGCATGAGGTCATTGGCCAGCGCCTGCGTAACGCCCTTGCGGCTGCGCGCCGTGTAGAAGCGCTCGGCATAGGCGGCGCGCGCTTCGGACTGTGCGGGGTCAATGACGATTGGCGAGTAGTCCAGCGCCAGTTCGCGCACTGTGGCGGCAATCTGCTCGGGGCGGCCCAGGAGGATTGGCTGCGCAATGCCCTGCGAGGCAACGGCGTGGGCCGCTCGCACAATCTTGGGGCGCTCACCCTCTGCAAAGACGACGCGCTTGGGCTGCTGCTGCGCCTTGTGTTCCATAATGCGCATCACCTGCGTGCGCATGCCCAGGCGCGCGGCCAACTGGTCGAGGTAGGCGTCGAGGTCAATCGGCTTGCGTGCCACGCCGCTCTCCATGGCAGCGCGCGCCACGGCAGGGGCTACCCACATGAGCACGCGCGGGTCTACCGGCTTGGGGATGATGTATTCGCGCCCGAAGCGCAGTGCGGAGAGGCCGTAGGCGTTGATGACGCTGTCGGGCACGTCCTCGCGCGTGAGCGCGGCCAGTGCACGCGTCGCGGCCATCTTCATTTCCATGTTGATCGTGCTGGCGCGCACATCCAGGGCGCCGCGGAAGATGAATGGGAAGCCGAGCACGTTGTTGACCTGGTTGGGGTAGTCGCTGCGCCCCGTGCCAAAGATGATGTCGTTACGGGCGGCCTGCGCTTCTTCGTAGGTGATTTCGGGGTCGGGATTGGCCATGGCGAAGATAATGGGGTCGGCGGCCATGGAGCGCACCATCTCGCGCGTGAGCACATCCTTGACGGAGAGAACGATGAAGACATCGGCCCCCTCAAGCGCCTGGGCGAGCGTGCGCAGGACGGTATCATTCGCATAGCGGGCCTTGTATTCGTTCATGCCTTCGGTGCGGCCCTTGTAGATAACCCCCTTGGTGTCGCACATGATGATGTTGTGCGTCTGCGCGCCGAGGGCCACGTAGAGGTCGGCCACGGCAATTGCGGCTGCACCTGCGCCGTTGATGACGACGCGAATATCGGCAATGGGCTTGCCCACAATCTCCAGCGCGTTGATCAGCCCAGCGCCCGAGATGATGGCGGTGCCATGCTGGTCGTCATGGAAGACGGGGATGTTGCAGCGCTTCTGCGCCTCCTGCTCAATGTAGAAGCATTCAGGGGCCTTGATGTCCTCGAGGTTAATGCCGCCAAAGGTCGGCGAGATCATCTCCACGAAGCGCACAATCTCGTCGGGGTCCGACGAGTTCACTTCGATGTCGAAGACGTCGACATCGGCAAAGCGCTTGAAGAGGACAGCCTTGCCCTCCATGACGGGCTTGCTGGCAAGCGCGCCCCGGTTGCCCAGCCCCAGGATGGCCGTGCCGTTGCTGATGACGGCCACGAGGTTGCCCTTGGCAGTCAGGTCATATGCCGCTTCGGGGTGGTCGGCAATCTCCAGCACGGGGAAGGCAACGCCCGGAGAGTAGGCGAGGGAAAGGTCAAACTGCGTTTCCATTGGTTTGGTGGCAACAATTTTCAGCTTGCCGGGGCGTCCCTCGGCATGGTAATTCATCGCGTCCTGTTTGGAAATGGCCATGTTGACCCTCTGTCCTTGCGGCGCGCATGCGCGCGAAATGGTTTGGAATGCATCGGCGGGTTCATAGTACCGCGTGGGGGCGGCCGCGGGCAAGAAGCGCGCTCTGTGCATAGGCGCGCAAACCGGGGCCACAGGGCCCCCGTTTTGGGGGAATAATAACCAACAGCACCCGATCTAAATAATGAGCGTGGGCACATACA
>CAYJNV010000195.1:5845-8554 GCA_964370975.1 uncultured Caldilineaceae bacterium | reverse complement strand
TGTGGGTGGGCAGCCGGCCTGGTATCTTTCGCGCATGGAGCCAGAGGCTGTGGTGACGACGCCCGCCATCCTGCGCCACACGCCACAGCGCTACAACCGTGCGCTGCTGAGCGTGGAGATGCTCCAGTACGAGTGGGAACTGGACGACGAGTGGGGCGAAAGCACCCTCGCCAGCGACGTTCCCAGCCTCGTACCCAACACGACGATTACGCTGATCTATCCGCACCGGCGCTACGGCACACTGCCGCTTAGCGGGCGCACGCGTGCCTTCTTCCCTGTATCCGATGGCGGCCGCTCGCTGGTGACGCTGATCGACGGCCGCTGGGGCACTCGCTACCAGGGCTGGGTCGTGCCCGAGGGTCGCTACGTGGCCGGTTTGGAAAAGTGGATGAATGACCATCAGATTCCGGCCGGCGCGTTCATTACACTCGAGCGCACCAATGTGCCCGGCGAACTGGTGGTTGACTTCCGCACGCGCCGCGCCAAGCGCGAGTGGGCGCGCTTTGCCAGCGCCGACCTTGAGGGGAACGCGCTGCAACTGGAGATGAACAAGCTTCAGGTGGCCTGCGAATATGACGAACACCTGATCGTCCATGCCGACGAGGCGCAGATTCCCGCGCTCGATGCACTGCGCGAGCAGATGGAGAGCGCCAACGCGCCACTGGCTGCCATTGTGGAACAGGTTGTGCCCGAACTGACGAAACTCAATCCGCAGGGCTCTGTGCACGCCAAGAGCGTCTATGCCGCCGTCAACATCGTGCGACGCATGGCCCCCGGCCCTGTCTTCCATGCGCTGCTGAGCAGCCGCAACTTTCGCGATGTCGGCAACGGCCTCTTTGCCCTGGCCATTACAGAGTAAGGGAGCACCGCATGAGTCCATCCCTGGTAAGTCAGCGGCTCGCCCGCTTCCGCCCTACGGTCGACACGAAGTTTCATATTGACTACGACTGGTGGGAGAAGAGCGGGCGCAGCTTCCGCCTCTTCCTGCGCGACCAGCTTTGCGAAGAGTGCCGCGAGCGCTTCACCAACTATACCGATACCGAAGATGTGGACTGGGTTGACCCCGACACGGGTGAGGTGCGCCGCACGGACGCGCTGCGCGAGTGTCTGCGCCAGCGCTGCGCCAATGACCCCGACTACATCAATGATCGCCTGCCTCTGGCTTCTGCCTGCTTCCGCGTCTTTCTTGCCAACAACAACGCACCCCTTTCGCCCACAGAATTGAACCAATTCATGCCCTGGAGGGCGCCTGATTCCATCCTGCGCACCCTCGCCGGCGATCAGGTTTACCTCGGCTTGCGGCCGGTTTCGTAAACAAGAAGCCGACCACAAATGACACAGATGAAAACAGATAACGGCGGACTCGTCTCCGCCGTTATCTGTTTTCATGATGTCATCCGTGGTCGGCCGTAGCCGCTTCTACGCTAGCGCGGTGATGACGGCACGGATTGCGTGCGCCAGAGAAACAAGTGCGTCGCAATCCACAAGTTCGGGCGTGTCCGCAGCAGTGTGGGCAATGTGCGCCCACACGTCAACGAAGTCGGCGGTAGTGAAGGCCAGCGCCGGCGCCCCCGCCTGCACAAAAACCGCGTGGTCACTCTGGAACCAGGGCTCACCCTCGACCAGACCATCCCTGCCGCACAGCGCAGCGCGCAAGGTGGCCTCCATGGGCGGCGCGCAACTGTAGAGCGACCATGCAGTTGCACTGTCGCGGTAACCAGCGCCGTCGACATTGATGGCCAGCCGCACGTTGCGCACGGCGGGCCCCAGGCGACGCAGATACTCGACCTCGCCCGCCGCAGCGTAATTGTCCTCGCCGTTGAAGATCACAATCTCCACGCCCTGCTTTGCACCGTAATCAGAGAGCAGCACGGCCGTTTGCAGCAGCGTTACCACGCCCGCGGCGTTGTCAATCGCGCCCGGCGTGCCGTCCTTGGCATCAATGTGCGCGCAGAGCACGATTGGGTGGGCGAAATCGCTGCCCTTGCGCGCCACAACATTCCAGCCCAGGGCTGGCCGCCGCTCGGAGCATATCTCCAGCCTCACTGTGTCGGCCGCTGCCGCCAGCAGACGTGCGCCCTCGGCATCGGTCATGTACGCCGACGGAATATCGAAATCGCCATCCTCAATCAACGGGAAGGGGTAGATGCCCCCGGCCAGCGACGGGTTACGACTCGTTGCGGCCAGCACCGCTGCCGGGTGCTTGCTCTCGATGGCTGCATAGATGCGCTGGTGCTCCTCCGGATTGTAGAATGGGAAGCGCTTAGGCATCAATTGCTCATCTGTGACGAGACCGTGTAGCAAAAGGATGCGACCGCTGAGGTCGGGCGCACCTTCAATCCCCTCAACCGTTGAGCAGGCAAAGAGGGGCGCCTCAACGGCGCCAGGCAGCGACCAGGGACCCGGCAGGACAGACCATTGCGCGCCGCCCGCGGTCAGGCTGGCGCCGTTGGCTATCCATTCCAGGCAGGTGAATTCCTGTCGTTCGCATTGCCATCCGACGGCGGCCAGTTGCTCCTCCACATAGAGCGTCGCTCGCCGATTGCCATCCGTGCCCAGTGTGCGCGTAGGGAGTTCGGTGCAGAGGAAACGCAGGGCCGCAGCGGCCTGCGCACTTGCGTCGGCATTATTCTCCATGAGGAGTCTCCTGGTGGTACTGAGTTGAAGCGACAAATTGCATGATACACGGAGGCGCTGCGAGGCCACCAA
>CAYJNV010000195.1:0-5835 GCA_964370975.1 uncultured Caldilineaceae bacterium | reverse complement strand
GCCCCCCCTCTCTCTTTTCTGCTTGCCAACCCTTGCGGGCCTAGTCCATGTCTACGTCGATGTCGAGGTCGTTGTCAGCGTCCGCGTCGGAATCGATCTCGTTGTCGTCGCTGCTCTCCTCCTCTTCATCGAGGGACTCGATGTCGAGGTCGTCGTCGCTGTCTTCGTCGCTCACAGGAGCGTTCTTGATGCCGAGCGGTTCCATACCCAACTCGGATACGCCGGTCAACTCGCTGAGGTCGAGATCCTGCAGATCCATCTCGGTCATCTCGAGCTCAATCTCGCCCGCCTCGGTGTCCACGTGCTCAGCCAGGGCCCGGCGCTGTTCGTCCTCAAGCGCCTTCTGGCGGCGGGTCATGAAACCGGTGCCCACGGGAATGAGCTTGCCGATGATGACATTCTCCTTGAGGCCGCGCAGGTCATCCTTCTGCCCCTTGATGGCGGCTTCGGTGAGAACTCGCGTCGTCTCCTGGAAGGAGGCGGCGGCCAGGAACGATTCGGTGTTGAGCGCCGCCTTGGTGAGACCCAGCACGATCGGCTCGGCGCGTGAGGGCTTGCCCCCCTTGGCGATGGCCTCGTTGTTGATGTCCTCGAAGCGGAAACGGTCGATCAACTCGCCGGGCAACAGGTCGGTGTCGCCCGTGGCACGCACCAGCACACGCCGCAGCAACTGACGCAACACCACTTCGATGTGCTTGTCGTGGATGGCCACGCCCTGGCTGCGATAGACCTGCTGCACCTGCTCGAGCAGGTAAAGCTGCGCTTCCTCGCGCCCCTGAATGCGCAGAATTTCCTTGGGGTTCTTGGCGCCTTCAGTCAACTGCATGCCGGCGGTAACTTCGGACCCCGGCTCCACGCGCAGGCGTGCGTTGGCGGGAATCGGATACTCGTGCACATCCTTGTCCTCGCGCCGCACACGCACCACTGCGCTGCCATCCTCGTTGCGGTCAACAACGACCTTGCCCTCCATGCCTGCGGCCAACGCCAGCGGGCCATCACCATTGCCCTCTGTGCGGGCGACTTCGGTGTCCTCCTGGACACGGTCCTCGTCGCTCACCAGAATTTCATAGCCGGCGGGCACTTCCACCTCGCGGATGAGAAGCTGGGTGTTGATCACCTTGAGGAAGCGTGTATCGCCATCCCAGTGCTCCTCAAGCGTACCGTCAATCTCGCTCAGCACGGCCTCGCCCTTGGGGTTGCGCGCCTCGAAGAGCTCTTCAATGCGGGGCAAACCCTGCGTAATGTCGTCGCCACCTGCCACGCCACCGGTGTGGAATGTGCGCAGCGTGAGCTGTGTACCCGGCTCGCCAATCGACTGGGCAGCGATAATGCCCACTGCCTCGCCCATCTTCACCAGGCCGCCACGCGCCAGGTCTTCGCCATAGCACTTCATGCAGATGCCAAAGCGCGACTCGCAGGTAAGCGGCGTACGCACGCGTGCCTTCTTCACCTTACGCCTCTCGAGCGTGGCCAGTGCGGCCTCGTCAAGCAGCGCATCGCGCGGCAGCAGCACGGAGCCTGTCTCGGGGTCCAGCAGGTCGTCGGAAAGATAACGGCCGGCAATGCGATCCATGAAGGTTTCACCCATGGCCGCTTGCTTGCTGTTGTCAATCCAGATGCCGGCGCGTGTTTCGCAGTCATCTTCGGTAATGATCACGTCCTGCGCCACGTCCACCAGGCGGCGTGTAAGGTAACCGGCGTCGGCCGTGCGCAGCGCCGTGTCGGCCAGGCCCTTGCGCGCGCCATGCGTGCTCAGGAAGTATTCGAGCGCCGTCAGCCCTTCGCGGAAGTTGGAGCGAATGGGCATGGCGATGATGCGCCCGTTCGGGTCGGCCATGAGGCCGCGCATGCCTGCCAACTGGCGAATGGGGTTGATACCACCCTTGGTTGCGCCCGACTTTGCCATGGCGCCCAGCCCCTCGGTGGGGTTGAGCAGATCCTTGACGTGCTCGGTCACGTCGTCGGTGGCGCGCTGCCACAGTTCGACGCGCTTGTTGTAGAGTTCGTCGTCGGTAATCAGGCCGCGCCGGTGCTGGCGCTCAGCCTCTTCCACCGCAGCGGAGGTCTTCTCGAGGATCTCCTGCTTCTGCTCGGGCACGCGAATATCGCTGACGGCAATCGTGATGCCCGAGCGCGTGGCATACTTGAAGCCCAGGTCCTTGATGCTGTCGACGAGCACGGCCGTCTTTTCGCGGCCCAGGTGCTTGTAGCACTTGCCCACCACTGCATCCACGCCCTTGCGGTCGAGCGTCTCGTTGATGTACCAGAGCTCCTCGGGCAGTGAGCGGTTGAAGATGACGCGCCCGACTGTCGTCTTGATCAGGCGCTCCTTGGGCCAGTTTGCACCCAGCAGCCCCAGCTCGCGCAGTGCTTCGCGTACGTCGTCCATGGCGGCATCGCCAAAGCTGGTGAACTCTTTGACCATTTTGCTCTCGCCCTGCGCAAAGTGGTCCATGAGTGCACCCACGGTCACAATCTTGTTCGTGTGCAGAGCCAGCTTGACGCGGTCGCTCACGGGCAGTTCGTCAATCGACATCTCATCGAACTTGTGGGTGAAGCGCACCGTAATCGGCTGGCGCAGGCGAATCACGCTCATGTCGTAGGCGTATTCGGCCTGGTCCATATCCGAGAAACTGGGCAGCCTGTTCGGATCCTTGGCAGGCTCCTCCACAGTCAGGTAGTAGACGCCCATGACCATGTCCTTGGAAGGACCGACGATGGGGTCGCCGCTGGAAGGCTTGAGCAGATTGCGCGACGCCAACATGAGGTCGCGCGCTTCCTCAACTGCCTTCTCGCCCAGGGGCACGTGCACAGCCATCTGGTCGCCGTCGAAGTCGGCGTTGAAGGCCGCGCAGGTGAGCGGATGCAACTGGATCGCGCTGCCTTCAATCAGCACAACTTCGAAGGCCTGAATACCCAGGCGATGCAGCGTCGGTGCACGGTTGAGCAGCACCGGCCGCTGGTGGCAGATCTCCTCGAGCACGTCCCACACTTCGGCCTGGCTGCGGTCCACCATGCGCTTGGCGCTCTTGATGTTGTGCGCAAAGTTGTACTCCACCAGACGGCGCATGACAAAGGGCTTGAAGAGTTCCAGCGCCATCTTCTTGGGCAGGCCGCACTGATGCAGCTTGAGCGTCGGCCCAATCACGATGACCGAGCGGCCCGAGTAGTCGACGCGCTTGCCCAGCAGGTTGCGGCGGAAGCGCCCCTGCTTGCCCTTGAGCAGATCGCTCAGGCTCTTGAGCTTGCGCTTGCCGCTGCGGCTGACGGCGCGGCCACGCCGCCCGTTGTCCACGAGGCTGTCGACGGCCTCCTGCAGCATACGCTTCTCGTTGCGCACAATCACATCAGGCGCACCCAGTTCCATGAGGCGCTGGAGGCGGTTGTTGCGGTTGATCACGCGCCGGTAGAGGTCGTTCAGGTCGCTTGTGGCAAAGCGGCCGCCATCGAGCTGCACCATGGGGCGCAGGTCAGGCGGGATGACCGGCAGCGCCGTCATCACCATCCACTCGGGGCGGTTGCCGCTCTTGCGGAAGTTTTCGGCCACGCGCAAGCGCTTGGCGGCCTTTTTGCGCCGCTGCTTGCTCTTGGTGGTGCGGATTTCGCGGCGCAACTCCTTGGCCATCTTGTCAAGGTCAATCTTGGCAACGATGTCGCGAATGGCCTCGGCGCCCATGCCCGCCTGGAAGACATTCCCCCAGCGGTCGGCAAGTTCGCGATAGCGCGTCTCGGTGAGGAGCTGCTGCTCTTCGAGGCCCTTGAGGTCGTCGAGGCTGCGCTCCATCTGCGTCAGAATCTTCGCTTTGCCCGTCTCGATTTCCTTGTAGAACTGGCTCAGCTCGGCGTCGGCGTTCATGCGCAGATGCTCGCGCTTGGCGGCGATCGTCTCGCGGATCTCTTCCTTCTCGCGGTCCGAGTCGCTGGCCAGCCGGTTCAGTTCTTCCTGCACCATGTCATTGACGGTGTTCTCGTAGTCTGCCGAGACCATGATGCCCGCCTTGATGATGGGTTCTTCGACCCAACTCAGGCGCTTGCCCTCGGCGGCCTTCTTGTTCTTGTTGCCGGCAATCCATGTTTGCAGCGTCTGCGCCTCGCCGATGATGGCCGAGGAACTCTTGTTGATGCGCTCGTCAAGTTGGGTGAGCGCAACCTCCTCCTCGGCGTCCATCTCGGCCAGTGCGGCATCGCGTCGCGCCTCGGGCTCGCCCACGCGGTCGGCGTATTCGGCGTCCACTTTGTCAAGGCGCTGCTTGAGGTCGCGCTCGTGGCGCTGGATGGCGCGGCTGCGCGCGTCCTCGTTGACATTCGTCACGATGTACTGCGCAAAGTAGAGCACGCGCTCAAGGTGGCGCGGGCTGATGTTGAGCAGCAGCCCCAGCCGGCTGGGCACACCCTTGACGTACCAGATGTGGCTTACCGGCGATGCAAGCTCGATGTGACCCATGCGGTCGCGGCGCACCCGGCTGGGGGCCACTTCCACACCGCACTTGTCGCAGACAATACCCTTGTAACGCACCCGCTTGTACTTGCCGCAGGCACATTCCCAATCGCGCGTTGGTCCAAAGATGCGCTCGCAGAAGAGCCCATCACGCTCCGGCCGCAGTGTGCGGTAGTTGATCGTTTCCGGCTTCGTCACTTCACCATAGGACCACTCCCGAATCTGCTCGGGCGAGGCCAGCGAAATGCGAATGGCATCAAATGATTGAACTTCCATGAATCGTCTCCCGTCACTCCACGTTGATCCGGCTCATGGGGCCGGGCACGTTCAGGCTGAAGCCCAGCTTGGGCAGATTCTCGATCGTCTCTTCCTTGCCGAACTGGATGACCTCACCCTTTTCGTTGATGACCTCAACGTGGAGGGCGAGGCTCTGCAATTCCTTGACAAGCACACGGAAAGATTCGGGCACGCCGGGGCTCTGAATCGGCTCGCCCTTGACAATCGCTTCGTAGGTCTTCACACGTCCGCTCACGTCGTCGGACTTGACGGTGAGCATCTCCTGCAGAATGTGCGCCGCGCCGTAGGCCTCCAGCGCCCACACTTCCATTTCGCCAAAGCGCTGGCCACCAAATTGCGCCTTGCCGCCCAAAGGTTGCTGCGTCACCAGGCTGTACGGTCCGGTGCTCCGGGCATGAACCTTGTCTTCCACCAGGTGATGCAGCTTGAGCATCTGCACAACGCCTATCGTCACGGGCGAATCGTACGGCTCGCCCGACTTGCCGTCGTAGAGGCGCTGCTTGCCGGTGGTGGGCAGCGGCCAGCCAATCTCGGCGCTGTACTCTTCAGCCGCCTGCTGCAACGCCGCGCCCTTGAGGCCTGCGGCGTCGCCCTCGTGGCGCTTCATCCACTCGGTGAGGGCGGCGTCAATGGCCGCTGTGTTCTGTTCGGTGGTGGTGCGACGTTCCTTGTATGCCTCGGGAATGATCTCGTCGGCAGCGTAGTCGCGCTCGCGCAGCCACTCGCGCACCCAGGCGTTGCGCGCATAGGCATCGTCACGGTAGATGCGCTCGGCGTCGTAGCCCATCGGCTCCAACTGGTTGATCAGGAAGATCTGGCGCGCCTCACGATCGTCCGCAATTTCCTCGTTGGAGATGTCGTCCTGCTCGGCAATAAAGGCCCAGGCACGCGCTGTGGCATCCACCCACGCGCGGTCGATCATCCACGAGCGGGCCATTTCGGCCTCAATCTCCTCTTCCTTGGCGCCGTCGAAGACGGGCGTCTCGGCCTTGAATCCCAGCCGGCTGGCTGCCCAGCCCAGGTGCGCCTCGAGAATCTGGCCGATGTTCATGCGGCCCGGCACGCCCAGCGGGTTGAGGATAATGTCAACCGGTGTGCCG
>CAYJNV010000194.1:5932-8592 GCA_964370975.1 uncultured Caldilineaceae bacterium | reverse complement strand
GTTCTCCACACGTCGCTGCAGCAGCCGGCGCAAGGGTCGCGCACCATAGGCGGGGTCATAGCCGACTTCGGCAATGTAGTCGGCGGCAGATTCGCTCATCTCCACGGTAAAGCCCAATTCGGCCATGCGCTTGGAGATTTCGTTCATGAGCAACTGCACAATCTTGCGAATCTCGGGCCGCGAGAGCGTGTCGAAGACAATTGTCTCGTCGATCCGGTTCAGGAACTCGGGCCGGAAGAGGCGCTTGAGTTGCTGGCTGTACTCGCCCTGTGCGTACTTGCTCTCGTCGAAGGTGGGCGTCGAGAAGCCAAAGGGGCCGCGCTTGATCGAATCCGCACCCACGTTGCTCGTCATGATGATGACTGTGTTGCGGAAGTCCACAGTGCGCCCGTGGCCATCGGTGAGGCGGCCGTCATCCATAATTTGCAGGAGCGAATTCCAGACGTCCGGGTGCGCCTTCTCCACCTCGTCGAATAGAATCACCTGATAGGGGCGGCGGCGCACCTGCTCGGTGAGCTGCCCACCTTGATCGTAGCCCACATAGCCGGGGGGCGCACCAAAGAGGCGGCTCACAGTGTGCGGCTCGCGGTACTCGCTCATGTCCACGCGCAGCAACGCGTCGTCGTCGTCAAACATGAAACCGGCCAGCGCCTTGGCGAGCTCGGTCTTGCCCACGCCTGTGGGGCCCAGGAAGAGGAAGACGCCAATCGGGCGCCTGGGGTCCTTGAGGCCGCTGCGCGCGCGGCGGATGGCGTCGCTCACGGCCACAATCGCCAGCTCCTGGCCGATGATGCGCGTCTTGAGCGCATCCTCCATGCCCAGCAGCTTCTCGGCCTCACTCTCCAGCATGTTGCTCACGGGGATGCCCGTCCACTGGCTGACAATGGAGGCGATGTCGCTTGCCTCCACCACGTCGTCCAGGTTGGCATCCACGCGCCACTTCGCCATCTCCTCGGTGAGTTCGCCTTCAAGGCGCACGCGCTCGGTCTTGACGCGTGCCGCGGCCTCATAATCGCGCGCGGCCCAGGCGTCCTCCTCATCTTTCACAAGCGCCTCGAGGGCGGTCTTCTTCTCCTTGAGCGTTTTGGGCATGGAGAAGATGGCCACACGCAGCTTGGCAGCTGCCTCATCCATGAGGTCAATTGCCTTGTCGGGCAGGCGTCGGTCCATGACGTAGCGGTGGCTCAGGCGCACGGCCTGCACGATGGCGTCGTCGGAGAAGGTCACCTTGTGGTGCTCCTCGTACTTGGGGCTCAGTCCGCGCAGAATGTCGATGCTGTCTTCCACGTTGGGTTCGTCCACATAGACGGGCGCAAAACGACGTTCGAGGGCGGAGTCCTTCTCGATGTGCTCGCGGTATTCGTCCAGTGTAGTTGCGCCGATGCACTGCAGTTCGCCGCGCGCGAGCGCAGGCTTGAGCATGTTGCTCGCATCCATCGCCCCGGCGGCATTGCCTGCGCCCACCACGGTGTGCAGTTCGTCAATGAAGAGGATGACCTCACCCTCACTGCGCTGCACCTCCTCGATGGAGGCCTTGAGGCGCTCCTCGAACTCACCGCGGAAGCGGGTGCCTGCCAGCATCGCGCCCAGGTCCAGCGAAATCACGCGCTTGTTCATGAGCGTTTCGGGGACGTCGTTGGCGATGATCTTCTGCGCCAGCCCTTCAACAATGGCCGTCTTGCCCACGCCCGCCTCGCCAATCAACACGGGGTTGTTCTTGGTGCGGCGGCTGAGCACCTGCATGACGCGCAGGATTTCGGTGTCGCGACCAATCACAGGGTCCAGCTTGCCTTCGACCGCCACCTTGGTGAGGTCGCGGCCATACTTTTCGAGGACGCGATACTTGGTCTCGGCGTTGGGCTCGGTCACACGTTTGCCCTGGCGCAGCTCTTCAATCGCCGTATAGATGCGCTCCTTGGTCACGTTGCTTTCGCGCAGAATGTTGGCGCTGGGCGTGTTACGCTCGGAGGCGATGGCGAGAAAGAGGTGCTCGGTGCTGATGTACTCGTCCTTGAGTTTGGTGGCCTCTTCGAGCGCAACGTCCATCAGCCGCTTGAGGCGGGGCGTGATGAAGACCTGCGCCTGGGGGCCATAGCCCACGCCGGCGGCATTCTTGGGCGAGGCTTCGAGCACGGCTTCAAGCTTGTGCTCAATCACATCGGCAGTAACTTCCATGCGCGCCAGAATCTGCCGCACGGCGCCGTCGGGCTGCTGTATGAGCGCGAGAAAGACGTGCTCGGTATCGACCTGCGTGTGCTTGTACTGCTGCAGGATTTCGTAGGCGCGCATCGCGGCCTCTTGTGCCTTTTCGGTAAATCGATCGAATCGCATTCTGGCAATCCTTGGTTCAGAAGAAGGGCCGGTCCCGCAATCGTCCCGGCATCAGAGTGGGCGTGCGGTGCTGCATGTCTTGCCCGTGCACGCCCCGGGGCAGGTGCTGCCAACGACCCCATGGCTCGCCACCTGCACAACGTGGAGGACGCCTCGTCGCGTTCTCCATCTGCACACACTATACTCCTGAAACCGCATGGTTGGGTAGGTTGCGTTACGAAACTAATGGAGGTGTAACGACACGCAAACGCGATGCTAATGGAGCGGGTGACAAGTTGAGTGACAGGCCGCAGGGAGTTGACTGGTGGACTGGTGGACTGGTGGACTGG
>CAYJNV010000194.1:1317-5922 GCA_964370975.1 uncultured Caldilineaceae bacterium | reverse complement strand
GGCCCGCCCCCCTACCCCCCCCCCCCCCCCCCCACCAGTCAACTACCTGCCACAGCGCTACACGGCTGCGCCAGGCTGCGCAAACGCTCCCTCAAGCCGCGCGAGGGCGCCGGCGAGTGGCTCCCAGACAGCGGGTTTGTCGATGTCGTAGAGGGTCATCAGCAGGGCGTCCTCGTCGTTGTCGCGGTAGTAGCGCTTGCGCAGCCCCACCTGCACAAACCCGTACTTGGCGTAGAGCCCCTGTGCGGGGAGGTTGCCGGCGCGCACCTCAAGCGTGACGGCGTTGATGGCTGCTTCGCGCGCCCGGTCGATCAAATGCAGGAACATGAGTTCGCCAAAGCCCTGGCGGCGGTAGGTGGGGTGCGAGGCAATGGTGACAATATGCGCCTCGTCGCCCAGCACCCAGTAGCCCCCGTAGGCCAGAATGGGCGGCAGCCCAGCATCGCCCGCGTCACCATTCCGGCTGGAGCGCAGCACAAAGTAGAAGGCGCGCTCGTTCTGGTTGATCTCGACGCGGAAGGTGTATTCAGTCCACGGCGTGGGGAAACTGGCCCGCTCGAGGATCAGCACCTCGGGCAGGTCGGCGTTCGTCATGGGTGTAAAGTGAGGCGTGGCCATGGTTCGCGAGCGTTTGGGATGGGTGTTAGCGTGGATCGGGTTGATTCAGGGTGCGCGCAGGTAGAGAGGCTGGAGTGTGGCGATGTCATCCACAATGCCCTCGTCAAAATAGAGTGCGGCCAGGCGCGCCAACTGCCCGGCGCGGCGCTGCGTGCTGACGTCGTCGAGCAGGGTGACGTGGGCGAGCGGGGCAACAGCCGCGGCCAGCAGCGTATCTGCCTCGCCTGCCAGCCAGATGGAAGCCGCACCGTGCGCCGCCAGCGCAGCCGCAAAGGTTGCCGCATCGCCTGCGGAATGATCGGTCGCGGCCGGGCGAAAGAGCAGGTCTTCCGGGCCAAACCAGCACCAGTTGTAGCGTCCGCGCCCTGCCTGCACATACGCGCAGACGATGGTCAGCGGCGAGGTGCTCCACGCCGCGCCAAGCCAGGGCGCGGCGGCCACAGTAAGCGTGGGCACGCCCACCACACGCGGCGACCCCTCCGCGCGTGTCGGAACAGCCAACCCCAACGCCATCCCCTTGATTGTGCTGATGCCCACGCGCACGCCGGTAAAGGAGCCGGGGCCGGTGGTCACAGCCAGTGCAGTGAGCGCGTCGGGCGCCACATCCATCATGGCGAGCAGATGGCGCACCGTGGGGATCAATTCCTGTGTGTGGCGGCGGCGCGCCTGCCAGGTCTCTTCGGCCAGCATGCGGCGGGCGTCCCGCTAATAGATGGGGCTCGCGGCCGTGGCCGTGGCCGTGTCAAGCGCGAGCAGCATGGAGATAGTATACCAAAGGGTGGGCCACACTCTGGTACACTGTGGCAGCACAACAACAGCCAGATACGACGCAGAGGCGCGACGGCGCAAAGAGAACGCAAAGAATAGCGAAGAACAACAACCACCGCGGCCGGACACCTGGCCGCGCAGATGCGGGAGCCTGCGTGACTGAAACACCTGAAGCTGCGAACATTGAACCTTCAACCCTTGAACCTGCAACCCTCCAATTGGGCGCGCACATGTCCATCGCGGGCGGCGTGAGCAAGGCGCTGGGCCACGCCACCGCTGTAGGCAGCAACGCTGTGCAGGTCTTTACCAAGAACAACCGCCAGTGGAAGGGGCCGGCGATTGACCAGGCGGACGTGACCGCATGGCAGACCGATATGCCCGCGCAGGGCATCGGCTATGCTGTGAGCCATGCCTCGTACCTCATTAACCTGGCCACACCTCAGGATCCACTGTGGGAGAAGAGCCGGGATGCGCACCAGGACGAGATCGAGCGCGCCCACGCCTATAGCATTGCCCACGTGGTGCTGCACCCGGGCGCGCACACGGGCGGTGGCGCCGAGTTTGGCGTGCAGCGCGTGGCCGCGGCGCTCAACGCCATTCATGCTGCAACGCCCACTTGTGGCGACGTGACCACCTGCCTCGAGATCATGGCCGGTCAGGGGACAACCATGGGGCGCAATCTGCAGGAGCTGCGCGCGATCATGGAACTGGTGGACGACAGGTCGCGCGTGGGTGTCTGTCTGGACACCTGCCACATCTTCGCAGCAGGCTACGACCTGCGCACCGCCGACACCTACGAGCAGTTCATGGACCAGGTGGAACTCGAGATTGGTCTCAACCAGGTTTGCGTCTGGCACTTCAATGACAGCAAGGGCACGCTGGGCAGCCACCTCGACCGCCACACGCACATTGGCGACGGCGAAATTGGCCGCGATGCCTTTGGCTACATCCTCAACGACCCGCGCTGGGAGCGCACGCCCATGCTGCTGGAGACGCCCAAGGACGACACACTGGACGAGGATCGCATGAATCTTGCGCGTCTGGTGGCGTTGGTGAACAATGGCGCGCGTATTCCGCCGGGGCTGCGCGTGGCATAATTGCGACGCCAAGTCGCGAAGACGCAGAGGTACGCAAAGAAAGGCAAAGGAACGCAAAGAAGTGCGGCATCCAGGAATCGAGGCCGCACTTTGGTTTTCTATGCTCCTTGCGCTATACAATGAGTGACAGATCCGCGTATTGTGCGCGGCGCCCTACAGCCCGGAGGCGCGTATGCAGAAACGCCAGCGCGTGTTCCACTTCCTCCTCATCACATCGTTTTTCGTGCTCTGTCTTGCGGCAGCGTGCTCAGCGCCGCCCTCGCTTACCCCGGTGCCCCCGCCGCAATTGCACTCTGCCGTGGAGTTGATCAGCCCCTTCATCAGCCCGTTGCCCAATGGCGAAAAACCGCCCGTGGGGGTGGTGGCGCCGCCGGGTCAGCGTAGTGTTGAGCCCACGTGGCCATTTGTCGCGCCGGATGGCCGCCAGCTCAAGCTCTCCCAGGCTGATGCAGAGGCAGTGGCGATTGCCTATGCGCGCAGCCTGCCCGGCGCCACCGCCGACGCCGACAAGATTGTTGCCCTCAATTACGCCCGCCTGCCAGACCTAGGCCGCGATGTGCTCTTTGTCACCAACAACCCCGACTACCCCAGCCTCTACCACGCCATTGCGGTTGACCTCAATTCGGGCGAGCGGTTGCTGTCATCCTGGATTCAAAACGCAGACCTGAGCAATCCTTGGTATACCTATGTCCATGGCAAGCTCGACGAGCCGCTGGTGGCAGCGCTCGAGCGCGCGCAGCCCGGTGCACGCCTGCGCGTGGGCGTGCATACCTTCCCCGCCGACATGGAACTGGTCAAATTCGAATTGGCGCGCCTCTATCCCGAAGTGCTGCCAACATACCTTTCCACAGACAAAATGATCCAATTGCAGGAGATCAGCCCCGACCTGTATTCAGAGATGAGCGCGACCATGACGCGCATTTACGCGGCGCGCCAGAGTTCGGCACGCGAACCCATTGCGGCATGGCTTCAGGCAGAGGACGCTCCCGCGGACAGCGTCAGCGGCGAGATCGTCTGGACGGAGCTAACGCCCCATCAGGTGCTGCGCCTGGTGCACGAAGAGGCCGTCAACTTGATCATGTATTACGGCCCAGCTGATCCAAACGCGCTCATGCACGCACCGACGCCTACCCCGCTGGCCGATGGCTGGCGCAAGCTGCCGCTGCAGACGCTTGTCGTGGACAACAGCGGCACTGTGCTGTCATGGACGCCCGGCCAGCCCAATGTATGGCTCATGCGCGACCAATACGACGTGGGTGGCCCGGCGCCCCTGCCCGAATCCACGTGGGTCAAATTGCGGCAGCTCTCGTTCTACAGCGATGCGGCGCTGGTCGTGCACCGCGGAGCGCAGGGCGCCGGCTGCTACGCCGTGCGCATTACAGATGTTGCCACGGACGGCGAGACGCTGCGCGCCTATGCCAATTTCTACGATCCTGCACCGGGGCAGGCATGCACAGCCGCCATGGTCGCCCCCTATCACATTGTGACAGTGCCGGCGCATGATCTGCCGCCAAGATACTCTGGAGGGCCCATCGAACTAATCATCACCACACGCACCGACGGTCCGTGGCCGCCCTGAGCGGAGTGCTGCTACCATGAGGCACACGGACCCAGTAGCGTTGAGGTGTTGTACCCGTAGCGGCGCCGCATGCGCCACAGCAACTGGATGCGCGGTGGCTTAAGATAGGATGGAGAACCATATGGCTCGATTGGGCGTACTTCTGGTGGGTGGACTCTGCGCTCTGCTGCTCAACATGCTCTACGGCGGCAACAGCCAGATGGTGGGCGTTGTGCATACGAACGTGGGTGGCTACACGGTTGTGGTGACTGACTGCTACCGCATGCAGGATCCCGCTGTGGAGCACAGCCCGAGCGACGATGACGACGTCGAGGTGTGGCGCTTTGCCCCCTGCCGCAATGCGGTGATTCTGATTGAGGGCGACCAACTCTCCGTTAACGGCGTCAGCTATGGGGCAGTTGCGCCCGGCGACGAGATTCTGGTGGACCATGGCGCTGTCTACGTTAACGGCCAGCCCAGGCGCACGGCATAGCCGCGCGCAATACCGCAGCAACCACGCAAAGAGAGGGGCGGAGCCGGGGGGCGCGGGGCCCCCGCGATTAT
>CAYJNV010000194.1:0-1307 GCA_964370975.1 uncultured Caldilineaceae bacterium | reverse complement strand
CCCCCCCCCCCCCCCACGCTGCCCCCCGCGCCGGCGGGGCCCCGGGGCGCGACGCTGCGCCCCTTCTATTCTCTCGTTATCGCCTACCGCTTCGCTTATGCGACGACGATATTCTCCTTGCCGCCGTAGGCCTGCCACCACGGCTTGGCGCCCTTGGCCAGCACTTCGTTCAGCGCCTCGATGTTGGCCACGCCTTCGCCCTCGAGCCACGTCACAAGCGCATCATAGCCCTGTGTGCCGTAGACGGGAATGCCATTCTGCCAGGTGGCGCGACCGCACAACACACCGGCAAAACTGGTGCCTGCGTCGGCGGCCATCTCCAGCGTCTCCAGGAAGACTTCATTGCTCACACCTGCGCTCAGGTAGATAAAGGGCTTCAGGGCGGCCGCAGCCGACTCCCGGAAGAGGCGCTGCGCATCGGCCTGCGTATACGCGGCGTCGCCCGTAAAGGCGCGCGTCCCTTGCACATACTTCATGTTGACGGGCACCTCCACCTTAAGTACATCCACGCCGTAGCGGGGCTTGGAGAACTCCTCCATGTAGGCGGTAACGCCCGCGGGCTTGCGGCGCGCCAGTGCGGCATCGTCGAGGTTGTCTGCGTAGTAGAGCGGCTCGAGGAAGAAAGGGATATCGACCGACGCACACTCTGCGCCGATGCGCTCGATGAAGGCCTGCTTTACGGTATTGATGTGTGCGTCGTCCTCAAAGTTGTAGTAGAGCAGCACCTTGACGGCGTCGGCGCCCGCCTCGAGCAGGCGCAACGCGCTCCATTCGGGCAGCAGGTCGGGCAGGCGCCCCTTGACGTTGACGTCATAGCCCGTCTTCTCGTAGGAGAGAAGCACACCGGTGCCGGGGGCGCGCTGCTTGAGCGCCTCGAGGCCGAACTCGGGGTCAAGCAGAATCGCGGTGGCATGTGGGGTGAGCACGCGTGTGACGGCTTCCTTGAAGGCGGCCAGGTCGGCGCCGGTGGCGTCGCTGCCGCGCGCCTTGCTGATCGACTTCTGGAGCGAGCCACGTTGGTCCATTGCTGCGGCGGCAATCACGCCCCGCTCGTTGGCAATGGCGTTGATGCGGTCGAACTTGCTGCGCGTCATGTGGACTTGTGCCATGCGGAATCTCCTTTTGATTCACTGTGCCTGAAGCAATTGAATTGGGCGCGCGACACAATGCCGCGTGCAGTGCGGTTTGCCTACCAAGATAGCCCCATGTGCGCCGTTCGTCAATCATGATGTCGGTGATTCAGCGCGATTGCATCCAAATCCCGGCACTCGAGTAACGCGAGAGCTGTACGGCACGGTTTTGTACGC
>CAYJNV010000193.1:2453-8677 GCA_964370975.1 uncultured Caldilineaceae bacterium | reverse complement strand
TGCGAGCAACGCCAGCACAATCGTGGCGGGCGCGAAGAGCAGCCGTTCCAGGCTTGCGCCCGAGGCCAGGTTGCCCAGTATGTTGAGCGCCATGTAGGCGAAAACCACCCATGCACCAATTTTGATGCCCAAACCAGGTTGCCTCGTCCCAATGATGCGCGCCCGCAGGGCTACAATCCACGCAAAGAGCGCAAGCACGAGTAACGCCAGCCCTTCCAGCAGGTTGAGGCGGGCGTCGCTGGTAACGCCGCCGCCCCATACAAAATCGGCAGGTAGCGTCCCTATCAGGACAAGCATGTGCATGATGGCCAGCAGCGCCAGCCCCGCGAGCAGAATCCACGCTGCCAGAGGTGCACTCATCCATCGCTTGAAACTCTGCACTATGTGCCCTTTTTCTTCTGGCTTTGACCCGGTTTCACCTCGGCGTGAAGCTCGGAGACGGCAAACTCCACCAACGGATCGGGGCCGTTGCGCGGCCCGACTGCTGGGGCCGCATTCGCCGCCATGGCCAGCCGCGCGCGGTCACCGATCTGGAACTCCACACGGAATTGCGCGCCCAGGAACTCGGAGAGCACAGTCTCCACCTGCGCCTGCGTCTCGGGCTTGGAGAGCATTTGCAGCGAGAACTCGTTGTTGCCCAGCGCAAAGGCGGCGCGGTCGCCTGCGATGGCAATGTCGCGCCAACTGTTCAGATAGCCTTGCACCTGGATACCACAGCGTGCCTTGACGAGTTTGAGGAAGTCGCGCATGCGCAGACGCAGTTGCTCAACGGCCTGTTCATCAATGGGTGCGGCGGGTTGTGTATCGACAGTGCTCGGCGCGCCGCTCTTGCCTTGCGCGCCGCCGCCCGGCTGCACCACATGGTGCGTGCTTGCCTGCGCGGCCGGGGAGCGAACTTGCGCGGGCTGGCTCTGCGCGGCGGCCTGCGCCACGACAACGGGAGGCCCCTCAATGCCCTCAATCAGTGCCATCTCGAGCGGCAACTGGGGCTGAAAGTCGCCCTTCATCTGCTGCAGCGCATCCACAAAGCGGCGAAGCGCAAAGAGGATCGTCGCAGGCGTCATGCGGCCGGCCTGCCGCACCATCAGCGCGCGGCTGTCGGCGGACATCTCGGCCAGCAGGCTTGGATCATGCGTCAACACCTGTACCAGCACGCCGCGCAAGTGCTCAATCACCTGGCGACAGAACTCGCTCAGGCTTGCGCCTCCCGCCGTCAACCCGTGGATGACCGCCAGCCCACGCGCGACATCTCGGTCGGCCAGTGCATCCACAAAAGCCGCCACGTGCTGCATACTCACCGCGCCCAGCGCCTCCTGCACCTGCTCAAAGGTAACCACTTCGGCGCCGCCGCTCATCATCTGGTCGAGCAGGGAGACGGCGTCGCGCATGCAACCCTGGGCGCTGCGCGCGATGGCGGTGAGCGCCTCGTCCTCGGCCTGGCGCTGCTCTTCGTTGAGGATGTGGCGCAGGTGGGCCGCGATTTCGGGTACGGGAATGCGCCGGAAATCAAAACGCTGGCAGCGACTGAGCACAGTCGCGGGGATTTTGTGCGGCTCCGTGGTGGCCAGAATGAAGCGCACGTAATCGGGCGGCTCCTCGAGCGTTTTGAGCAGCGCGTTGAAAGCCGCGCCGCTGAGCATGTGCACTTCGTCGATGATGTAGATCTTGACGTCGCCCTCGGCGGGCCGGAAGTTCACCTTATCGCGCAGTTCGCGCACATCGTCGACGCTGTTGTTGCTGGCGGCGTCGATCTCGATGAGGTCCACAAAGCGCCCTTCGCTGATGGCAACGCAATGGGCGCACTGGTTGCAGGGGCGCTCGCCTTCGGGCGCGGTGCAGTTGAGCGCCTTGGCCAGGATACGGGCCGTGCTCGTCTTGCCCGTGCCGCGCGGCCCCGAGAAGAGGTAGGCGTGCGCCAGCCGCCCCTCCTGCAGGGCGCTGCGCAGCGTGCGCGTCACGTGCTCCTGACCGATAACCTCTTCAAAATTCTGGCTGCGCCACTTGCGGTAGAGAGTTGTGGACATGGGCATTTTCTGGGGGACGCGACTGGCTGAAGGCAGGCCGTGGCTGCGCAAAGCAGCGTAACCGGAGGGTTATTCTACCATTGAACGGGGCGCGCGGCAATCAAAATGGGAGTGGACAGGCGGGGCCGGAGCCGGGGCCGGGGATCGCGCACTATGCCGAGTTCTGAACAAGTTGCCCATTGACGCGTCGCTTTGCAGGTATACAATAGGACGCATTGGCGCTTCACTTTCGCCGCGCTGCCATCCGCCCTCTCACCACATCGGCCCACCAGGAGGGCCGCCATGGAGCAGCAGGCCCCTCGCCTGCGCATCTACGCTGAATCAAGGCGCGCCGCCCATACGTGCGTGCCTAGACTGCTGTTTCCCTTACTTCTTGCCCCTCTCCTGCTTCTACCATGGGCCTCGCATACATCGCCTGCAAACGCGCAGCCGCCACCCACCGCGCAGGTCTATCTGAGCGAAGTCCACCCCAATCCCCAGGCCGTGCCCGACAGCGGCGGCGAGTGGATCGAACTCTTCAATAGCGGTGCAGAAGCGGTCAACCTGCTGGGCTGGCAGGTGCGCGTGCGCAGCGGCTACAGTGCCACGTTGCCCTACGACACGTGGCTTGCGCCGGGCGGCTATGCCGTGCTGGCCGAACTCCCCGGCGTACTGGAGAATGGCGGCGTAATCGCCCACGGTTTGCTGCCGGGCCTCGTGCTTGACGACGTCGACACGCTCGAACTCTACTCGCCTGATGGGCAACGTGTGGAGAGTGCTGCCTGGGGCGTTGATCCTCCTGTTCTGCCGGGGCGCAGCCTCGAGCGCTTGAACTTTGGCGGTACGCCCATGTGGGCCGCAGCCTGGCAGCCCTGGTCCGGCTCCGCAGGCGACTGGGGCAGCCCGGGCGCCGCCTATACCCCGCCGCCCACCCCAACGGCCACGCCCATACCCCCGCCACTGCGCATCACCGAAATGCTGGCCGACCCCGCTGCCGTAGCCGATGAAGAGGGCGAGTGGCTCGAGCTTTACAACCCGAATGACTTCGCCATTGCGCTCGCGGGCTGGACGCTGACGAACGCACAGAACAGCGTGCAGACGTTGGGTGCGGTGGAAATCCCCGCGCATGGATACCTTGTGCTCGGGCGCAGCAGCGACGCGTCCATCAACGGTGGCGTTTCAGTACAGACACTGCTCGACGTGCACCTAGCCAATGAGGGGGGCAGCCTTGCGCTGCGCGCCGCCGGTGGTGCGCTTGTGGACTATGTCACGTGGGGTGTAACCTTGGCGGGGCGCAGCCTCGAGCGCATGGACGACGACACATGGCGCAACGCCGTTCGGCCCTGGCCAGGCTCGGCGGGCGATTGGGGCAGCCCTGGTGCGCCACCTCCGCCCGCGCCGCCCACCCCTACGGCAACGCCACTGCCGCCCACGCCCGCACCGCTGGCAGCAGCGTGGCCACGACCGGGCGCAGGCGCCGCCGCGTCGCCCATCCAGATTGATGAAGTTGCCTACCGCGGCAGCGATGACGAGTACGTGGTGCTCGTCAATGCCAGCGACCAGCGCGTGGGGCTGGCGGGTTGGCAATTGGGCGACGCCGCGCACCCAGGCGACGCCGAAGCGCTGGCCTGGCTGCCCGAGGGCGCGCAGATTCCCGCCGGTGGCGCCTATGTGGTGGCGCGCACAGGCGCAGGTTTTGCCGCCCGCTGGCACATAGCCCCCGACGCGCAGTTCGAGCCAGGCGACCCCAGTGTATCCACACTGGTGCGCAATGAACTGTTGGCGCGAGGCAATTTCGCGCTGGACGACGGCGGCGACGAAGTCGTGCTGCTCAACCCCGACGGCCTGCTGGCCGACGCTCTCTGCTACGGTGATGGCGACTGCGCTGCGCTGGGGATGGCCGGGCGGCTGGATGCGCCCGAGGGCATCTCGTTGCAGCGCGTGCCGGGGCCGGATTTCACACGTGCACCCGATGTGCGCGACCGATGGGCTCTCCTTCCCGCAGCACCGTTGCAGCCTTTCCCCTGGCCGCAGCCCGCAGCGCACACGCCGGTGGCGCTGCCTGGCGGGCTGCTGGCGTGGTGGGGCGTGCTCGATGCCGCCAGCACCTGGTCGCCCGAGGGTGTGCTGCCTCCGCGTGCGCTGCTCGCAGCCGCGGCTGCACAGGGGCTCGACTTTGTGGCGCTCAGCGACCCCGCGCCCCATGCACCTTTGGCCGATGCGCCTGTCACGCTTCTGCCCGCGTGGGGTTGGCAAGCCGAAGGCGACAGTGCCATCATCTTCGCGCCCAACCGCCCTGCAGCGGACACGTGGCCTGCTGGTTTGGCCGACCGCAACGCGCTGCTCCCCTGGCTGCAGCAGCAGGCCGTGCCGGTGCTCTGGCGCAAGGGTGAATTGCCGGCCGTCGCAACGATTCCCGCGCTGGCGGCGCATCCAACAAATGCACTCGGCAGCGCCGCCGACGCCGCGACGCTCGTGGCGGGTTGGCGCACTGCGGGAGGCCCGCTCCTCCCGGCTGGGAGCGGCCTGCCGCTGCCCTTTGCCGTGGCACAGGCGCAGCCGCGCTACACAGGGTTGGCGGCTACATCCGCGACGCCCGACGCGCTCATTGACGCAATCGCCGCGCGCCGCGGCTGGATGAGCACCGAGCCGGGCCTCTGGGTAGTGCTCACCGCCGCCGACGATGGCATCTGGATGGGCGGCACGGTTGCGCCTGCCAACAGCCTGCAGATCACCGCGCGCGCAAGTGATCGTACGGGTGCGCCCCTCCACGTTGTCCTCTGGCAGGATGGTGTGGCGGTGGCCGCAGCGGACGTGCACGCCGGCGCGTCCTGGTCGCAGCCGCTGCCCGCACCACCCGATACCTACTTCTACGCCACGGCAACCCGCGCCGACGGTGCGTTTGCCGTCAGCGCGCCCATCCACGTAACGCAGCCCAGCCCCGAGTCTGCGCTGAACGACGTGCGCATCGTTGAGGTGCTGCCCCGCCCTGCCCACGACTGGAACGGAGACGGCGCGCTCGATGCGGACGACGAGTACATCAAGCTTGCCAACCGGGGCGCGCAGCCCGTTGCGCTGGCTGGCTGGCAACTTGTTGACAGCCACACAGCCGACGAAGCACTGTCGCGCTTCACCTTTGATGACGCGCACATTATCCCGGGACAGGGCGCGCTGCTGATGTGGCGCAGCGAGACGCACATTGTGCTCAACGACGGCAGCGACCACCTCTACCTCTTTCTGCCGGGCGGAGGCCTTGCCGATGAAGTGAGTTGGCGCGACGCCGAGACCGACCTGCTCTTTGTGCGCCCGGATGAGGCCATTCAACTTGCTCCGCTGCAAGCCGCAGAGAGTGCCGAGGCCAGCGTCGTCGCGGCCGCGCAGCCCCAGGCCGTGACGCCACAAACCGCGAGCGAGGTTGGCGCGAGTGAAGCCGGCGCGCCCGCCACCAGCACCGCATCCGCCATCGGCGCGGCGCCGCAAACGGCCGCCATCGCCGCACCGTCTGCTCGCGCGGGCGTCGTGGATGTGGAAGCGGCGCGCGCCCGCGGCATCTTTGTGGATGCGACCGTGCGTGGCGTGGTGATTCTGCCGCCGGGGCTGCTGCACAGCACCCTCTACATCGCGCAGGAGGGCGGCCCCGACGCGACCTGTGGTACAGGGCTGCGCGTCTTCCTGCCCACGGGCGATTTCCCACCCATCGCGCCGGGCGATCTGGTGACCGCCCACGGCCGCCTTACCACCTTTCGCGGCGAGCGCGAGTTGCTGCTTGATGCACCCACTGCCATTGCCCTCGTGGGCGCAGGCGTGCTGCCGCAGCCAATCGTCACACAGCCCGCCGCGATTGGCGAGGCGCTCGAGGGTCGCCTTGTGACCTTCAGCGGGCGCGTTGCCGGCGTTGACGGTGACAGCCTCTATCTGGACGACCCCGCCCGCCCCGATGCGCCAAGGGTGCGCGTGATGGTGGCGCGCAGCCTGGGCTGGCCGCGCCCGACCGCACTGCCGGGTCAATTCTGGCGAGTGACCGGCGTCGTGAGCCAAATGGCGCGTGCTGCCCCCTGGAATGGTGGCTACCGCGTGCTTGTGCGCTGGCCGGCAGATTTGGAGATGCTGACGCCGTAGCAATTGAGGAACTGGGACTCTCAACAATAATTGGTAAGTGGTGGTTTTTTTTTTTTGGCGCGGAGGGGCCCGCGCCCCATAAAAAATGGACACGGTCCAAAT
>CAYJNV010000193.1:0-2443 GCA_964370975.1 uncultured Caldilineaceae bacterium | reverse complement strand
GCCACTCACAAAAATATTTGTAATGGGGTTAATTGTTATGGGGCCCTCGGTGGCCAACGCGCCAATTACCAATTCACCACTTACCAATGACTTGCACCCGGCTCACCAGTAGCTCGTGCGTATCCCTGTTCGCTGCCGCGCGCGCTATGCCCTTGCGCGCCCTCTTGTGTACAATCACCGGACCGTTCCACACACGTCGTCCATCAGCGAGGAAATCGCATGTCTTTACGCACTCTGGCGCGCAGCAGCGGCCTCTTCTTTGACGAATTCACCATAGGCGACTCCACCGAAAGCGTGGGCCGCACCATCACCGAGGCCGACATCGTCAACTTTGCGGCGCTCTCGGGCGATTGGAACCTCATTCACACCGACGCCGAATATGCCGCCACGCAAATGTACAAGCAGCGCGTGGCGCACGGGCTGCTCGTGCTCAGTATTGCCAGCGGCCTGGCTGTGCGCATGGGCTTTATGGAGGATACGA
This sequence comes from uncultured Caldilineaceae bacterium, assembly GCA_964370975.1. Classification (GTDB taxonomy): domain Bacteria; phylum Chloroflexota; class Anaerolineae; order Caldilineales; family Caldilineaceae; genus UBA5069. The sequence goes on along the minus strand of CAYJNV010000193.1, from coordinate 1,962 downwards.
TCATGGCGTTCCGCGGCCTTGCCTGGCGCTTCGTCAAACCCGTCTTCATTGGCGACACGGTGCGTCTGCGCGTCACTGTGGAGGAGAAAAAGCCCATGGCGCGGCTGGGCGGCGGTATCGTCAATTTCAAGATGGAGGTTGTCAACCAGCAGGGCGAGGTGACGCAGCGGGGCAACTGGGAGATTCTCTGCAAGGCGGCGCCCGCATGAGCGCAGACCCGTCCGCAATCACCATGCGCGCGCTGGTGGCGCGCGCCATTAACCAGATGGCCGTCGAGGATGTGCTGCTCGACCCGCCCAAGGCCCACGAGGTGCTCGTGCGCATGCGCGCCGCGGGCGTCTGCCATTCGGACCTGCACACGCTGCAGGGGCAACTGCGCGCCACGCCGCCCCTGGTGCTGGGTCACGAGGGTGCAGGTGTCGTCGCCGCTGTGGGCGCCGACGTGCGCCACGTGCAGGTGGGCGACTCCGTACTCGTCAACTGGATACCTGCGTGCGACACATGCCCGACCTGCCGGCGCGGCCTGCCCAACCTTTGCGAGCGGCTGCCGTTGACCACCTTCCAGGCGCTGCTGCCCGACGGCACCACGCGCCTGCACACGAAGGATGGCATCGTGCTCAAACACTTCCTCAGCGCCGCCACCTTTGCCGAGTACGCCGTGCTCGACGGCGCGAGCGTGCTCCCCATGCCGTCCTCAGTCCCCTTCGAGGTGGCGGCGGTGATTGGCTGCGCCGTGGTGACGGGCGTGGGCGCGGTGCTCAATACCGCGCAGGCGCGGCCGGGGCAGAGCGCTGCGGTCATCGGCTGCGGCGGCGTGGGATTGAGCGCGCTGCTGGGCTGTCTGCTTGCGGGCTGCCACCCTGTGGTGGCGGTGGACACGACGCAGGCCAAGCTGGACTTTGCCCAGAGCCTGGGCGCCACGCACACGCTGCTGGCCGGGCCGGGCGTCGACGTGGCCGCCGAACTCAAGCGTATCGTCCCCGGCGGTCCGGATGTAGTGCTCGACAGCGTGGGCGCCACCGCCACCATCGGCCAGGCGCTGGATGCGGCGCGCGCCGGCGGCAGTGCGGTGGTGATGGGGCTCCACGGCGTGCGCACGCCCGCCACCATCAACCCCGGTGCGCTCGTCTACCAGAACAAGCGGCTGCTCGGCTCCTTCTTCGGCCAGGCCCGGCCGCAGGTGGACTTGCCCATGCTGGTCGATCTCTTCCGCGCAGGGCGGCTGCCTGTCAATCGCCTCATCACGCAGCATTTCACGCTCGACGACGCGCCCGCCGCGCTGGAGGCGCTCAACCGCGGCGAGATTGAGGGGCGCGCCGTCATTCTCTTCCCATGACATGGCTTTGGGTGCTTGCGCTGCTGCTGGCAGCATTTGCCGCGCTGCTCTGGTGGGTGAGCCGCAGCCTGCGCGCCCGCACCGGGTTGCCCGGTGGGCGCGTACTCTACAGCGACACGGGGATTGAGCAGACGCTCGAGGCGCCCCTGCGCAGCCACCGCTACGGGCTGGTGGGGCGGCCCGACTATTTGCTGGTGCGCGAGGAGAAGGGACAGAAGGTGATTGTGCCTGTGGAGGTGAAGAGCAGGCGCACGCCGGATCCGCCCCATCCCGGCCATGCGCTGCAACTGGGGGCCTACTGCCTGCTGGTGGAGGAGGCGTACGGCGTGACGGTGGAGTACGGCCTGCTGCGCTATGCCGATGCGACGCAGCCCGTACCCTTCACGCCCGTGCTGCGCGCGGCGGTGCTTCAGGCCGCGGACGAAATCCGCACGGCGCGAACAGCGGCCGATGTGGCGCGTGACCACAATGTAGCCGAGCGCTGCACCCACTGCGGCTACCGCGCCGCCTGCGGCCAGAGCCTCAAGTCGTAGAGCCTGTACGCAGACGGTCATGCCTTGTCGGCACAACGCAGGATGAAAATGGCTCGGCACGCGTAGCGGAAGGCCTCCCGGCCTTCGTTGTGG
>CAYJNV010000192.1:0-8684 GCA_964370975.1 uncultured Caldilineaceae bacterium | reverse complement strand
AGCCAGAAGTACCAGACAATGCCGACAATCAGGGCGACTCCCACAATGTTCACAGCCCACACTGTTGCGTTCACTTGATTCTCCTTCACTTTGCTTGTTAAGATATGCTTGGCCGCCTGGCGGCAGGCACTTCGGAAGCCTGCCGCCTGCCAGTCATCGATTAGGCCGCGAAGCTCTTCGCCTTGTAGAAGCGCAGGCGGTTGGCGTTGGTCACGACGGTGACGCTCGATGCCGCCATGGCAGCGCCGGCGATGATCGGCGAGAGCAGGATGCCGAAGAAGGGGAAGAGCAAGCCCGCCGCAACAGGCACGCCCAACGCGTTGTAGATGAATGCCCCAAACAGGCTCTGCCTGGCATTGCGCATGGTCGCCCGCGAGACTTCGATGGCATAGGCTACGCCCTTGAGACTGCCGCTCATCAACGTGATGTCGGCGGCCTCGATGGCGACGTCGGTGCCGGTGCCGATGGCAAAGCCCACGTGCGCCTCCACCAGCGCCGGCGCATCGTTGATGCCGTCACCCACCATGCCCACTTTGCGCCCGCCCTGCTTGAGACGATGCACCTCGTTTGCCTTGTCTTCGGGCAGCACTTCCGCCAATACCCGGCCAATTCCAACCTCGCGAGCAATGGCCTGCGCCGTGCGCTCGTTGTCGCCCGTGAGCATGACGACTTCCAGCCCCATCTCCTGCATGACGCGGATGGCTTCGATTGAGTCATTCTTGATCGTGTCCGCCACAGCTACGATGCCGGCCGCTTTCCCGTTCACAGCCACGAGCATGGCTGTCTTGCCTTCGCTCTGCAGACGCCCGAGTTCGGCCAGGAGCGATTCGGCGTCGACACTGTGGCGTAGCATCAGCTTTTGATTGCCCACGAGCACGCTCGCTCCTGCAACTGTTGTCTCGACGCCATGGCCGGGCACCGCGACAAACGCGCTTGGCTCTTCCGGATCGATGCCGCGCGCGCGTGCTCCGGTCACGATTGCCTGGGCCAACGGGTGCTCGCTGGGGCGGTCAGCGCCGGCGGCGTAGCGCAGTAATTCATCTGCGCTAAAGCCGTCAGTTGGGACCGCGTCAGTCAGCTCGGGTTTGCCCTTGGTGATGGTGCCAGTCTTGTCCAGCACAATGACGTTGAGCTGCGAAGCGAGCTGGAGAGCCGTGCCGTTGCGGATGAGAACGCCATGTTCGGCGCCCTTGCCGACTCCTGCCACCAGACTCAGCGGAACGGCCATGCCGATGGCGCACGGGCAGGCGATGATCAGCACGGTGACAGCAGTGACCACGGCGAACGAGAGCGCCGGGCTGGGGCCAAAAGTAAACCAGGCAATGAAGGTCAGAATTGCCAGGATCATGACGGTGGGCACAAAGTAACCTGAGATCACGTCCACAAGCCGCGCAATTGGCGCCTTGGAGCCCATGGCATCCTGGACCATCTTCACAATCTGCGCCAGCGCCGTGTCTTTGCCAACCCTTGTGGCACGGAACTTGAAGGCTCCGGTTGTATTCATGGTGGCGCCAATGACGGCGTCGCCGGCCTGCTTGTCCACGGGCAGGCTCTCGCCTGTGACCATTGACTCGTCAATGGCAGAACCACCCTCGACAATCTCGCCGTCGACTGGAATCTTCTCACCTGGGCGCACGACAACCACGTCGCCGACCAGCACGGCATCGACCGCGACCTCAATCTCGCGGCCCTCGCGCACGACCCGGGCCGTCCTGGCCTGCAGGCCGACAAGTTTGCGGATCGCCTGGCTGGTCTGGCCCTTGGCGCGCACCTCAAGCGCCTGCCCCAGAATAACGAGTGCCGTGACGACCGCTGTCACGTCATAGAAGGGCGACGCCGTGCCTGCTGGAAAGAGGCTTGGGAAAAAGAGCGCGACCGTCGAGTAGAGCCAGGCGGCGCTTATGCCCAGCACAATCAGCGTATTCATGTCGGCCGAGTGGTGTCTGAGAGCCGCCCAGGCGCCGGTGAAGAAGTGGCGTCCAGAGTAGAGCATGACAGGCAGTGTGACGATCCCCGATAGCAGGAAGAGCATCCAGATCTGGTCTTCGGAGACCTGCTTCACGAAGAGATTCGGCAGGTAGAGCCAGGGAAGTTCGGGGTAAGCCACCAACATCACAGGAATGCCGACGGCGATGGCAAACCAAAACTTGCGCATCAGGCTGCGGTACTCACGGTCGTGAGCGGCCGTTTCGCCGTCCTCCGCCTCATCCGCATCAGAACCTTCCTCAACCGGGCCCGCCAGATAGCCTGCGCGTTGGATAGCGTTCACCATCCCGCTAACGTCCACCTGCCCCGGTGCATAGGCCACGTGGGCCTTGCCCAGCGCGAGGTTGACATCGGCTTTTTCAACGCCGGGCAACGAGCGCAGGCTGCGTTCGACGGTCACCCTGCAGCTTGCGCAGCTCATCCCGCCAATCGCCAGATCGACTTCGGCTGTCTTGCTGTCGTTCGTCATGTTGACTTGATTGCCGTTGTTGGATGGCGCCGCATGCCGTGGCGCCAACACCAAAGGGTCATTCCTCATCACGTCCTCCACTACAGCTTTTGTGAAAACAGCATCAACAACTCGTCGCGTACGTATTGATACCCTTCGTCGTCCGCCCTGGCCCATGCATCGCGCAGGCAGGTGTCGAAGTGTTGGGTTAGCAGCAAGAGGCTGATCTGACGGACCGAACCCTAGACGGCTTGCGTCTGCCGGATCAGGTCCATGCAAGGCCGGCCTTCTTCTACCATACTCAACACGCCGCGGATATGGCCCTCGACGCTGCGTAGCCGGCAGATTACGTCTCTCTGTGTGGCTATATCCATCGTTTCTCATCCAACGTGCATAAATGGGGTGCGCAACCATCTCTCTCAGAATACCATCTCCCCTCCCCCTAGGGGAGGGGTAATTGGCGCGAGATGAGTAGGCCATTTGGCGCAGTGGCGCGACGTGGGAAGTCCGGCTCACCTGCACAGGCATATGCCACGGTCCTTGGAACCCAGGAAATAAAGAGCCTGCTGGCGCACTCATGGACATGCATGTCCATGGGTGCGCCAGCAGGCTCTCACTTGCGACCAGTGAACCACAAGTGCGGCCGATCACTGGTTCTTCATCGTAACCGGCGCTGGCTGCTCAAGCCGGTTTGGAGTGCCGCAGGTACTTCTCCGGATCCTGATCAAAGGTCCGCTTACATCCTGCGCTGCAGAAGTAGTAGGTTTGTCCCTTGTACTCGGACTTGTACTCGGCCTTTTGCGAATCCACCGTCATGCCGCAGACAACGTCCTTCACCTGTGCCATGGTCTTTCTCCCTTCAATGAACTGCTTGTGCGAGCTGCAAGTAGAAACGTGCTATTTATTGATGCACCTCGTGCCCTTCAGTGCCCGCTGCCTCACCGCCATGGTCGGGCACAGGCAGGGCGATTTCCGGGGCAGCGGCCGCCGGCGCCAGAGTTGAGAAGCTGACACCGTTGGGGGACGACCCCGTCGGCACGGTGGTGACGACCGTGCGCTCTGCCAGGTCCACGACTACCAGTGTGCTGCCGTACAGGTTTGTCACGTAGGCATAGCGGCCGCCCGGTTCGACGGCAACACCGTGCGCACCCAGGCCGGTCTCAACTTGCGCCACTTCGCGCATACTGGCGGCGTCCACAATCGAGAGTGTTGTGCTCGGTGAATCGGCAGTCCCCTGGTTGGCGACGAGCGCCAGCCGGCTGTCGGGCGTCACGTAGACCTGCACCGGTCCGTCTCCCACCGCGGCGGTACCAACCACCGTCCGGCTATCCATGTCCACCTTGGCGACTGCATCCGCGCCGTTGAGGGTCACATAGAGTGCGCCGCCATCCGGCGCAAACGCGACTTGCACGGGTGCGACACCGGCTTCAATATTCTCGACTTCAAACGTGGTCGTGTCGATCAGGCTCACGCTGTCACCCTGCATATTGGCGACGGCCACCCTGCCTCCGTCCGCGCTGGGACGCAGCCCGTGCGGGAACGCACCCACGGGGATCGTCTGCACGATCGTATAGGTCGCGGTGTCGATGATCGACACAGTATTGTCGCCGCTATTGCTTACCCACACGGTCGCGCCGTCCGGGCTCACGATCACGTGTGCAGGCGAGTTGCCCACCGGAATGGCGCCCAGCAGCGTATAGTTCTGCGTATCGACGGCCACGGCAAGGCTGTCGTGGCCGCTTACAGCCCACACGGTGCGCCCGTCCGCGGCCACCTGCACATTGTGTGGCCCCTCGATCCCGGTCAGGGTCGTAACGATCCTATTGGTGGCGGCGTCGATTACACTCAGACTGTTGCCCGCCTCGTTAGCCACCCAGATACTGCCTGTCAACCCGGAAGTCGACGGCCCGTCCTGTGCCTGGCCCGGGTACCAGGCGTTGATCCATTCGTGCATTTGCGATATCTCGGCCTCCTGGTCAGAGATAATCGCGTCCGCCTGCTGACGAATCTCTTCGTGTTCGACCTGGGTGACCGCCGCCTCGGCCATCATGATCACCCCGCGGTGGTGCGAGATCATCGCCTCGAGAAAGCGTCGATCGAAGGGCATGCTCGTATCGTTGGAGAGCATCATTTCGCCCATGGCCATGGCTTCGCTTGCAGGTAGGTCCGGGTACCACGCCGTGCGCCACGCCTGCATCTGGACAATCTCAGCCTCCTGGGCAGAGATGATGTCCTCAGCCATTGCACGCAATTCTGGGTGTTCGCCCTGCTCCAGCACCATCGTCGCCATCGTGATCGCGCTTTGGTGGTGTCCGATCATGCTGTCGATGAACTGGACGTCAAAGGGTTGGCCGGGCTTCGCCATTGCCCCGTGACCCATCCCCACCATATCTGGCATGGTCTCGGTCATGCCGGCCATGATGCCGAGTGCGACGGGCGCCGTCGAGACGATGGCTGCCGTAAGTGGAGAGGTCTCGGTGAGAATCGGCTCAGTTGAGCCTGTTGCGCTCGTCGGCACGGCAAGCGTAGTTGGCTCTTGCGCAGTAGGCGCTTTGGCTGCCTGTCCGCAGGCGGCAACGACCATAACCGTCAGCAGGGCGGCGACGAATGTCAAGATACGACTGTGCATTGCGATTGTCCTCCTTGTTGACTGCCCAAGTCCCCTTGGAACACGGACAGCTGTAATTTGCTATAGAAGCCCTACGCGCTGCCTTGCAGATCGCGCCGGATGGTTTCGAACTCATCGCGGCTGATCTCCCCGCGGGCATAGCGCGCCTGCGCAATTTCCATCGGCGTCGGCGGCGCGCCGCTGGCGGGGCCGCTGGGCGGCATTGAGCGGCCTGTGCCCGACCCCAGAGCGCGTACGCCCCACACCACCAGCACGATGAGCAATCCCCAGAAGGCGAGCATGCCCAGCCCGCCCTGCATTATTCCCCCCGTTCCCCAGCCCCAATTCCAAGGCATCATCTGGTTAAGGTCCCATCCCATCATCGAAACGCCTCCCTGTTTGTTGCGCGCAAGGCGGTCTGCTGCTTCTCGCAGACATAGCCCAGGCAGCCGCTCTGGCTGTGCGCCAGGTAGACTACGCAGTCGTTGGGTGCCTTTTTGAAGATCGCCAGGCACTCCTGGCAGCAGAAAAGATATGTACATCCTGCATAGAAAAACGTCGCGGCAGCCTTTTCCGGCTCCAGAACCATGCCGCAGACAGGATCAGTCTTGATCGTGGTGGACATGCGAGGTCTCCTTCCCACGCGACGTGTGTCGCGCCTCTGCCGACCGGTCATGCGACCCGGCCTTGTCAGCATACTCCACTTGCCGCGGCGTAGTGAGCGCCGAATTGCCCGTCCCAAGTAGGCATAATTGCGTATCCGTGTCGAAGCTCGAGCCATAACGCGGTGACGGGAAATGGGCAGGAAAGACCGTACACGAAGAAGAGAGAGGTTGCGCAGGCAGCGAGGGAGATACGAGCCTGTTCATGAGCTGGAAGAAGCGCGCACATTTGTGCAGACACGCCGAAATCACCTATTCCGGACGCATGCTTTCAAGGCCGGGGAGCCCCAACTATAAGCGACCGCACGAGGGACTCTGCACATCAGGATCGACGACGCCACGGCTGCGCTCCTGCAGCGGGAACTCAAGCTGCGCGCAATCAACCACCGTCGCGGCAGCACACCATACCGCTACAGTGGAGTCGTCCAATGCGCTGAGTGCGGTCTACCCATGATCTACGGCTCCTAAAGCCGCGCCACCTCCGCTAAGCTCCAAATCCTCATATGCCTCAAGCACAAACCCAGAATCCGCATCGACGAATACGAAATCACTGAAGCACTCACTAATTTCTTCTCCACCATCGACACGAGCAACAACGTGATTGCACAACAACGCGACCCGGCGGTTATCCTGCAACGCGACCTCGAACTCGTCGAAAAGCAACTTACCGCCAACACCACCGCACTCACGCGCGCCGACGAAGCATTCACCAATGGTATTATTGATGCACCACATTGCGCCGCCCAAGTCAAACGCATACAAGAACAGGAGGCCGCACATAGACTCAAAGAGAAATCAATTCGCACGAAACTGGCAGAACACGCAACCGAAAAGGCCGATGCTGCCCGAACGGTCAACGCGCGCGAGTACGGCATCGCAATGCTGGAGCACCAGAATGATGCCACGTGCAACGGGTGGCTCGGCCGATACGTCACGATCTCGGCAGCGCACCACCGCATCGCCGCCATTGTACTGCTGTGACTCGACGTCACGCTCAACAGCATCGATCCCCGCCAAGAAGAGCCAGCGCTCTTGCACGGGAGGACTTCGTAATGTGCTGGTAGATACGCGTCCCTCACCGCCGCGTGCACTGACTGATGGAAGCTTGCATGTTTGATCCTCCACCCGCTTCCCCACAGCCTGACCTCTACGACCCCAGCGCACGCCCAACCAACGGCGCGCAACAGCATGCCAACGCCGCCAATCAGGCACTGCTGGCCGAAATGCTCCGCCACCTTGCCTATCTGCAGCCAATCACCAGCGCCGACGAACTGGGCTACTTTCTGCACGGCATCGAGCGCCGCACCCTGGATCGCGGCCAACGCATCTACAGTCAAGGCGAAAAGGTCGACCGTATCTACCTGGTTGTGAGCGGGCAGGTGGACGAACTGCGCGCGCGGCCGGTGGCCGCAATCGATGACGGACGCGACCCATCACAGCGCCCCGCCCTGCCCGACGAATATCTTCTGCGCAGGGCAGGCCCGCCCACGCTGCTGGGGCTGTTTGACCTTGTCAACGGCAAACCGCACAGCAGCTCGGCGCGCACCGCGGTCGAATGCGAACTCATCGTCATCGAGGCGGCGCAGATCAACCGCCTGCTCTACAGATTCCCCGACTTGCGCGCAAGTATGCTGCCCGCGGCGCGCATTGACCGCATGCGCACCATGCCGCTGTTGGCCGGGGCCGACAACGTCGCCATCTCCTATGTGGCCGACGCCGCCGAAGTGCGGACCTTCATCGCAGGCGACACGATTTACAGCGCAGGCGAGACCGCCGACCGCATCTTCCTGATTGACCAGGGCCAGGTGCGGCTTGATTTTGTGGACAGAAACAACCCGCACGCGCTGTGGATGGGCAACGGCGGCGACATGGGTTACGGCACGCGCCCAGTCACGGCCAACCGCCTGCCCTATGAATTGGACCACAACGCCGTGGCGGTGAGTGTTGTGCGGCTGCTGGTTGTGCCACGGCAGACTTTTGTCGCCGCCACCGGCATCATGCCCGAGGTGGAAGGCACGCGCCTGCGCACACTGCGCGCCACCACGCTGGAGAACACGGGCATCTTTGGCGCGTGGTTGCCTGCCGACCGCACGCGCCTGTTGGGCTTTGTGAGCCACTACTATCTGCCCGCCAGCCATCTGATGACGCAGCAAGGCGATGTAGCCGACAGCCTGTGGGTGCTGCTGCCCGGCGGCCATGCGACTGTACACACTGTGAGCGAAGCCGGCGTGGCCCTGCCGGATGTGCAAATGGAGGGGCCCGGCTTCTTCAATGAAGAAGCGCTGCGCACGCAAACGCCCGCTGCCAGCACGCTGGAGTCGGGGCCAAACTCGGCGTGGCTGCGACTGCACTGGCAGGACTTCAAAGCCTTCCTCGAGCAAGCAGGCCGGACGGAGATGGCAACGCAACTGCATCTGAGTAACCAGGCGAAGCCCGTGACAGATGAGGTCCCGCAGCGACGCTTTGCCTGGCTGGCGGACAACGAAAGGATTCGCATTGAAGTGCGCCGCCACTGGATTGTTGCCCTGGCGCGCATCGCACCCGCCGCGCTGATCACGGTCCTCTTTGGCTGGCTGCTGGTGCTGGTGATTGGGTGGGGAGTAACCAGTGCCCTGGCATGGACTGGCGTGGCTGCGCTGGCGCTGATGACGATTGCAGCGTGGTTCTGGGGTATCGTTGACTATACGAATGATTACTTGATTGTGACCAATTTACGCGTCGTGCGCCAGGAGAAAGTCGTGCTCCTCAGCCAGAAGCTGCAGGCTGCACCCCTCGAGAAAATCCAGGATGTCAATTTCAAGCAGGATGCCTGGGGCTTCTACTTTGGCTTTGCGGACCTCGAGGTGCAGACTCCCGGGCCGGGTGGCAACATCCGCTTTGATCGGGTGGCGGACTTCGCGAAGGTCACCAAGGAGATTGAGAACGAGCGCGATGCGCGCCGCCGCCACTATCAGGCCACGGGCAAGAAGCTAATCTACAA
>CAYJNV010000191.1:0-8714 GCA_964370975.1 uncultured Caldilineaceae bacterium | reverse complement strand
GGGCGTCGGCGTGGCGGTCGGCGTCGCCGTGTTCGTCGGCGTCGGCGTATCTGTCGGCGTCGCCGTGTTCGTCGGCGTCGGCGTATCTGTCGGAACACCGTCTATTGCATCGTCTGTGGCGATGGGCTCGACCAAGGCGTCACCTGTAGCCGTGGGCTCGATCGCAGTGCCGCCCGTGGCCGTTGGCGCAGGAGTCGCAGCAGGCGCCGTTGGCGTGTCAGTAGGTGTGTTGCCATCGAAGGGAGGGCTGCCCAACACAGGCTGCTTTCTCTCTGGTGTGCCACCGCCCACGTTCGGATCGCCTATCACATCGACGGGCAACTGCGGGGTGGCGGTCTCCAGCGGCGGGCCTGAAAGAAGCGTTGGGTCAGCCACAGGCGTGAGCGGATTAACGAGAGTGGGAGAAAGCACCATGCCCACACTATTGAGTGCGGGCGCGCCCGGCGCAGAAATTGTCTCGGCATATGTGCCTGCGGTGGCGGCAGCACTTCCACCCCTACCCGCGCCCGTGGCCGGGTCGATGCTGCTCGACGCGGGCGCTTCGGCGGTTGCGGGCGGACCAATCGCGCCCAGCGCCCCCTTAACCCAGCCCACCTGCGCATTGACGCAGCAAATCTGGTACCAGTCGTCCATTTGGCTGACGACCGTGTACGCGCGGCCAAGTTCAACGATGCCCAACGGCGCGCTGTTTGCATCGGGCTCTTCATAGACGACCAACGGTTTGTCGCGCTCTGCGCCCAGCAGCACAAACTCACTCGCGCCGGCGCCCAGATCCGATGCACCCTCAAAGGGCTTTACCGCCGGCGGCTCATCTTCCACAACGCTCACCATCTCGCCGGCATCGAGGCTCAGGCTGTCAGCGCTGGTCTCCACGGCGACAGTGCCCTCCACCACAGCCAGCACACTCTTGCCATTGGCGGAGACCGCGACGAAGAACTTGGTGCCGTGCACGGAAGCGAGCAGGTCTGCCGTCTGGACCTCGAAGCTGTCCTCCGGGCTAAGCCTGGTGTTGACTTGCTGCAGGGTCTGGCCCTGATTCACAAAGAGCAGAACATGGCTGGCGCCATTGTCATTCGTCAGTGCAGCAAGTTCAACATCGCTGCCGGGGCTGAGGCCCGCAAGTTGATCGGGGAAGAGTTCAAGCGTGGCGCTGCCCTGGCCCGCGAGGATGCGATCACCCACATACACCTCGGCGACCTCGCCTGCGTCCACAAGGTCAAAGTGGTTGCCGGCAGCCCGCAGCAGCGTGACGCTGCCATTGGCCACGCGCAGCTGTGCCGTTTCCGGTGCCAAGTAGAGCGCGCGCACGCCCACCAACGCCAGCACAAGCACGGCGGTCAGTGCGCCGGCCGTGGCCAGGCGCGGGCCGGTGAAGAGACGCCCAAGCCACTGGCCAAAGCCCCGGCTGGAGGCATCGAGGGCTGGCGCAGCTTCGATCGCAGGTCCTGCAGCGGGTTTCAGCGTCGCGCCCAGCGCCGCCAGCGTGTCGGCCACCGCGCCATTGGTCGTGGGGACGAGCGTGTATTGCCTGGCGGCGCGCACAGCCTGCAGCTCGCTTGTCACGTCATCCAGCACGCGCGCCATGACAGCCTCCGGCATTGGCTCTGCCGGGACCCACTGGTCGAAGAGGGACTGGAACTCCCCCTCGTTCTGAGCGTCAAAGTCTGGAGGGCGCAGGGCCATTATGTATGCCCCTCCATGGCTTCGCGCATCTGCGCACGTGCTCGACTCAAAAGTGATTCCGTTCCCTTGTAGGTGCGATCGAGGACAAGCGCAATCTCGTCAACGCCCAAACCCACATGGTAGCGCAACATCAAAACCTGCCGCGAAGTCTCCGGAAGGCTTTGCATGGCTTCATCAAACAGCATTCGATTCTGGAGATCGAGGTCCTTGGAGACCAGCACAACCGTGGAGCCCTCATGATCGAGAGAATCCATTGAGGGGGTGCGCCGGTAGAAATCCGCCACCTTACGGTACGCGATGGCGTAGAGGTAGGTTGACAGTGCCGCGCGACCATCAAAGTTGGCTATGGCGCGCACAGCAGCAGTCAGTGTCTCGCTCAAGACGTCCTCGGTGTCTTCGGCGGTCGGCAGGTTCTTGCGTAAATACGAATAGAGACGTGGACTCAGGTCGCGCGTCGCCTGCGTCCAGGCAGCGTTGTCGCCGCGCTGGAGCTTATTGAGGAGTTCGGCATCTGTTCCCGTTCGGGGTTCAGGGGCCAGCAATTGAGTCTCCTGAGGAATAAATCGTAGAAGCGCTTGGTTTCCTTCGCACTGTGCCTATTCTATAGCAAACTGTGAGGCATTTGCGGGCCATTGCGCATGCAAGACGAAAGTGGAAATGGCCGCAAACAGTAGGCAAAGAGCGCAGAAGAACACGAGCATGCACTTTCAAACCGGGGCTGCGATGCGGGGTGCACTTTCGACGGTGGCCCATGGCCGGGAATGGCATCGGCAAGCGCGCGACTCATCACGGGCGATCGAAAAACGCGCAGCCGCCGCGCCGGCGCTGCCTGTGGCGATGCCTTCCCACTTAGCATAGCATAGCACAAAACCCCCTGTAACGCGATGGAGCCGCCGCCGCGTCCTCTTTTCTCCTGTGGGAACCTCATCACACACTCGCTCGCCAGTCTGCCTGACATAAGCCGGCCTATTTTTGGCCAACGTGTTACAAGCGTACGGTGTCCGCGGCCACCCTCTCACTCTCACATGACGCAAAGTGAGCGAAAATAGTCACGGTTTGTGACACATCTCCGGCCTGCTGGTATCATAGGCGCGTCCCAGAGATAACCCGGAACAGCTTGTGCACATCCCCCCCGTCACCTCCCCATTCTCCACGCCGTGGAGAGTGAAGCTTCGACTGAAAGGACCAACCATGGCCGTGCAAGACTTTTTTGGCGCAAAGGATACCTTTGAGACCGGCAGCGGGCCGGCCACAATCTATCGCCTCGCGGCGCTTGAGAAGGCGGGCGTCGCAAATATCGGCCGCCTTCCCTACTCGATCCGCATTCTGCTTGAGGCTGCACTGCGCCAGTCCGATGGCTTTGAGATTACCCGTGAATCGATCGAAACGATTGCCAATTGGGGGCCCGACAGCGCAGGCAAGGTCGAGATCCCCTTCAAGCCGGCACGTGTCGTTCTGCAGGATTTCACCGGCGTGCCCAGCGTGGTCGACCTGGCGGCGTTGCGCAATGCCATGGTGCGCCTGGGCGGTGACCCGCGCAAGGTCAACCCCATGGTGCCCGTTGATCTGGTGATTGACCACTCGGTGCAGGTGGACCAGTTCGGCACGGTGCTGGCGCAGTGGTACAACGCCGAACGCGAGTTTGAACGCAACCGTGAGCGCTACGAGTTCCTCAAGTGGGGGAGGGGCGCGTTTGACAACTTCCGCGTCGTGCCGCCCGCCATGGGTATCGTCCACCAGGTCAACCTTGAATACCTGGCCAAGGTGGTGCAGTTGCGCCCCGCTACAAATGGCGACAGCGGCGCGCCCCCCATCGCCTATCCCGACACGCTCGTGGGCACGGACAGCCACACAACGATGATCAACGGTCTGGGCGTGCTGGGCTGGGGCGTGGGTGGCATCGAGGCCGAGTCGGTGATGCTCGACCAGCCGATGTTCTTCCTGCTTCCGCAGGTCGTGGGTTTCAAGCTCACCGGCGCGCTGCCCGAAGGCGCCACCGCGACCGACCTTGTGCTCGTCGTCACCGAGATGTTGCGCACTAAGGGCGTTGTGGAGAAATTCGTCGAGTTCCATGGTTCCGGTGTAAGCAAGCTTAGCCTCGCCGACCGCGCGACAATTGCCAACATGGCCCCCGAGTATGGCGCGACCTGTGGCTTCTTCCCCGTAGATGACGAGACGCTGCGTTTCCTGATTGGCACGGGGCGCACCGAGGAAGAAGTGGAGTTGGTGGAGCGCTACTGCAAAGAGCAGGGGCTCTTCCGCACGGACGACGCGCCAGTGCCCGACTTCAGCGACACGCTCGAACTTGACATGGGCACAGTCGTTCCCAGCCTGGCCGGCCCCAAGCGCCCGCAGGACCGCGTCGCCCTCGCCGGCATGAAGGAGATGTGGACGAGCGCACTGCCCGCAGCGGTGGGTCCGCGCGGCTTTGGGCTAACTGCGGTAGAAATTGACACCCACGTGCCTGTCAGTTTCGCCGGGCGCAACTTCGAGATTACGCACGGCGATGTGGTCATCGCCGCCATCACCTCGTGTACAAATACGAGCAACCCCAGCGTTATGGTAGGGGCGGGGCTGCTGGCCAAAAAGGCTGTCGAACGCGGCCTCGGCGTCAAGCCGTGGGTGAAGACAAGCATGGCCCCCGGCAGCAAAGTTGTCACCAGCTATCTGGACGAGGCTGGGCTGACGCCCTATCTCGAGGCGCTGGGCTTCCACACCGTCGGCTACGGCTGCACCACCTGCATCGGCAACAGCGGCCCCTTGCCCGAGCCGATCAGCCTTGCCATCAAGGCGGGCGACCTGGTGGCGGCGGCAGTGCTCAGCGGCAACCGCAACTTTGAGGGCCGCGTGAGCCCGGACGTGCGCGCCAACTTCCTCGCCTCGCCGCCGCTGGTGGTTGCCTATGCCATTGCGGGCACTGTCAACATCGACCCGGCAAATGATCCGCTGGGCTATGATCCCAACGGCATGCCCGTCTATCTGCGCGACATCTGGCCCACGCAGGAGGAGGTCCGCAACGCCATTCGTCTGGCGCTGCGCCCCGAGATGTACACCCGGGAGTACGCGAACATCTTCACGGGCAATGAGCAGTTCAACGAGGTGAAGGTGGCCGAGGGCGACCTCTTTGCCTGGAGTGAGGAGAGCACGTACATCAAGGAGCCCCCCTTCTTCAACATCACGCGCGAGGTGCCCCACGTGCAGCCGCTTGTGGGCGCACGCGTGTTGGCGATCATGCCCGATAGCACGACCACGGACCACATTAGCCCAGCCGGCAACATTGCCAAGGACAGCCCGGCCGCACGCTATCTTGAGGCGCACGGCGTACCGCGCAGCGAGTGGAACTCATACGGCAGCCGCCGCGGCAACCACGAGGTGATGATGCGCGGCACCTATGCCAACATCCGCATCAAGAACGGGCTCGTCCCCGGCGTTGAGGGGGGCGTGACCAAGTACCTGCCCACGGGCACCGTCATGCCCATTTGGGATGCCGCCGAACGCTACACGGAGGCAGGTACACCTCTGCTTGTGCTTGCGGGCAAGGAGTACGGCACCGGCTCCAGCCGCGACTGGGCGGCCAAGGGCGTGCTGCTGCAGGGTGTGCGCGCCGTCATTGCCGAATCCTTCGAGCGCATCCACCGCAGCAATCTGGTGGGGATGGGCATCCTGCCGCTCCAGTTCAAGCCCGGCAAGAATGTCAAGGAGCTGGGCCTTACCGGCGAGGAGAGCTACGAGATTCTAGGGCTGAGCGACGCAATGGAGCCGCGCCAGGATTACACGGTGCGCGCTGTGCGCGACGACGGCACCGTCACGGAGTTCAAGGTGATGAGCCGCATCGACACCCCGGTTGAGGTGAACTACTACCGCAACGGAGGCATCCTGCAGACGGTTCTGCGGCGGTTGGCAGAGTAAACGGCAACCTCACCGACGGCCAACCGCAACCTCACCCCCGGCCCCTCTCCAGAACATTGGAGAGGGGTGCAAAGCGGTGTGTCATTCTGGTGCTAATCCGTGTTTGCCTCAGTCATATGCAAATATGGAGGTGTCAACAATGCATGGACCGTACCGCTCACACTACAAAACGTGGCAGCACCTCAAAGCGCCGGCGCGTGCCATGCGCCACGAGCCCACACCCGCAGAGTCTATTCTATGGGAGACTGTGCGTGACAGGAGACTATCGGGCTACAAGTTTCGCCGTCAGTACACGATTGGCAGATTCATTGTGGACTTCGTGTGCCTGGAGCGTAAACTCATTATCGAGGTAGATGGCGAGATTCATCAGTTGCAGGTAGGCGAAGACCAGGTACGCCAAGGTTATGTGGAAAGCCAGGGCTTCAAGACCCTTCGTTTCGCAAACGCAAGCGTGATCAATGACCTGGCTGCAGTCGAAGAACAGATTCGCCAACATCTTGAATGTCCCGCTTGAATGCTTTCGTTGTGCACCCCTCTCCAATGTTCTGGAGAGGGGCCGGGGGTGAGGTTGACTTTGGCGTTTACCTCACGCACGCACTCGCCTCTATACCTAAATGAAGGAACTCGCATGTCAACCAACACGCAGATCGCTGCCCAGCTCGGTGGCTGGTCACTGGCCGAAATCCTGCCCGCACCTGACGACGCCACCATCCAAGCCGAGCTCGACAAACTTAACGCCGAACTTGACGCTTTCGAGGCGCGCCGCGCCGCGCTCGACGCCGAGATGGCCCCGTCGCTGCTTGTTGACATCGTGCGCGATTACGAACAGCTTGTGGAGCACCTGTACCGTATCGAAGCCTATGGCGAACTCTGGTTCTCCGAGGACACCCTATCGCCCGAGGCGCTCGCATACCAGAACCGTGCCCAACAAGTGGTAACGTCCGCCATCAACCGCACCCTCTTCTTCGATCTGTGGTGGAAGTCGCTGAACGACGACGAGGCCGCCGCCTTGCTGCCACCCGCGGCCAACCATGCGGATGAACGCTTTTATCTCGAAAATCTGCGCCGCACCAAGCCCTACACGCTCGATGAGAAGTCGGAGCAGATCGTAAACCTCAAAGACGCCGATGGCATGAGTGGGCTGCTCACGCTCTACACCATGCTTACCAACCGCCTTGAATTCACAATTGATGTGGACGGCGAAAAGCAGACACTGCCGCGCGACGCGCTCATGGCCTATGTACAGGGGCCCGAGCCGGCATTGCGCGCCGCCGCCTATCAGGAACTCTATCGCGTTTTCGCCGCCGAGGCGCCGATCCTGGCGCAGGTCTACACGAATCGCGTGCGCGACTGGCAGAGCGAACAAGTGGAGCTGCGCGGCTACGCATCGCCCATCGCCGTGCGCAATGTCGCCAACGACATCCCCGATGCCGCCGTGGATGCGCTGCTCAACGTCTGCCGGCGCAACGTGGCGATCTTCCAGCGCTACTTCAAGCTCAAGGCGGGCTGGCTGGGCATCGAAAAGCTGCGCCGCTACGACATCTATGCGCCCCTGGGTGCATCCGACAAACGCATGGAGTATAGCGACGCGGTGGCGCTTGTGCTGCGTACTTTCGAGCGCTTCAGCCCCGGTGTGGCGGCGCAGGCGCAGCGCGTCTTTGACGAGAATCACATTGACGCAGCCGTGCGCAAGGGCAAGCGCGGCGGCGCCTTCTGCATGACGGTGCTGCCCTCGATGACGCCCTGGGTGCAGATGAACTACACGGGCCGCGTGCGCGATGTGGCTACGCTGGCGCACGAACTGGGCCACGCCATTCACTCCATGCAGGCCGAACAGCACACAGTGCTTACACAACATGCTGTGCTGCCTCTGGCCGAAACCGCCTCTGTCTTCGCCGAGCAGCTCCTCACCGACGCCCTGCTGGCGCAGGAGAGCGACCCACTTGTGCGTCGCGAACTCCTTGCCGCGGCGGTGGATGACGCGTACGCCACCGTCATGCGACAGGCATTCTTCGTGCTCTTCGAGCGCGAGGCGCACCAGGCCATTCTTGATCACAAAGCGCCCACCGAACTGAACGAGCTTTACATGAGCCTCTTGCATGAGATGTTCGGCGACAGCGTGGAAATTGCACCCGAATTCCAGCACGAATGGGTGAGCATCCCGCACATCTACTACACCCCCTTCTACTGCTACGCCTACGCCTTTGGCCAACTATTAGTGCTGGCGCTCTACCGCCGTTTCCAGGCAGAGGGTGAAGCGTTCAAGCCCGGCTACCTCAAGCTGCTTGCCTACGGCGGTTCGGAGCGCCCCGAAGTCATCCTGCAGGAAGCGGGCATCGACATCGCCGACGAAGCCTTCTGGCAAGGGGGATTTGATGTGATTGCGGGGATGATCGATGAGATGGAGAGAGCAGGTGGGTGACTCGTTGACTGGTTGAACAGTAAGTGGTCAATTGGTAAGTGGTCATTCGCTGCGCGTCGCTATTTACCAATTGCCACTTGCCAATGATTGGTGTACCCACCTGATACTTCGTTTCGACGGAGTCTACCATGCCACCCTTCCGCCGCCGCTCGCTCCTCTTCGTGCCGGGCGACGCACAACGCAAAATCGAAAAGGCGCTCACGCTCGAGGTCGACGGCGTCATCCTTGACCTCGAGGATGGCGTTGCCCTCAACCAAAAGCTGGTCGCACGCGATACAGTTGCACACGCGCTTGCTACCCATGAATTTGGCGGGCGCGAGCGTATCGTGCGCGTCAACGCCTTTGCCAGCGGCCTTGTCGAGGAAGAAATCCACGCCACAGTGGAGGCGCGCCCCGACGCCTACCTCGCACCCAAGGTGGAGGAGCCACAGGCGCTGCAAACCCTCGATCACTTGCTTGAGCAGGCCGAGGCACGCCACGGCTGGCCGCGCCGCTCAATCCGCCTGCTCGCGATGATCGAAACGGCGCTGGGGATCATGAACCTGCGCGAGCTCTGCATGGCCACGCCGCGCCTCGATGCGCTGGTCTTTGGCGCGGAGGATTACGCCGCAAGCACGGGTGCACTGCGCTCGGGCGCGGGCTGGGAGGTTTTCTACGCGCGCAGCGCGCTGGTGGCCGCGGCGGGGGCCTATGCGCTGGA
>CAYJNV010000190.1:7467-8729 GCA_964370975.1 uncultured Caldilineaceae bacterium | reverse complement strand
GTCCACTTGAGTGGACTTGGTTTGGTTAGCCGGGGGTTTCAACCCCGGGCGGCCCCGGCGGCGCGCTCACGTCGAGGCGCGACGTGTGGGTAATGCATAGCCAGACCGGAGCGGGGCCGGGGGGTGAGGTTGCTGCTTTAGCCACCCCCAAATTGAAGAATACCCCTGCTCTAAAGCGCGGTTGACAGCGCCGCGCGCCCGCCCTATGATGGACTGCGGCGCGCAGAAGACCGGGCGCATCAACTCTGTGATCGATTCATTGAGAGAGGTCGCCATGCGTATTGGACTGCAGATTCCGGCCTTCAACTGGGTGGGCGGCACGGCTGAGATGGGTGCGACGCTGGCGCAAATTGGTCGCAGCGCCGACGAGGCGGGCTTTGCCAGTATTTGGGTGATGGACCATTTCTTCCAGATCGCCTATATAGGCGAGGCCGACGAGCCTATGCTCGAGTCGTACACCACGCTGGGCTTTCTGGCCGGCGTGACCAAACACGCCCGGCTGGGCGCCATGGTTACGGGGGTCAACTACCGGCCACCGGGATATCTGGTCAAGCAGGTTAGTGTGCTGGATGTGCTTTCGGGGGGTCGCGCCTGGTTGGGAATCGGCGCGGGCTGGTTCGAGCGCGAGGCGTTGGGGCTGGGGCTGCCCTTCCCGCCCCTCAAGGAGCGCTTCGAGCGCCTGGAGGAGACGCTGCAAATTGCGCAGCAAATGTGGGCGGGCGTACGCACACCGATCCATACGGCGCACTACGCGCTGGCTGAGCCCATTTCCAGCCCGCAGCCCCTCTCACAGCCCCACCCGCCCATATTGATTGGCGGCTCGGGCGAGCAGAAGACGCTGCGCATGGTGGCGCAATATGGCGACGCGTGCAACCTCTTTGCCCACCTGGGCCCGGAAACGTTGACGCACAAGCTGGATGTGCTCAAGCGCCACTGCGACGAGCTGGGCCGGGACTACAATACGATTGAGCGCACCGTACTTGCGAATGTGGCGGGTGGCAGGGCAGGGCTGCAGCCTGCGGCATTAATTGAGCAATGCCGCGCGCTGGCAAGTCTCGGCTTCCAGCACGTCATCTACTCGGCGCTGCCCGGTGTGGAGAGTCTGGCGCCGCTGGAGATGATCGGGCGCGATGTCATTCCAGAGGTGGCGGGTCTGTAGGCAGAACGGCCAAACATCGACACGGAGGTCACTGAGGGAACAGAGAAACACAGAGAAAAACAACTCGACGTTTGTAGCGGAAGGCCTCCCGGCCTTCACATTG
>CAYJNV010000190.1:0-7367 GCA_964370975.1 uncultured Caldilineaceae bacterium | reverse complement strand
CGGCCTCCCGGCCTTCACATTGCGGCCTCCCGGCCTTCACATTGCGGCCTCCCGGCCTTCACATTGCGGCCTCCCGGACACGCGGCCAACACTTCGAAGGCCGGGAGGCCTTCCGCTACAGACTTCGAGTCGTTCTTCTCTGTGTTTCTCTGTTCCCTCAGTGACCTCCGTGTCGAGTTATCTTGTTCGCTCAGGGCGGCGTAATCACCCCGTCCATGTCCCACAGCGCTTCCCAGGTCTGGCCATCCTTCCAGAGAAAGACATGCCCCTTGATAAGGCGGCAGTTGCGGTCGAGGGTCGCGATTGCCTCCATTTCGGAGGGCGTGAGCGGCTCCTCCGTCACGGCGCGCAAGTTGGCCAGATAGTTGCGCCGCTTTGTCGACATGGGCACGACCCCCTGCCCGCGTTGTACACCCCACTTGATGCAAACCAGCGCCGGGTGAATGCCGTGGCGCTTCGCAATCTCGACAATCACCGGATCGTCAATGTCCACGGTGTCGCCTGGGTCGCGGTCGCGCTCGGGGCGGTCGGGCGAGCCGATGGGCGCGTAGCCCACGGGTGCAACGCCGCTGGCGCGCAAATACTCAAAGAAGGTCGTTTGCTGAAAGTGCGGGTGGAGCTCCATCTCCTCAACAGCCGGGCGGATGGCGGCGTCGCGCAGCAATAGCTTCATCTTGGGCAGCGTCATGTTGGAGGAACCGATGTGGCGAACCAACCCCATCTCCACAAGCTTCTCCATTTCGCGCCACGTTGCCATGTATTCGTCGTGGATGTAGGGGCGCGCCGTGTCACTGCGCGCATGGGCATCCACACCGGGATCGTGGTGGTTGGGAAAGGGCCAGTGAACCAGGTAGAGGTCGAGGTAGCCCAGTTGCAGGTCGGCGAGCGATTGGCGGCAGGCTGGGATAACATCGGCGGGCGCGTGCCTGTTGTTCCAGAGCTTGGAGGTGATGAAGAGCTCCTCACGCGCAATGCCACCCGCCATGATTGTCTGCAGTGCGCCGCCAATTTCGCGCTCGTTGTTGTATACGGCTGCGCAGTCAAAATGGCGATAGCCCACAGCGGCAGCCCCCAGCACAGCCTCGGCAATCTCGCCGGCAGGCGCGTGGTCGGAGCCGAAGGTGCCGAGGCCGACGGCGGGCATTTGTGCGCCTGTGGCCAATTTCAACTGCGGCACGCGACTGGGGTCGACGCCATCATCAGCCACAGTGAAGGAGCGGTTTTTCGCCATACGAGACTCTTTCAGGAAGCGCTGTTCGGCAGCGCGCGGAAACAAGCCAAATGCGACGCAAAGTCGCAAAGTCGCAGAGGAGCGCAAAGAACGGCAACAACAGGATAAGCCATCTTTGCATTTGTCCTTCTCTGCTTCTCGTTTTACTTTGCGTTTCTTTGCGACTTTGCGTCACTGCGTCGAGGTATAGGTGAGCAGCGGAATCTCCATGAAGCCTGGCGGCACGAAGAGGCTGCCTTCGGTGACGCCTTGTGGCGCCCAGGTCGCCAATGTGCGGGCCAGCGCGGTGGTGCTGCGATGGCCTGAGAGGGTGGCGCGGAAGGCCTCGGCCACCTGCTCCACCTGCAACGCGCTTTCGTGCACGAATTCGAGGCGAAAATGGGCAATCCCCGCCTCAAGCCACGTTTCCAGATGTGCGCTCGCCTCCTGCGCCTCGGCCCCGAAGACCGTGTTGCGGCAGCCCACATCGGCCAGCACGGGGTGGGCGCGCCCCTGTGGGTCGCGCAGCGCCACACGATGACTCTCGCAGGGGTGGCCACAATCCAGGTAGCTTGTGCCCGAGGAGAGGAAGCGGCAAAAGACGCAGTGTTCGGTATGGAAGACCGGCAGGTGCTGGTAGGCAATCACTTCGAACGCGGCGGAGCCCACGGCGCGCGCCAGATTGGTCACCTGCACTGCGTTGAGGTCGTGCGTGGGTGTAAGCCGCTCCAGCCCAAGGGCCAGAAGGGTGCGCGCACTGAGCACATTGGCAGCGTTGAGGCTGAAATCGCCATAAAGTGGCGGGCGCGTCGCTGCGGGCACTTCGTCCAATAGCGCCTGGAGCAGGCCGGCCGAGCGAATGAGCAGACCGCAGCCCAGGCGCGGCAGGAAGTTAACGATACGCTGCTCGTTGGGCTTGAGGATGCGTGGGCTGGCCACGCGCGCTGTGATTCCAGCCGCCTGCACTCGTTCCACGGCAGGGCGCAGACCGTAGAGTTCCAGGTAGTCCAGCGTAATCGAGGCCGGGCGCGCGGCCAGGGCGCCTTCGAGCTGCTCGGGCGTGCGCACAAGCAGATGCAGTTGCGGTGCAGGCGGAAAGGCTGCGGCAGGGGCGACCGTTGGCTCGGCCAGGGCTGCCGAGAGTGCCTCGGCAGGGTCGTGCACGGCGACTGCGGGCAGTTGCACCTGCAGGGCGGCCAGTGCGTCCACTGCCTCGCGCCGCAGCGCATTGAAGAGAGAGGCGGGGACAAAGGGCGCGCCCTCAATCTCAAGCGCAAGGCGCTCCAGACGGTAGGGTGTTCCGCCGAGGCGGTCCAGTTGGGAAAACGCCGCGTCATGCGTCAGGCCATGGTTATGCGCGGCCGGCAGGGGATCGGGCGACGACACCTGCACGGTAACCGTAGGCCGCTCCACCAGCGCCCAGGTGAGTTGCAGCGATTCGCCGACAGCCGCGCGACCGGTGACTGTCAACGGGCGTCGGTAGAGAGGTGCGCCGGCCTCTGTAAAGGGGCGCACGCGCTTTTCCAGTTGCGGGTCATCGCTGCGCCAAAGCAGATCGCCCGGGCGAATGCGCGTGAAGTCAAGTGCGCCATTGCCAAAGTGCAGTTCCAGCCCGCGCGCACCTTGGGTCACTTCGTAGACTCGGCCGCCCTCCTCGTGCGCTTCGGGCGAGCGCCACGCGGCCGCATCGAAGACGACGCCGTCGCCCGGCTTGAGCGGCGCGATGCGTTCGTTGTCGGCAGGCGCGACCAGCACGCTGTCACGCATTACGCGCGTCACCGTGCCCATCAGCACGCCACGGTGGCGCGGCGCCCGGCCCTCCACCACCACCTGATGGTTGGTGCCTGTGACAAACCAGGGCCCCAGCCCGCGCGAGTAGACCTGCTCGAGCGCAACCTCGTCCTGGGCTGAAACGCTTTGCGGCAACCCAGCCCACGCCTCGTCCACTGCCTTGCGGTAGGCATCGGTGGTCAGCGCGACATAGTCGGCGTCCTTGTAGCGCCCCTCGATCTTGAGCGCCGAAATGCCGATCTGCACGATTTCGGGGATCTGGCGGAGCGCGTAGAGATCGCCGGGTGAGAGCAGATAGCGCTTGTCGCCCAGGGGCATGATGGCTTCGTCGACAATTAACTCATAGGGGAGCCGGCACGCCTGCGCGCACTGGCCGCGGTTGGCGCTGCGCCCACCCCATGCTTCGGAGGAGAAGCATTGGCCCGAATAGGAGACGCAGAGCGCGCCGTGGACGAACATTTCCAGTTCGCAATTGGTCGCGGCGCGGATTGCGCGCACATCGTCCAGCGAAAGCTCGCGCGCCAGCACCACGCGCGTGACGCCAAAGCGCTGCGCCAGCGCCACCCCTTCGGCACTGGTGATGCTCATTTGCGTGCTGCCGTGGAGTTCGATATTGGGCAGAATGCGGCGCGCCAGTTGGGCAATGCCAATGTCCTGCACAATCAGCGCGTCGACGCCCGTGCGGCCGATGGCCTCCAGCGTCTGCGCTGCGCCGGCCAGTTCATGGTCAAAAACCAGCGTGTTGAAGGTGAGGTAGCCGCGCACGCTGCGCCGGTGGAGCGTCTCCATGACCTGCGGCAGTTCGTCCAGAGCGAAGCCCACCTTGGCGCGCGCCGAAAAGTGCTTGAGGCCGAAGTAGACGGCGTCGGCGCCTGCTTCCACGGCAGCGTGCATTTGCGGCCAATAGCCGGCCGGGCTCATAATCTCGGGCTTCTGGGTCAACGCGTTGTTTCTCTCTGCACAATGCAGCCGTGTGCGTCAGGTCACAGCCTGGGTGTGCTCTGCGCCATACCGCCCAGCCGCGCTCCAGTTTACCATAGGCCGGAGCAAGCGTGAGGCCGCCACGAGCGCGGTGCAAGCAAACACATGCGCCGGTCAAGCGCCGGCGTCGGGTGGAACTCCAGGCAGGCGGGAGCCGTTTAGACAACCTGTTCGGGTTTGCCGTTTGAGGAGGCCGAACGATAAAGCGCTTCGAGCACGCGCAGATTGTTGGCCGCTTCACGCGCATCAAAGAGAGGGCGCGTGCCGGTGAGGATGCAGTCGCTGAAATGTTCAACCATGAGGCGATACTCGTCAACGCCCGCAATGGTGCGCTGCTCGACGTCGTTGTAGCCACGCTTGAGGACAATGGTCGTGCTGTTCGTGCCGGGGAGAAAGGCGCGGGTGAGTTCGAGCGTACCCTCGGTGCCGGCAGCCAAAAAGGTTTCGCGGCGTGAGAGCGAGAGTGCACAGTCGAACTGCGCGGTCAGCCCGGAAGCGAAGAGGAGAGTACCGACCATCTGCTCATCAACTCCATTGGGGTGCCAGCGGGCAAAAGCCTGCGCTTCGACGGGTTCTTCGTCGGCCAGGGTGCGGAAGATGTTGACGCAGTAGCAGCCCACATCCATGAGCGCGCCGCCGCCGAGTTCGGGCTGGAAGCGAATGTTGTCCTGACGTGTGAGGCGAAAGGTAAAGGCCGCATGCATGTGCATGAGGTCGCCCACGGCGCCGTTATCGAGCAGGGTGACGGCAGCGGAGACCTGCGGATGAAAGCGGTACATGAATGCTTCCATCAGTTTGAGGTTGCGTGCATCGGCGGCGTCGGCCATGGCGATCGCATCGGCGGCGGTGGTGGCCAGGGGTTTTTCGCACAGTACATGTTTGCCGGCACGCAACGCGCGCAAGGTCCACTCGGTATGCAGCGAGTTGGGCAACGGGATGTAGACGGCGTCAATCTCGGGGTCGTCGAGGAGCGCTTCGTAGCTGCCGTAGCTGTTGGAAATGTTGTAGCGCGTGGCGTAGCCAAAGGCGCGTTCAGCCTCACGGCTGGCAATCCCCACAAGTTCGGCGTTGGCCGAACCAACCAGCGCAGGTACGAGGGCCGCCCGGCCAATATTGGCGGTGCTCAAAATGCCCCAGCGGACTCGATCTACCATTTGGCTGCCTGTTCGGAGTGGGTGGATGGTGGATTAAGTCTGGATGAGAGAGGCGTGTGAGAAGGGAGCATTCTTACGAAAATGCAGCGATACATTCACTAAGATAGCCCCATTGCGCCTCACGGTCAAGCGGGCGGCGCGTGCGGAAATGTGCGAAGAGCGCAGAACGGGTGGCGAAGCAACGGATTGCGTGGCGACGAAGCCGAGCGAATGTGTCTCGTTTCGAACAAAACGAACACTTTCGCTCGTCGCGAAGGATTTAGCCGAAGTGAGCGATTTTTATGGTATATAAGCGCACAATTGGGGTGGAAGACTAAATCGCCCAATCGACCGTGGCGATGACGGAGCATTAGCGCTAACGTGGGCCAATTGCCCGGATTACTCGCTTCGACAGGCAACGGCCGCCCAGCGCAGCGATGCGCATGCAGTACATCAACAGTACGATTAATATTACCTTACAATATTGGGGCTTGCGTATCTGGCCATTTGTGCTATAGTAGTCTCATCGGTGTGCAAACGCACAGACAACGGCGTCGCTTCGTATGTGTCAAAGCGTGTGCGTATGCGGACCGGGAATTTCCGTGCAAGCGTACGAAGCGGGCGTTTACTGTTACTCTGAGCATGCGCCTGCCGCATTAACGTCTGATTGTTATAAGCAGCACCACTCATTACGCAGCCTGGTCCCCCAACCCGGCGACCCGCCTCTTTCGCGCCCCCTAGCGCGCTGAGGCAAACATAGTAACGGCAAACGTCCACTCCCCCCAAAGGTCCTGGATTTCGCCGTGCCGTAAAGATCTTTCGGTGCAATCGCTTGCGCTGACGGTTCTGTCGTGCGGATATCTGTCCCACGGTTTGGTAACCCTCCCTTGTAGTACGTAGTTCCCCAAATGAATAGTGGACGCCTCCCCCGTCCCGTACCTGACATCGCCCCATCCTCATCCAAAGGTTGAGTGTGGCGAGGCCTGGCTCGATCGCTTTTTGGCGTCCTTCACGTGGTGCAGGACGACCGCGATCGACTGGTGTGGACTCAGCGCCACCCCGGTTTTCTTGTTGCCGCGTTTCTGGGCAGCACATACCGGTGCGTGCATTGTCGCTCTGTCCTGGTCAGCTGCAAACGGTCGCCGCTTGTGCGTGCGCCCTGGGATTTGGTTTGAATCAAAACGAAATGGGCATGCAGGAATGGTTTGCATGGGGCTGCATAAATTGCGGTGCACCGTTCGGATCAGTTGACAACGTCGGACAAATCAGGCTGGAGCAGGCGCCATGCTGGAAAGCAACATCAGGACACACACAGAGGCTTCAACGCAAGGCGCCGGGCGCACCGCCGCGGCAGAAGAGAGCGGCGTCCGTTCCATGCGACGTGTGCGCGTGGTCGGCAGCGACAAGAAGCTCTTCGTGGCGGGGCTGCTGCTTGTGGATGCTGTGGCGCTGGTGACTGCCTTCGCGCTGGCCTACTGGCTGCGCTTCAGTGTCGAAGTCACCGTTGCGCCCGGCATCACACCGCCGGCGGGCGTCTATGCGCCGCTGGTGACTGCGCTCATACCCATTTGGCTGCTGCTCTTCGCCGCCTTTGGCCTCTACAGCATGGGCTCACTGCTGGGCGGCCTGGGTGAGTATGGCCGCATTCTTAACGCCTGCACCTGGGGGATGATGGTGGTGGTCATTGCCACTTTCGCCTTTCCCGACCTGCCGCAGATTTCGCGCGGGTGGCTCGTTATGGCGTGGGTGCTGGCCGGGCTGCTGGTATGTGTGGGCCGCTTTGGGGCGCGGCGCGTGGCCTATGCGGCACGCGCCAAGGGGCACTTTGTGGCCCCGGCGCTGATCATCGGCGCCAACCAGGAAGCCGCCGCGCTGGTCGAGCAGTTCTCCAGCGCGCGCAATTGCGGCCTCGCCGTGCGCGGCGTCATGGCCGCCAGCCCTGCAGACGAAGACGCGGCGCGCCGAATGGGCATCCCTTTTCTCGGTTCGATTGAGACACTGGGGCGCACGCTCGAGCAGCAGAACATTCGCGAGGTTATTGTGGCCTCGTCGGCACTCACCGAGCGCGAACTCCTCCAGATTACGCAGGAAATCGCGCAGCACCCGCATGTGTCGCTGCGCCTTTCGTCAGGCTTGTACGAAGTGCTCACCACTGGCATGCGGGTCACCACAATTGGCTCGGTGCCACTGATGACGGTCAATCGCCTGCGCCTCACCACGGGCGAGACGGTGCTCAAGGGGCTGGTCGACTT
>CAYJNV010000189.1:0-8870 GCA_964370975.1 uncultured Caldilineaceae bacterium | reverse complement strand
CCGCAGGTGGACAGCGCCGGTTTTGTGCGTTCGTTTGCGAGCAAGGAAAGCGGGCGCGCGCCGCAACTGATTATCGACTACACGCTTCCGCCCATTCGCATCTGCATTGAGCAGACTGACACCTGCCCGCCTGCAGTCGGCGCGCTTGTGACGCTGGTGGGCGGCGCGGGCGAACGGGTGGCTGACGCGTCCGGCAACGTGGATACGACGGGCCTGGCGCTGGGGCAGCAGTTGTGGGCGCGCTTGAAGGTGGACAGCACCGCCGGCGGCGTTCGCTACATCACGCTGCCGGCGGCGGTGACGATTGAGGCGGCGCGTTTCGGCTTCACGCGCGTCCCGGAGATGCGCCTGGCCGTTACGGCGCAGAAGCCGCTCTGGGTGCAGAACCTCGAGTTCAGCGCGCAATGGTTTGTGCAGGCCAGCCCGGCTGACGCGGGCGCGCTGCGCAGCCGCATTGTCAAGGCATCGGACTATCTATACTCGTTCACCGATGGCCAATTTGCACTAGGCGATGTGAGGGTGCTCCAGAGCTATGACGGCTGGGACGCCGCCCATGTGCAGCTCTTTGCGAACAATGTGCTGCAGCCCAAGGCCATTATCGGCGGCGTGGTGGAGATCGAGACGCCCGACTTTGCGCCGACAGTGCCCATTACCTATGCGCCCGGTGTGGTCTCGATAGGCTCCTACTGGAATCGCTTCGGCTCGCCCCCCAACTCGGTGAATGTATTCGAGGGGGTCGCGTACAACGAGGTTGCGCTGGCCGATGACTGGCCCCTGGCGCTGGCCCACGAGTTCGGACACTACCTGCTCTACCTCTTTGACACCTACACGGGCGTTGATGGCGTGGCCGACCTGGCGCTGACGCGCCTGTGTACGGGCACGGCCATGGGTGATGTCTACCGGCCCGAGAACCAGAACTTCATCTTTGACCCTACGCACTGGAACACGAAGTGCAACGGCACCGAGGCGTTTGCGCGCCTGAATAGCCGCACCGAGTGGCAAACGATCGAGGGCTGGTATCCCTGGGCGGTAGCGCCGACGCTGGTGGTCGCCGGGCCGGCCGCGCCGCCCACGCCACTGACGAATGTGACATTTGTCGCGCCGACCGTCACGCCCGCTGCCGCCGCCGCTTCACTCTTTGATCTTGAATACCAGGACAACGAGAGCAGTTCGGGTGAGGCGCGCGCGTTCCTCTACCAGGCCGGGCGCGTGGTGGAGCAGGGCAAGCCGCCCAAGCAGAGCCTGACCGTTCAGGTCACGGGCGCACAGGTGGGCGACCGAATCTGTGTCTATGATATCAACGACCACGCCGAGGGGGGCGAGAGCACGCGCCACCAGTTCGTTTGCGAGCAGATTGCTGCGGGCGACGATAACCTCGTCATGACGAAAGACACGGCATGGGACCCCGAGGTGAGCGTGCGCCAGGTGGGGGCTCAGCAAGTGCAACTCGTGGTGACTACCACTGTACCGGCCAATGTGCAGGTGGGCGCGCAGATCTTTCCCGAGCACCAGACGGCGCTGGCGCCAATCGTGCTGCCGCGCAGCGGGAACGTCTTCTCGGCCACGGTCACGCTGACGCAGCCGGTGCCGGCGCTCTACGCGCAGGTCTTTGTCGAAGAGGAGCCGCCGCTGCCTGCGACGCGTCGTGAGATTGTGGCGGACCGCGGCACGGGCGGCGGTGGCGCGTTCGGCCCGGCCCGGGCCTATGGCGGGGCGCTCATCGTCTCATCGGACGGCAACGCATCATTCGAGCCCGATAGCGACCTGAACCTGCTGCCCGGTCAATCGATTGCCTGGCAGAGCATGCCGGGTACACCGCCGCTGCCCTTCTTCAAGTGGATTTCGGGGCAGTCCTACCGACTCGACGCCTTCCCGCCCGCGCTGGCAAGCAACGGCACGGTGCACATCACCTTCGACTCCGCTTTTGGGATGCAGGCCGCCGCAAGCGAAGGCAGCGGCGGTGGTGGGGCAATTCACTTCTGGAATGGCAGCGCGTGGCTGCCGCTCACGACCGAAGTGACAACGCCCGCCGGGGTGACGGATGGCAAGTTGCTGGCCAGCGCGCGCAGCCAGGGTGTCGGCGTCTATGCCGTGCTCATTGATGCACCGCCGGGGAGCCTGACCTACCTGCCGCTACTGCGCGTGGCCAAGTAACAGGGGCTGCGTCGGTGCGGCTGCGGCGGCGCGCCGAATCGCACGGTTGACTTCGATGTTGTTCAAGTAGCTCGAGCGCATCTCCGTGTTGGAGATGCGCTCGGCGCGTGCCTGGAGCGCCTGCGCGGCGGCGGCATAGGCAGCGTTGGCCTCGTCCGCCGATCCGCACGCGTCGAGCACCTGCGCGCACCAGAAGCCGTCGCGGTGCGGGAAGAAGTCGCCACCGTGGGCAGCCAGGTTGGCAAGGCCGCGCCGCGCGGCGTCCAGGGCGGCGGGCGCATTGCCCAGCGCCAGGCAGGCATGGGCCTGCGCCGCGAAGACGGCGGTGAGGGCGTCGTGCTGGCCAAGCGTGGTAAAGAGCGCTTCGGCCTGGGTGGCTTCAACGTATGCGGCGTCAGGTTCATGCAGGCCGAGGAGTGCGAGCGCAAGATCGCCGCGGCAGGTGGCCTCCAGCGCCGTGTCGCCTTGCTCCAGCGCAAGCGCGAGGGCGGCGCGCAGCGTGGCGGCCCCCTCCTGCGGGCGGGCGTTGTCGCGTTGCACCTGGCCGAGGTTGCAGAGGATGTAGGCCACGCCAAAGTCGCTGCCTATCGCGCGACTTACTGCAAGGCCGGCTTCCAGGCACGCGGTTGCTAGTGCGTATTGGCCAACAAGCCAATGCAAGATGCCCAACTCATTGCAGATTAGCCATTCATCAAAACGATTGCGAATCGACTGCTGGACGTGCAGCGCCTCCTCCAGATGAGGCAGTGCGCGTGCGTAGTCGCCGATAGAAGTGAGCGCCTGTGCCATTGCCAGCAGGCTTGCCCCGATGCCGGCGCGGTCGCCAATTTCCTTGTGGACCGCCAGCGCGCCGGTGTACGACTCAAGCGCCTGGAGATGGCGGCCGGCGATGCTCTCCACGTGGCCCAGGGCAGTACGGACGCGTGCTTCGTGGTCGCGCGTGCCGCTCGTGCGCTGCCAGGCGAGGTCCTCGCCAAACGCTGCACGCGCGGCGTCGTAGCGCCCCAATTGGCGGTGGACGAGCCCCATGCCGTAATGGGCGCTCGCGCGTTCGCTATCGGCCGCGTGCGTGGAGCCATGTTGCGCGCGGTGCTCCAGACAGAGGGCATGGGCGGCGACAAAGTGCGCCTCAGCCTCGGCGTAGTCGGCCTGGCGCCACGCCACCATGCCCAGGCGGTTGCGGCACTGGGCCTGGGCAATGAGGTCAGTAGCGCTGGCGGCAAGGCCGACCTCGAGCACATTGGCGGCGTTCGCGTAGTCAGCAATAGACTCGTAATAGTCACCCCACAAGCGTGCCCTGGTGGCGGCGTCGAGGTCGGGGGCTGTATCGAGGCGCGCGAGGAGCGCGGCCTGTTCGGCGCGGCGCCCCAGAATGTGCAGCGTTTCAACCTGCCCCACGAGGAATGCGGCGCGCGGGTCGAGCCCGGCGGCGCGACCATAGTAGAGCAATGCCGTGTCGTTGGCGTAGTCCTTCTGCGCACGCGCGGCGGCGCGGCCCAGGTACTCCACGGCGCGGCGGCGCACCGCGGGCATGGCAGTGTCACCGGAAAAGAAGTGGTGCGCCAGCACTTCGACATCGCCGGGTCGCAGCACCTCGAGCGCTTCGCCGACGTCGCGATGGAGTTCATGTTTCTGCTCGCTGAGCATGGTGTTGTAGGCGACGTCGCGAATGATATTGTGCTTGAAGAGGTAAATCGGCGCGGCGGCATTTGAGCCGGACTCGTTGGACGGGCCGGCGGCGTCGGCGCGGACGAAGTCGCGCGCCAGCGCCTGCTCGAGTGCAGCCTGCAACTCGGCGCGGCGGCCCTGCAATGGGCGCACGGCGCGCAGCACCTCAAGCGCAAAGCTGCGCCCGATGACGCTTGCCACCTTGAGGGTGAGGCGCGCGGTTTCCGGGAGGCGATCGAGGCGTGCAAGGACGACACCCTGCACCGACGTGGGCACACCCAGATCAACCACTGCGAGAGGCGCGTTGGCGATAAGGCGTGGCGCATCAATGTCCCCGCTGAGACAGTGCGCGGCGCGCAGCCTGGTGACCGTGGCGTGCGAGAGGCGCCAGTCGTCCTGGCCCAGCTCTATGTGCCCTGCATCGCGCAGAGCGACGACGAGCTCCTCGATAAAGAATGGGTTGCCCTGCGACTGCGCATGAATCACGTCAGCCACCAGCGCATCAATAGGGCCGTCGAGGCGCTGGGCGATGAGGGCCGCTGTCGCGTCACGCGCAAGCTCGCTCAGCCGAACGCAAACGCAACCCGGCGACGTGTCGTCGCCAATCAACGGCTGCTCGCCATCTTCGGGCGGGCGTTGCACAATCAGCAGCGCAGTGGCAGGCGGAAGCGAGGCCGTCAGAAGCGCGTAGATATCACGCGATGCTTCGTCAGCCCAGTGTGCGTCCTCCAGAACAAGGAGCAGGGGGCGATGGCGCGCAACCGCCTCGATGAGTTCAAGGATCAACCCGGTGCGCGCGCTCTGCCGGACGCGTGCCTCCAGCCCGCTGGTGAGGCTTGTGTTGATCATGGGGATGTCGAGCACTTCGGCGAGGAGTGGTGCGCGTGGCTCGGCGTCGGCGGCAAGGCCTGCGACCGCCCGGTGTACGTCCTCAGCCGTAGCGTCGGCAGTGAGGTCGAGCAAGGACCGTACAACCTGGCGGACCGCAAAAAAGGGAATGCCGCGCGCCGTGCTTTGGCAGGCGGCGTGGACGGCGCGCATGCCCATCGTTCCAGCCTGCTTGACGAGCGCCGCCGCCATGTGGCTCTTGCCAATGCCGGCAGCCCCTTCTATCGCTAGCAGGCCGCTGCCAGGGCCCGCGCGCTGTGCGGCCACCCCTGCGAGCGCGGCAAGCAGCGGCGCAAGCTCAGCGTCGCGCCCCAGGAGCGGCTCGTCATGGAGATGCAACTGCTGCGTCGCGGGCTGTTCGCTGCGCCCGTGTACGGCAAAAAGCGCAATGGGTATCGTCTTGCCCTTGATGCGCTGTGCGCCAAGAGGCTCAAGAATCATCGCGCCGCCCAGCGCCTCGGCCACCGCACCTGTGACCAGGATTTGCCCCGCCTGTGCGGCACTCATCAGGCGTGCGGCGATATTGGCTTCATCGCCCAGCACGCCGTAGGTGCAGCGCGTGGGGCCGCCGTAGGCGCCGATGCGCATCATTCCGCTGCTGATGCCAACCTGGACCTGGCCAATCTGCGCACAAGTGGGGCAAGGCGCGCGCAGTTCCAGCGCCGAGGCGGCGGCGCGGGCCGAGTCATCGCCATGGGCTCGTGGCGCACCAAAGGCCACGTAGAAGTAGCTCCCCTTGTCGCCCGTGGTGAGTTGGACGAGCAAGCCTTCGTAGCGCTGGATGATCCGCTGGACCCAGCGCATGTAGGCGTCGAGGCTCTCCATGGCACGATCATCGCCCTCGAAATCGATACCCCCGAAGCGTACAAAGAGGGCAGTGGCCGGGCGCAATTCGGCCAGGAACTGCGCCTGCCCGCCGCGCAGGAGCGGCGCCACGGCAGGATGAATCCAGCCGGCGGCATCGACGTCGGGCAGTGGTGCAGCCTTGGGCGCAACGGCAAATGGGCTTCCGTGCCGATCAAGCAAGGCGAAGCGCGCGCCTTCCGGGCCGCGCCATGCGCTGGGCGGAGTGTCCTGGGCGAGGGCGCGCAGCGTGCGTTCATCGGCCAGCGTTTCGCCTGCACGGGCCAGTTGCTCGCCCAGTGCCATGCGGTTGAGCGTGCTGCCGGCGAGCACATCGTGCAACTGGATCGTGGGGTCGCCCACAATGGCGCGGCGCACGCGGCCCGAGGCAATGGCGACCTTGACGGCGAGCGGTGCGACGGTGACAAGCGGATGCGTAGCGAAGTCGCGCAGCGTCTGCTGCATGGCGCAGGCAACGTCGGCGGCGCGCAAGGGTGCGTCGCCCAGATGATCGGCGTCGGATGCGGTGCCAGGGTCGGTTGTGGACGCAGGACCGGCCGCAAACCAGCAGGTGATGGCGTCACCGCTGAAACCCACGACGCTGCCGGCGTGGCGCTCGACCTCGGCAATGAGGCGTGCGTAGAGATCATTGAGCAGGTGCGTGAGGGCTTCGGCGCCGCGGCGTTGGCCGTGGTCATTTGCCAGTGTCTCGGAGAGGGGCGTGAAGCCGGAGATGTCGGCACAGAGGACGCTGCCGCATGCCCATTCCGGCAGTTCGACGCCGGCGGCAAGCGCAACGCGGCGATCCTGGGCAATGTATGCGGCGGGCAGATGTGGGGAGGTCACGCGCGGCGTCCTTTCGATTGCCGAGGGCGATCGCGGCAGGCCCGCAACAACAGGCGAGCACACTTTAACAAAGTGCGGCCGTGTGGGCAAGCGCGCAGCGCGGACCAGGTTGGCATGAGTGCTGTACGCAAGAGTAAATGGTAAGAGGTAAATGGTAAATGGTGAATTGGTAATGGGCGCACCCATTACCAATTCACCATTTACCAATTACTCTTGCGTACAGTCGTTTTAGTAGCCTACCCGCGGCCGAAGGACTCGGCCACGAGCTGTGCGATTTCGTCGGGGTGACGGGCTACGCGTGCGCCGGCAGCGGCCAGTGCTTCCATTTTCTCGGCAGCCGTGCCTTCGCCGCCGGAGATAATGGCGCCTGCGTGGCCCATGCGCCGCCCAGGCGGGGCTGTTTGTCCGGCGATGAAGGCCGTGACCGGCTTGCGCATGCCGGACTTGATGAACTCGGCAGCCTTTTGTTCGTCCGTGCCGCCGATTTCGCCAATGAAGACAACGTGCTCGGTCTCCTCGTCTGCCTCGAAAAGCTGGAGAACGTCGAGGAATGTGGTGCCGACGATAGGATCGCCGCCAATGCCGATGGCCGTGCTCTGGCCGATTCCGCGCGCCGTGAGCGCGTAGACAACTTCGTAGGTAAGCGTGCCCGAACGGCTGACCAGCCCAACATTGCCGGGGATGTGAATGTGGCCGGGCATGATGCCCACCTTGGCCTGCCCGGGCGTAATCAGCCCTGGGCAGTTGGGGCCGATAAGGCGCGTGTTGGTGGTGTCGAGGTAGGCGCGCACCTGCACCATGTCGAGCGCGGGCACCCCTTCGGTAATGCAGATGACGAGTTCGATGCCCGCGTCGGCCGCTTCGATAATGGCGTCGGCTGCACCGCGCGCGGGCACGTAGATGATGCTGGTGTTAGCGTTCAGCGCGTCCACGGCCTCGCTGACAGTGTCAAACACGGGAATCGTGTCGAGGGCCCACTCGCCGCCTTTGCCGGGGGTGACGCCGGCCACGACGTTGGTGCCGTACTCGACCATCTGCTGGGTGTGAAAGAGTCCTTCACGCCCGGTAATGCCCTGCACAACCAGGCGGGTCTGCTTGCCGACGAGAATGCTCATGCGTGCTGCTCCTTCGGTGATGCGCCCTGCGCAGCGGCGACGGCCTTCTGCGCGGCGTCGGCGAGGCTGGTGGCGGTGATGAGGTTCGCCTCGGCCAGGATGCGCCGCCCTTCCTCCTCGTTCGTGCCCACGAGGCGTACGACCAGGGGCACACGTACGGTCAACGTTTGCATGGCCTGGAGAATGCCATATGCGACTTCATCACAACGGGTGATGCCGCCAAAGATGTTAATCAGCACGGCCTTGACCCGCTCCTCGGCAAGGATAATGCGCAGCGCCGCCGCGACCTTGTCGGACTGCGCGCCACCGCCGATGTCGAGGAAGTTGGCGGGGTCGCCGCCGTAGTACTTGACGATGTCCATGGTGGCCATGGCCAGCCCGGCGCCGTTGACCATGCAGCCGATTTCGCCGTCGAGGTTGATGTAGGAGAGGCCGAAGCGGTGCGCTTCCTGCTCGGCAGCGTTTTCCTCGTCGGGGTCGCGCATTTCGGCAATGTCGGGGTGGCGGAAGAGCGCGCTGTCATCGACAGAAATCTTGCCGTCCACCGCGAGCAGACGATTGTCGCCCGTAATCACAAGCGGGTTGATTTCGGCCAGCGAGGCGTCGGTGGCCATGTAGGTGGCGTAG
This sequence comes from uncultured Caldilineaceae bacterium, assembly GCA_964370975.1. Classification (GTDB taxonomy): domain Bacteria; phylum Chloroflexota; class Anaerolineae; order Caldilineales; family Caldilineaceae; genus UBA5069. The sequence continues at coordinate 729 of CAYJNV010000189.1, read as the reverse complement.
AGTGCCTTGGCAATGCGCATGAACTCGGAGGTGTGGGCGCGGGGCAGCCCAATCCCGTCGGCGAGGATGCGCGCCTGGTGGTCGCGCAGCCCCAGGAAGGGGTGCACGGCGACCGTGCAGATCTTGTCGGGCGTCTCACGCGCAACCTGTTCGATCTCGACGCCGCCCTCACTCGAGGCCATGAGCACGACGCGGCGTCGGCCGCGGTCGAGCACGGCACCGAGGTAAATCTCGGTGGCGATGTCGGCGGCCTCGTCAACCAGCACCTTCTTGACGGTAAGCCCTTTGATGTTCATGCCGAGGATGGCCTCTGCCTTTTCCTCGGCTTCGGAGGGGGTTTGCGCAACCTTGATGCCGCCTGCCTTGCCGCGGCCACCCACCAGCACCTGCGATTTGACGACCACGGGCTTGCCCAGGCGCACCGCAATGTCGCGCACCTGCGTGGGCGTGGTAGCCACCTCACCGCTGGGGATGGGTATGCCGTGCTTGGCGAAAATTCGTTTTGACTGATACTCGTGCAGGTTCAAACGTCAGCCTCCCTGATGGGTGGAGCCGGTCCGCGTACGATGCGGCGACGGCTCTGGATGGGCCGGTGGATGACTTATGGATCATACAGGCGCGGAAATGACGCATGTCGCCCGAGCGACGCGTACCCCCATTCTAGGCATGGGCGCGCGCCTGCGCAAATAGTTTGACCTCTAAAGTGATTAGGGCGGGCAGTGGGGAGTG
>CAYJNV010000188.1:0-8934 GCA_964370975.1 uncultured Caldilineaceae bacterium | reverse complement strand
GTGTGGGGAACTTGACCTTGATGCGCCCCAGGCCGTCCGGGTCGTTGAGGTTGGTGACGATGCCTACCATGAGGTTGTCAACGCGGCGGCGCGGCGCCGGGGCAGACATGGCCTGTGCGAGCGTGGCGCCGTTGCGCCCAAGCACCGTGAAATGTGTCGTCAAGCCATCTTGCGACCAAACATGTCGCACACCCGTAACGCGATAGCTGCCCGAAAAGCGCGTGCCCACGCCTGTAACGGTTATGAGCTTGCCGGGTCGCAAGCTGGGCGATGCCATACACTCGCCATCTGCCTCAAAGTACTCGCCATTGACGCGCGACGCGATCGACGCGGCCAGCTTGCCGGCATCGTCCGCGCTGACGACGCTGCCGTCGGTGACCCTCTCGGTCACATTCAGCCCCAGCGCCGTTTGGGCCTGGGCCGCGCCGGTCTTTCCCATCCCACCCTGCACGCCCGCCGGGGTGGCCTGGCCCGTAATCGCCTGTTTGGTGCGCATGTCCCAACCACGCACACTGACCGTATTCAGTTGTCCCGTAATCGAGAAGCGTGGCTGAAAGCGAATCAGCGACTCGGCATATGCGAGCGTAGCCACGGCCGATCCCGACGTGGGTGCGGGCTTGAAAACCAGGTTCGTTCCATCCTGATAGACTTCATAGCCGATGCGCTCTGCGCGTTCGAGCAGGAACTCCATGTCTGTTTGCTGCCATTGCACGACGTAGTCATACGTGATGCTGGTCGCTGTAACGCTTGCACTCAATCCCGAACTACTCGCAACCTGCGAGGCGATATCCGAATCGGTCATGCTTTGGAAAGTCTTGCATTTACGGCCATTCTGCAGGCGATTCCACTTGCTGTAGCCGCGCACGATGAAGCGGTCGGTGCCGTCGCCACGGAAGTCAGGCTCCAGCGAAGCCACCTCGACCGAAGCAAGCTCCACCGGACTGCCGTTCTCGCCCAGCGCGCTCACAACCAACGCCTTGCCGTGCGCAAAGATGGCATCATCCACCAGGTCCAGCGTGGGGTCGCTGAAATGGAGCGCCACCATGTCGGGCGCGCCCAGCGACAGGTCCACCTCCACCATTTCGAGGCGACTGAACCACTTCTGATCGAGACTGGCGCCATCCACCTTGATGAGGACGGGCTGTAGTTGGGTTAGTTGCGAAGACACGCTCTCAACTCCTGCATCGCACGCGTTGCGCTAGAGAACTGGCAGCACCAGCACCTGGCCGGCGCGCAGTTCCATGGGGTTGTCGATACCGTTGATTTCGGCAATCTCGCGCCACGCCGCCGAGTTGCCATACTCCTGGTGCGCAATCCAGTCGAGGCGCTGCCCCTGCTCTACAACCCACGTGCGCCGCGGCAACGTGCGCGTGGAAGGATTCTGGCTGCCCATGTCATTGTCGTCCTTCACCTGCTGCAGGTGCACCGTCACCTTGGCGCGCAGCGGCGTTCCCTCGGGCGTGAAGAGCACATATTGCTCATCCAGCCCGGTGATGACGGCAACGAAGCCAATGTAGGTGCCCCACTGCACCATCACCCAGGGCGGCTCGCCTTGCTGCGTGGTCTGGTTGAGCGCCGAGCGGTCCACCTGCGAGAGCTTGCGCAGCACGTCGTATTTCTCGAAGACGGGGTCGCCCGTGCTCGTCGTATCAAAGGTGAGTGCAATGTCCATGTTTTGCGGCTCGCCACCGGTGAAGGCGGTCTTGGCGACATCGGTGCCGGTGGTCTTGGCAGGTTGGAAACTGTTCTTCTTGAAGAGGTTGAAGGTTTCCGGGTTAAACTGGCAGGTAAAGATGTCGGCGCTGGAGGTGCTCGCGTGGCACGCGCCCTCTGCGTCGTCCTTGATCATCTTTGTGAATTTGAGCTTGGCAAGTGCCACAGGCGTTCCTCAACTCTCTCCAAAACGTTTCGAAAACAGCGCGTGCCTTTAGAAGCGCGTGCGTCGCTCGCGATCAACCTCAAGCATACGCCGCAGAATGGGATAGACCTCGCGCGCGATGGCGTCGAGGTCAATCTGGGCAGCGCCGGATTGCGGAGCCTCTTCTTCGGCGGCACGCTGGACCACCGCAGCGTGCGCCACGTCCACAGTTGTGATTGCGGGCGGTGGGGCATAGGTGGCCATTGCACGCTGGATCACGGCCTCGGGCACACGATGGGTCTGGATAGTGGCCGCAGGTGTCGGGGAAGCGGTCATGGGCGCATCTCGGGGCGGCGCGGCTACCGGGCGTGCAGAGGCGCTCTCGGCGGCAAGCAGATGCGCAGCAGTGTTGTCTGCGTCCGGCGCTGCGATCGGTTCCTCGCTCGGTGCGGGTTCGTCGGTGGGCGTGCGCTGGATGACGCCGATGGCCGCCGCGCCTACGTGTGCAGCAGGTGCAGCAGGTGCAGCGGGCGCGGATGTGGCGGCACGCGCGGAGGGCGCAGAAGGCGCGGACAGCGCAGACGGTGCAGACCGCGCAGACGGCGCGGACAGCGCAGACGGCGCAACGGGTACAGATGGTGCAGCCCTGGCACGGCCAGGACGAACGAGCGGCATGTCGGCCGCATTGCCTGCGGCGACACGCGGCGGCTGTGCCGTTGCGGTGGGCTCCGTCACGACAGCGGGGGATGCTGCACTCATTGGTGGCGGCGGCGCCGCGCGCCCTGATTCTGGCGGCTCGGGCGCCGTGCCAGCCGTTGCGGGCGTGTGCGGTGCGATTTCTGCAGGAACGGATGGCGTGCTGCCCGCAGCAGAGGGTGCGTCCACCGCGGCCTTGACAGCAGCCGGCGCAGGTGGTGCGGGTAGTGTGGTTGACGCAGGTGGTGCGAGTGGTGTGGTTGGCGCGGGTGGTGCGCGTAGTGTGGTTGGCGCAGGTGGCGCGATCCCCGCGCCTTCCACTGCCGTCGTCGTCGCCTCGGGCGCTCCAACGACCGCAGCCTGGGCACTGGCAGATGCAGGCCGCTGCTGCGCTCTGCCTAAGTCTGTGTCGAATGGCCCACCCGCATCAGGCGGTGGCGCAGGCGCCGTCACCGGATGCAACGGCTGCGTTGCGTGGGGTTGAGCGGGCACTGTGCCTGCTGCGGCAGCCTGGTCGGCGCGCAGCGGCGTTCCGGCCTCGCCAGCAGCGGCCGCGCTGCCGGGTTCGCCGCGCAGCCCACTCGCCACGGCGGGCGCGGCTTGCGCCAGCGGCGCGGCTGCATCGGCCGGTTGAACACGCGGCTGGGTCTTGCCAGCGGGCGCCGGGACAACGTCACCGGGCGGCGTATCTGCGCGCTGTGAACGCGCGCCGGCCGGCGGTGCACTGGGTGGCACGCCCTCGCGCGGCTGTGCTGCGGGTCGGAGCGGCTGGCCGGCTGGCGGCGCATCGACAGGCTTGGCTGCGCTCAATGGCGCGGCTGCCGCATCATTTGCCTGCGTCTCCTGCGGCATCGCGGATGCGCTGATGTCCGGAGTGGAAGCCGCATCCGCTGCTGGCGCTAACGGCGCTGCATGGGTTGCGGCCGCCGCAGATGGTCGCGTCTGCGTCCCCAATGTGGACTGATCCGCGTCCTCCGGCCGCGCAGGTCTTTCCGGGGTGGACGTTGCGGGCGTGGGTACGGGCGCAGCCTCGCCGCTGGACGCACGTGGCGCCTCTGGCGCGGAGACCACGGCATTATCCCCTGCCGGGGACATGGCAGGCGCGCCACGTTGCCGCACTTGCGTAAGGCTGGGTGCGGCCGCCGCCGGCGCGGCGGGCTCCATTGCGGTTGCATCGTCGTGCACAGCCGCCTGCTCGGCCGCGCCCGCTGCGGACCGTGGGGTGGCCGTAACAGCAGGCGGGACTGTGACAGGCAACGGAGACGACAGAGACGGCGGAGCGGCCGGCGCTGCCGGTGGCTCGCCGGACGCTGCGACACGTTGCGCGGCTGTTTGCGCTTCGTCGCCAGACGCGGTGTGCGCCGCCTCGGGCAGGGGCGCTACCGAGGCCGACTGCTCGCCCGCTGTGGTCGCGATGGACGCGGTCGACGCGACGGACGCAGTGACCGCAGGTGCGGATGTAGCCGGCGCAGGCGCATCGACAACCTCTGGCTCGCGAACCGCGGCCACCGCAGATTGTGCAGCATTACGCACAGTGGCTTCGGCATCCGGCTGTGCGGCGGCTGGAGGCGCGGCTTCAATGACTGTCTCGTCGGATTGCACGGCGTCGACCGTGGCGCCCTGCTCTCCGGAAGGTCCCCCGCTAGGTACGTCAGTTTGATGCGCAGGCGGCAGCGCCGCGTCCGCCAACAGAGAAACCGCAGCGTCCCCATCTAAGGGCGCGTCCGGCTGCGAGGCCGTTCGCTGTGTGCGAGCGGGTCTCTCGGCCGCATCGGCGGGCGCGACCTGTGCTCCTGCGTCAACCTCGGCTGCCGGCGCCGCAATTTCGTGCGTGCGGCCGCCGCGCCCCGTGCGCGCAGTAGTTACAGGCGGTGCACGCTGCGGGTCGACGGCGCTTGCGGGAGGAGTTGCTGCCTGATCGGCGGTTTGGTTTTGTGGTGCGCCAGCTGCGGCCACTTCTGTGCTTGGCGCGTCTGATGGAGCCGGCAGCATGACGGCGGCAGCCTCAGTCACAGCGCCGGACGGCGGCGCGCCAAGCGGCGCTTCAGCAACTGTGCCTTGTGGCATATGCTCCGGCGCGGCTACACTTTCGGCCCTGATCACAGCGGCTGGCAATAGTGCTGCATCAGCTCTGTGGGTAGCGGGTGCGACTGCAGAAGTGCGCGGCGTCGTCGCGGTGGCCTGCTCTCCCGCCGCAGCCGCAGGCGCAGCTTCGGCAGCCGTCTCCACTTGTCCACCTTCCACCGGCCGTGTACTTGCGCTCGTACGATCACTGGCCCTCGGCTGCTTCGACGGCCCCGCAATCGGTGCAGCGGGCACGACGCGTGCGTCGAGCGCAGACTGTACTACTGTGGGCGATGGCGACGCATCGGCAGGCGCGGCGAGCACTGGTATAGGTTCGGCCGCGTGGGCAGCGGGTGCAGCGGCCGCGCTGTGCGGCGGCAGCGCCACAGCCTGCTCTCCCGCAACAGCCTGTTCTCCCGCAAAATTGGCAGACGCGTCCGCGTCTATTGCCGCGGTATGTACGCGCTCTGCGGTTTCCACAGTTGCACTCGATCGGTCGTCGGCCCGTGGGTCCTGTGGCAGCGCCGGCGCCGCTTCCCTGGTTGCTGCGGCGGCCACGTAGGTTTCGGCCTCACCTGCTGCCACCTTCTCACTCTCAAGCGGCGCGTTGCTTGCAGCGAGTTGCGTCTGGGGGGCTGCCGGCTCAGCGACAGACCCGGTCGGCGGCTCTGTCGGCGCAGCGGATGCCGGTGCAGCAGGCGATGGCACAGCGGGCGCAGGTGCGGCAGACGCTAGCGCAGCGGGCGCAGGTGCGGCAGACGCTGGCGCAGCGGGTGCCGGTGCGGCAGGCGCTGGCACAGAGGCCGCAGGCGCGGCAGGCGATGGCACAGCGGGCGCAGGTGCTGGCGCCGGTGCAGTTGTGGCATGGCGCGGCGCATCGCCCTCGGCATTGGGCGTGCTGATAACCTCAACCCGCGAAAAGGCCCGCCAGCGCTGCATTTGCTGCTGAATGACGCGCGCCTTCTCATCGTCGCTCAGCCCCTTGAGGCGCTGCGCTGCGGGCGGTGGTTCGGCCAGAGGCGAACCGCCGGCCTCGGCTACGAGGCGCGTGAAGCGCTCGGACATGCTTTCGCCGCGCGCCTTCACGCCGGGAATGTCGGGTGTCTCCCCGGCCTGATATGCAGAGGCGGCGCGCGCCACAAGTTCGTTGAAGTGACCGGCCAGGCTCCTGGTCGGCGCTGCCGGCTCTCTCTGCGCTGGCGCGGGCTGGTTCGCTTGGGCACTCTGCGCCAGTCCCGGTGCGGTCGGCGCAGACACGGACGCGGGTGCACCCGGCGCGGACGTACGCGGTGCAAGCGGTGCAGCGCGCTGGGGCGGCGGCGGCATAGCGACGGCCTGCGGCAGCGCGCCAGAGCTCTGATCCGCCGGCGGCGCTGCAACAGACTGGCTCGGCGCACCCGTCGCGGCCTCGGACAGAGACGTTTGCTGCGCCGCCTGCGGGGCCGACCGCTCGGCCGGCGTGATGTCGCCCGTGGCTGGGCGCTGGGTGGAGGACGGTGCGGGCGCTGCCGCGGCTGGTGCGGCCGCTGGCGCGGGGGCCGGGGCAGGCTCGGCAGCCTGCAGCCGGCCGCTCTGCATCAATGGCGGCGCGGCGGGCGCAGCGCCCGCAAGCGGCAGCGGCGCGCTGCGTGCGGCAAGTGCGCGCCGCAATGCGGGCGACGGCAGACCGCGTGAAGCGCTCTGCACACCCGGCTGCGGCTGCACACTTCCCGTTGCCTGGGTAGCCGAACCCGGCTGGACCCGCGCAGGCCGTATTACCGGTGGCTGCGGTGTACTGGCATAGCGGGGCGCCTCGTCGCCATAGAGCACGGCGTCGACCGACGGTACGGCCGGAAGGTGCACGTCTGAAGAGCTCGCAAGCCACGGCGCCGACGGTTCGGATGGCGCGAGGGCTTCATCCACGTAGGTTGGTGGCTGGGCTGCCGCGACAGCCGGCGGTGCGCTCTCTTCAAGCGCAGCCGTCTCTGCGTAGGCTGCGTCTGACTCTGATTCGGCCAACGCCTCATCGATGTAGGCGAAGCGCGCATTCAGCGCCAGCGGCCGGCCGCTGTGCAGACCTACTCCCGCACGGCGCGCACTATCGCCCGGAAATGGAAGCGGTGGCGCCGCAGAGAGCGAGGGCGACGAGTAGGTGCGCCGCAAGCGCTGCATGAGTCCGCGCGCGCCTGCAGACTGCGCCGCCGCCGCATCACCTGCCAGCGCCGCCGTCCATGAAGACACCGGCAGCGCGTGGTGACGCACGACGGCGGCGCTCAGCGGGTAATCGAGTTGCGCGCTCGATTCCGCAGCGGCGGCTCGCCGTGCGTTCGCATCCGCTGGTAGTTGTCTCCGCTTTGGGCGCTCTGCCATATCGTGTTTCCAACGACGCGATGATCTTGCAGGCTAGCGATTGCTTAGGGCGCGCTGCCCGCCGTGACTTTGAAACGCCGGAACGCGATTTCCAACGTCTCCACGGCGACCTCGCTGCTGCTCGTGTCCAGGCTGGGTCCGCTCCACACAGTCGCCATGGCATTCTCGAGATCGTAGCGGCGCGCCACCCGCTGTGTGTAGGGAACAATTTGCTCAATCGTGACCTGGCGGTAGCGCACCTTGCCGTCCAGCGCGCCGGTGTAGAACCACTCCCACAGCGCCGCCGAGTGGGTGATGCCACTCTTGAGTGTTATTTTGCCGTAGGACAGGCCCGTATGTAGCCACACGGCACCGTCATTAACACCACCCTCGCGCAGTTCCGTCACGCCGCGCGTAACCGTGAGACCAGTGCAGGAGGTGAATGTAGCGCCGACGACGCCATCGATGAGGACGCGAAAGGCAAACGCCGGTACTGGATCGACCTTGCCGTCATCACGCGCAACTGCGCGCACCTCTTGTGCTGCGGCATTGACATACGCTGACATCGTGACACCCTGCTTTCACCCATGCGCCCCACACCTAACGGCGCGGCAGCGGCTCCTGTCGGCGCGCCCGCGTCCTGCGGACGTCGTCACGCAGCATTGCGTACAGCTTTTCCGCAAGCGCGCGCATTTGCTCCGGCGTTAATTTCAGTCCGGCCTGCGCCACGCTCTGTTGTACGAGCGAGTCAAACGAATCGCCATCCGGATTCTGATTCACACTCGACACTGGCATGGCGTCGCTCTCAAAATGCGGTGGCGCGTGCCGGCTCCGCCGCAATCACGGTCACTCATTCAGCCTGCGGTTAATCTGCGCAATCTCCTCCACCCAGCGCTGGCGATCGCCGTGTTCAAGCGCCAAAATCGAGCGCAGCGGCCAGTGGAAGTGATAGGCAATGTAGGCTACCTCCTCATGCAGGCGCTCTAGGGGGTAGCCGAAAGCCCCCCCAGGTCAGTCAAATCCACTTCAAATCGATGCTCGCACTCTGGGCAGGCAAGCGTAATCAGCGAGACACCCTCTTCGTTGATTTTACGGTAGAAGGTTTGCAGATAGGCCATGTCGGCCGCAAAGAGATTCTCAATCACGTTCGTGGTGATGTTGGTCTCATCGCCTATACGCGTAATCACGCGCGCCAGCAGGATGATGGTGAGATAGGCCTGGTTGGCGCGCACGCGCGAGTCGCGCAAGGGCACAATCTCGTCCATGGCCGTAGCCAGGCGCATAACGCCCTGGTTGTGCACCTTGCCCGCGCCGTCCACATAACCGCGCGGCAGGGTGAATGGAAACTCGGTTTGCAGTTTCACGGCGTCGACACCACTGCAAGCTCAACCCGTTCGTAAACCACGGTCATCTCCTCGATGAGGAACCCGCTCGTTGTGGCATCAAGCGCACCCAGCGAGAACTTGGTAGGCCAAACGTTGAAGAAATTCCAGCCCAGGATTGGCAAGTACATGCGGTTGTGAATATAGATGCTCATGGAGGCGCGCGCCGGGTTGATTGCGCCGGTGACCACCTGCTGCGGCCACAGCCAAAAGTTGGTCGCGCCCGTAATGCCGCGCTTTAGCACCACCGTGCCCGGCTCGGCGCGCCCGGGCATGAACTGGACTTCACCCTGACCGGTTTCGGCATTGAAGGTCTTGTACTCAACCTTGGCAATGTCATAGGTGAGCGCGCTGATATCCTGGAAGGAACCGCTGAAGAGCGTGCCGGCGCCGCCGGCGATCCAGACGGTGAAGCTGTGCTTTTGCAGTGGATCCCGAAAAGTGGGTATACCCATGAACTTTATTGGACCTCCGGGCCCCTGGAACGCACCACGCCTCGCGCAACTGCAACATCGGCCAACCGCGCGGCCGCGGCTGCTGTGGCGGCCGCGATGCACGCCCGTCACGCATCACAACGGCAGCGCGGCGCAGTGTGCACGCCCGGCA
>CAYJNV010000187.1:0-8938 GCA_964370975.1 uncultured Caldilineaceae bacterium | reverse complement strand
ACCATTCGAGCCGAGTTCAAAGCCCGGATTGCGCAGGGGTGCCGGCCCGCTCTGGGAATTGATGTATGACCTTATCCAAGCTACGTATTGCGATACGCGCGTGTAAACGCCGGGGTACAGCGCCTGCCCGCATCCGTTACCGAAGCTGACGATTCCCGCCTGCTTCCAAACTCCGGGCGAACTGGAAGCGACAAGGGGTCCACCGCTGTCGCCTTGACAAGAGTCCTTTCCCCCTACTGCAGACCCGGCACATAGCATGTTGGCCGTGATTGGCGATGGTGCGTAGAACGAAGCGCACAGGTTCTGTGGCGCGACCACCACCCCAACTTCCTGCAAAACCGTCGCGAGTGCACCCCCTTCGGTCGTATCGCCCCACCCTGTCACCGTTACCGGCGCGTTGTCTGCGACAAGGGCATTATCAACTGGGCTTTCAAGCAATCCAATCGTATGTACGCGGCTGTTAATGGTGGCAGGTTTTTCGAGCTTCAGTAGGGCGATATCGTTGTCTTTCCCATAAGGTCCGGAGCCAAAATAACTGGGATGAACGACCACCTGAATCACGGTCCGTACCTGTTCCGAACCCTCCTGCACCAGACGATTATGCTCGCCGAGTGTAACTTGGAAGTCGGAGACGGGTAAATATGTAAGGATCCCAGGCGATATTGTTGTGCTGGTTACGCAATGGGCCGCAGTCAGCACCCACCGGGGTGCAATCAGCGAACCTCCGCACATGAGCTGACCATCGAAATGGAGCAGCGCCTGCCACGGATATTCGCCGGGGTCGGCAGGTTGACCGCCCACAATTTCGGGCGACGCGGGCGACACCGGTTGGTCAGGCGCGGGGGGTTCCTGGGCAAAAGCCTGCGGCGTTGAAAGAGAAAGGAGGACAAGCGCGAGGAGGGCGGTCAGGACGAGACGGTATAACCATTTTCGGTAGGGTTTTGTGTTCATCTTCGTTCCTCGGGAATGTGGTACGAAAAGGATCGCGCGCGGGCGCATTGCTGTTGCGCCGATATGTCCCCTACTTCCTACTTCCTTCCGATGGTCATTGGGGGGGGTCTTCCAAGGTACTCCTTTCAGGTCGGCGGTGCATCGCGAAATATGGTACGCGTCGGGGTCATAGGCGTGGACCCCGGCGGCGACTGCCACGAGAGCGCGTCGGGGCGGGGTGGCTGAGTGCTGCGGGCCAGTCGAGGGTGGATTCGTTCATGGGGTGTGGGCATCCGGAGGCGCGAGGTTTCGTTGGCGTTTGTGGTTTCTGCAATAGACCCAAAATTCGTTGTGTAACGTGAAGTGGCTTTCTGATATCCACAACGAGATTTGTGTCAGACTTTTGGCCATAAGTCTGACAAGAGCGGATTTGTGTCCGACAGCTCATACGCAAACTTGCTCTAGTTCGTGTGCTCCGAATCACTTCATTCGCACGATGACTCTTCTTTTTTTTGATAGCGGAACTTGTCAAAAGGTTCATCCTCGGCTTTAAGTGCGTCCCAGTCAAAGTCATAGCACTCCGCTTTCTTCCAGTCGGTGGGAAACCGCACCCGGAAGAAATTGCCAATGGCCGATTGCATGCTGTCATGAGCCTGGTAAGAATTTAATGAACGATAGCCGAGGGATTTTGAAGAAGAGTAATCCTCATCATAGAACTGACTAGATATGAGGACTGCAAGGCCGCACATTGCCTCCACTAAATTTCCGAAAGTGGCTTCCTGCAAGGCTTCACGGATGTTGTGTTTTGAATGGTTGTAAGCCTGATACCAGGGCAGGCTGCCCTCTTTCTTCCACTCCTTGAATGGCTGCCAGACTTTGGCCGTCTTTTGCCAGACGGGAATTCCTACTTTGTATGAGGACAGATGGTGCGAGATATTGACGTACCTGTAATCACTCATATTAAGATGGCCTTGCCCTATCCCTTTTGTACACTCACTTTTCTTTTGTTTGTTTTTCTTCTGTTCGTCTTCCTTCCGTTTGTTTTCCTTCTGTTCTTGATATCCGTTCTGAGTCAAAATCGCAGCCAGGTTTGCTTCAACTTCCACGCAAGTGCGCATTAGGAATTGTTGAATGCGATGCGAAAATGTTGTCAAGTTGTCATCGGCCGGTTCAACGTAAGCGAGCAACTCTAGAAGATCCTGCTGCAAGTAGAGAAAGGCACGAACATATTGCTCTGGATACTCGGCATAATTGGCGTCAAGACGATACAGCGCTTCACCTTTCGGAAAATAGGTTCCATCCGTGAACGGACGACATGTTCTGTAAAACGGCTTGTTTACAGCCACTAGGTTTCCTCCCCATTTCGCTGGCGATCTCGGAAGTATCGCATCCACCGAAGAAGCATCCTCAATTTCCGCTACGCCCACTTCCCCTGAAAGCAGCCGCGCCACCCACGCGCCCCGCAGCGCGCGATCTGCACTTCCTGTTCCGATTTGAGGAGCCTATGCGCGACAGGGCGGGGTGAAGCCGGGCGTGCCGCCGGGGTTGCGCACGTGGGCCACCTGAAGTGTACAGCGTGCGCCCGCGCCGGGCAAGGGTGGGGCGACAGGCTCGGGAGGGGACGAGGGTCCAGCAAACCGAAGCGAGCCTTCTCAAAATATGCGCACTCCGTTTCGCATAATGCGCGGCGCGCGTCATTGACGCCCCCGCCCCTTGATGGTATTCTGCCCCCCACATTGCATCGACGCACACGCACTGTGCGTGTTCCGCCGTCCCGCCTCAGTCGCGCCAGTTGCATCAGTCGCCCCGGGCCTTTGCTTGCATGAAGCAGACGACATCGAAGCCAGCCGCGCTGCAAAGCCTTGCGCTGCCGCTCCTCTTCACACTGGCCTTCGCCCTCCTCACCTTCCCCACCTGGCGCTGGTTGTGGGGCGAGTGGATGGGCAACGACTACTACAGCCACGGCCTCCTGATCGTTCCCCTCTGTCTCTTTCTTGGCTACCAGCGCATCCGGCGCGATGATACATTTGTGTGGCAGCCCGGCCAGGGAAGCCTGCCCGGCTTGCTCGTGCTGAGTGTAGCGGTCGCGCTCTACCTCTGGTTCGTCAGCCAGCGCGCCTGGTATCTGGCCGCCTTCGCCATGATTGGCATGATCGCCGGCGGCGTCTGGCTGCTGGGCGGCGGGCGCGCCGCGCGCACGCTCGCCTTTCCCATCGGTTACCTGGCCTTCATGGTGCCGCTGCCTCTGATCGAACGCTCGACGCTGCCGCTGGCACTCTTCACAGGCGTCTGTTCGGGCGCACTGGTCAAGTTCCTGGGGCTGGATGTCACGATCGTGGGCAACTCCGTCACCTTGCCCAATGCCGATTTGGTGATTGGCGCACAGTGCAGCGGCGTCAACTCGCTGATTACGCTCTTTGCGCTCATGACATTGCTGGCCTACTTGGTGGAGGGGCCCCTGTGGGCGCGGCTGCTGCTGGTGATTCTGGCGGTGCCGCTGGCGCTGCTGGGCAACATCCTGCGCGTCGCGTCGCTGCTCTATGTGGCGCGCGCCTGGGGGGCCGATGCCGCGTTCACCTACTACCATGACTACTCGGGCTTCATCTTTTTCATCGGCGTCCTGCTGCTGATCTATCCGCTGGCGCGCATGCTGGGCATGCGTAGTCTGCGGGCCAACGTGATCTAATGGACATCAACCGCTCTGCAGTCCCAAACCTTGCCGCAGCGCATGCGGACGGCGCGCAAGAGGCGGCCCCGACAGTGCCGCCCGGCCGCGGCTACGCCTTCGCCGTGGGCGGTGCAATGACGATGCTGATCGCCGCAGCGATCTTTGTCTACTGGCCCACACGCGCCGCCGCGCCTGCCAATGGCTCCACCAGCGCCGCCGCGCCACCCATTACCTATGTCAGCGACCTCGACTTCTGGCAGCGCACGCCGCGCGAAAGCACCGTGGCCGCCGCAAGCCACTTTGATCTGGACCACGACCTCAACGATGTACCCTTGCAGATTGGCGAGTGGCGCGGCGAACTGCGCCCCGAACAAAACCAGGAGGTTCTTATTCTCCTGCAGCCCGAACAGTATGTGCAGCGCCTCTACCGCAACAGCCAGGGAGAGGCCATGTGGCTGAGCATGGTGGGCGGCCGCAGTTCGCAGCCCTTCCACGCGCCCGACATCTGCTACGACGCCGACGGCTGGCAGTACAACCTGGGCTCGCACCCCGTGCCCCTGGCGGGCGGCGGCAGCATCTACGGCCTCTACCTCGACGCGCACAAGCAAGTCCCCGGCCAGGAAGAGCCCACACGCCACGTGGTCTTCTACTTCTATCTCTTCCCCAATGCCCAGCGCTCGCTCTCCGATGGCATTGTGCTCTTCAAGCTCACGTCAAGCCGCATAGGCACGCTCGAGGAGACACTGGCCATCCATGAGGACTTTGTGCGCCAGTTCTTTGATTCGACTGCACCCGCCGCAACGGCACTGCTGGCGCCGGCGCACTAGCGCTACATAGGTATGGGCGCAAGAACCTTGACGCAAAGAACCTTGACGCAGAGGCGCAAAGACGCAAAGGTGCGCAAAGAAAAGCAACCGCAAGAAATACCTACTGGGACTTCTTGCAGTTACTTTCCTTTGCGCACCTTTGCGTCTCCGCGCCTTTGCGTCAAGCTTCTTGTGCCAGTGGTGATGCTGCTGGCCGGCTGCACGCCTGTCGAGCCATCTACGCCCGCGCCGCCTGCCGCAACACCTGCACCACCGCTCAGCTCCTGCACGCTCACCTTTGAAGAACCCGCAGACGACGATCTGCAAATCCGCGCCCTGCTGCGCACCGAGGGCACGCTGCTGGTGAGCCAGCAGATTGACGCGCTCATGGCGCTTTGGTCCGAAGATGCGAGCGTCGTCAACGCCAAAAACACGCCCACTGACGAGAGTGACGACCAGTTGTGGATGGGCAAGGATGCCGTGCGCCACCGCTACGTGCGCACCGTCTTCCCGGGCGCGCCAAGCGCCGCCGCCCCCACCGACATGGAAATTGTTATCACCGGCGAGAGCGCCGTGGTCACCTCCACAACGCACATTGGCGATGAGGTCTCGACGGCAGGCGACCGCTGGCATCTGCGCAACGTGGGCGGCTGCTGGGTGATCGAGCGGCTGGTCTACAACCTCGAAGCGGCCCGGTAGGCCGGTTGTCTGGAGTCATGCCGGAGTGACCGCGACTGTCTACTTGAAGGGAACAGGGAACGGGGATCAGACGACTCTTGTGCCTCGAGACGGTTCTCCATTCCCTGTTCCCTGTTCCCTGTTTGACACGTGCGGGTTTCGTTGTGGCATCACTTCAGCGGCGGCGGGCGGTGAGTCCGCCCAGCAATAGCAGCACGGCCAGCACGCCCACGTCGAGCAGCAGTGTGACCACCAACGCGCTGTTCAATTGCATGAGGGGCGCGGCGGTGGCTTCGAGCAGGTTGCCCAAGGTATCCAGCGGCAGACCAATCAGCAGGTAGACGACCGCTGCCAGCCCTATGTATACGAAAAGCGGCTTGAGCGGTTCGCGGTCGGGCGCGCTGGGCATCATGCCGTTGGCAATCACAAAGATTCCCCATGCCCAGAGCGCAGCGTCGGGACGCCGAAAGGCCAGCGCCAGCGCATCAAGCCACCCGCCCACGCTCTGCCCCGCAAAGCGCTGCGCCACTAGTGTGTCGCCAAACCAGGCGCGCGCCATCAGCGCCACCAGCAGCGTGCCCACAAAGAGGGGCGCCATCCCCACCAGGCTGTCGAGCAGGGGGCCGCCGCTGCGCGCCGTAACGCTGCCCAGCCCCACCATGCGCCCGCGCCGCTTGGGCCACACGGTGAACCTGCCCGGCTGCAGCCCCAGCACCCACGCCGTGAGCCAATGCGCTGCCTCGTGTACAAGTATCCCGGGCAGCAGCAGGAGGAAATACGCGACGATAGCAAAATCGACTGAGCCGGTGACGTTATAAGCCACCTGCTGCACGCTCAGGCTGATGCGCGCGCTGAACCACGCCAGCGCCAGCAGCGCTGCCCCGAAGAGCAGCAGGGGGGGGAGCGTGGTGTTTGTCATTGGGGGGGCGGGGGTCGTGTGGGGAGCCCGGCGCGCCGACCCGGGGGCCGGCGCGCCTGAGGGCTCTGGTTGCTGTGGCTGTTCTTTGCGCTTTCTCTGCGCCTTCGCGCTTCTGCGTCGTATTTACTCTGTGGCAGTACGGTCTATCTGCTGGCGCAGTTCGCTCTCCTCCGCCTGCAACTGCTCAATCTGTGTGTCCATCTGCGCGATCTTCTTGGAACGCCCGCCGCTGCGCAAGCGTTCGCGCTCCATATTGCGCTGCAGTTGCACAATCCGCGCCTGCACGCTCTGCTTGCGTGCAACCAGTTCGCTTCGTTCGGACATAAGGTGGCTCCAATTCGACACCGGCGGATGGGCTACGCCTCAGGCGTGTCATCCGGCGGAATAAAGGACTGCTCGGAGAAGTCGCGCATCTCGCGCGGCCGGTAGAGCCCATACGCAAGGCCCACGCTGATGAAGTAGAGTGTGAGCAGCGGGCCCATGACAAGCGTCATGTTGACGGGGTCCACCGTGGGTGTGATGGCGGCGGCGGCAATCGCCACCACGATGATCGCGTGCCGCCAATAGCCCAGCAATTGGCGGCCGCTGATGAGCCCCGTGCGCGCCAGCACCGCCACAATCAGCGGCAGCTCAAACGAGACGCCAATCCAGAAAACGAGGCGCGTCACGAAGCTGATGTAGCGGTCAATGCTCCAATCCTGGCTGATGACTGTGCCGAGGAAGTTCTGCAGAAAACCCACGGCTGCGGGCAGGAGCATGAAGTAGGCGAAGGATGCGCCCACCGCAAAGAGCACTACCACGCCCGGCAACATCCACAAGATCGCGCGCCGCTCGTGCGGGTAGAGGCCGGGCGACATGAAGGCAATGAGGTGGTAGATGATCATGGGCAGGGCAAACGCCGTGCCCACGGTGAAACCGACCTTGAAGAAAATGCCGATGGAATCGGTAGGCCCCAGCGCCTGCGGTGTTTTGCCAAACGCGCTGAGCGGCGCAATGACGATCTTCAGGATAGGATTGACGAAGATCATCGCAATCAGCGTGCCCACAAGCAGCGCGCCCACAATCCACATCAGGCGATAGCGCAGCTCGATGAGGTGCTCCATCAACGTCATCTTCTCGTCGTCGCTGGAGGTGGGCTTGGGTGGTTGCGACGAGGGAGAGGTCTGAATTGGCTTGTAGGTGGCGCTTTTCTGGCTCATGCCGGCTGCTCCGGCGGGGATGCGGGCTGCGATGCGGGCGCAGCGGGCGCAGCGGGCGCAGCGGGCGCCTCAACATGCGGAAGGATTGTGTGGGCAGGCTCGTCGGCCACAATGACCGGGTCGCCGCTGTGCGCGCCTGCGCCATTTTCGCCGGCGCCGGGCTGCGCAGCCTTGGAGGTTATGGCAGCTTTCGGCGGTGGCGCCCCGCCGGCCGCGCGCGTAATTGCCGCCGCCGACGAAACCGGCGCAGGCGCAGGTGTTGTGCCTTCGCTGGATGCGGGCTTTGGCGCCAGCGGCTTGTCGACCGGCGATACAGGCGCTGCCTTGGCGGCTTCCGCCGGCTTATTGGCGTCAGGGCGGCTGGGGTCCAGCGCCTCATTGATGAGGCGGCGCGGGTTCATCTCGTCGAGCACCTTCAGTTCATCGCTGAACTGTGAGGTCAACTCGCTGCCCAGTTTGCGGATCTCGCGGATGTAGCGCGCGCCTTCGCGCATGACGCCGGGCAACCGCTCGGGTCCCAGCACAATGAGCGCGATGACGGCGATCAGAATCAATTCAAGCGGCCCAATGCCGAAGATTCCATCCATGCGCTATGCCATGCCCTGTCCCATGCGCTAAAACGCCTGCTTGCGCGCGTCTGCCAGTGCAGCACCCAAGACGCCGTTCACAAAGCGCGGGCTGCTGTCGCCGCCAAAGCTCTTGGCCAGCTCAACTGCCTCGTTGATGGTCACTTTGGGAGGCGTGGTGGCGTCGTTGGCGCCCAATTCATAGAGCGCCAGACGAAGGATGCTGCGGTCAATTGGGGCCAGTTGGTTCACTGGCCAATCGGGCGCGAAGCGGTGTATCAGCGCATCAATGCGTTCACGATGACTCATGACGCCGGCCACGAGCCAAATCAGGAAGTCGGCCCCCAGTTCACCCGGCGGGTTGACGCGCAGCCGCTCGTACAGGACGACGTCGGGGGCGTGGCCGGTTGTGTCAATTTCGTAGAGTGCCTGCAGCGCCAACATGCGCGCCTTGCGCCGCTGATCGATAAATGCGCGCGTGGCGGTTTTAGGCGCCGTGGCGCTGCTTTCCGTATCGGTCACGGCTGGTTGCGGCGCAGGCGGTGTGGGCTGCGCCGCCCCGTTGGGCGTCGCGCTCTCCTCGGCTTCGGGGCCGTCCGCAGGGTCCTGGTTGGAAAGAATCCAGTTTGCCATTCTGTCCCGTCATCGCTGTGCAGCGCAGCCAAGTGACCGCGCGGTGCACGCTACATCATCACGAGGCCGCCGTCCACGCTCAACACGTGGCCGGTAATGAAGCTTGAGCGGTCATCGGCCAGAAAGGCGACGGCCCATGCCACTTCTTCAGGGGTGCCCATGCGCGCAAGGGGTGTATCGCGCAGGATGCGCTCGCGCATCTCTTCGGGCAGCACGCCGGTGAGCGCGGTGGGGATGAAACCCGGCGCCACCGCATTGACGGTGATATTGCGGCTGGCCACCTCGCGTGCAAGGCTCTTGGTGAAGCCGATAATGCCCGCCTTGCTGGCGGCATAGTTGGTTTGCCCCGCCTGCCCGGAAATGCCCACCACGCTGGTGAGGTTGATGATGCGCCCCCAGCGCTTGCGGATCATGCCGCGTACAGCCGCCTTCGTCACCGCATACACGCTCTTGAGGTTGGTGTCGATGACGGCGTCCCAATCCTCTTCCTTCATCTGCATCAGCAGCATGTCGCGCGTTGTGCCGGCGTTGTTGACGAG
>CAYJNV010000186.1:6567-8998 GCA_964370975.1 uncultured Caldilineaceae bacterium | reverse complement strand
TTGCTTGCCCTCAGTATACGCCAAGCGCGCCCAGTGGCCTGCGATATTCGGACGGCGCGCGCCGCGGTGATACACTTTGGCCATGGCAGAACCACTGCGTCTCTTTGTAAGCGCCACCAACGATCTCGAGGCCGCACGCGCGGCGATCGGCCGTGCGCTGGCCGCGCTGCCCGTGCAGGTCTCCATCGAGATCCGGCGCACGCCCGCGGCCGGCGCGCCGATCGAGGCGATCCACGAGCGCATTGCCAACGTGGACCGCGTCTATTTTCTCATGGGTGCGGACATCACCGCACCCGCAGGGGCCGAGTGGTTTCTGGCGTGGAACCTGGAGCGCTCGCTGCTGGCCCTGCGACGCCGGGGACCCGCGCTGCACCTCACGCCCGCCGGGCAGGATTTTCTGCGCACGGCGCTTGTGCCGTGGCAGCCGTTCGTCGGGGCCGAGGAGGCGGCGCGCATTGTGGCGCTCGACGTGGCGCAGATCCTCAAACATCCGGCCAACCGTTACGGCTTGAGCCTGCTCGAACTGGAGCAGCTCACAGCGCATGTCGCGAGGTTGCAGCGCAGCACCGCGCACGCGCAGCACGCGGAGATTGGCGGCGCAGAAGGCGGCGGCGTGCTGCTCGACATGGGACACCGCGAACCTCTCCTGGGCGTGCCGCTCGACGACGCGTAGACAATGCTCCAATCGGGAAGCGAGGCCTGTGTGGGCATCAAAGAAAGTATTGCAGGACAGGTCAGCCAGATAGTGTTGGAGAGACCAGGACGAAAGCGCACGCTGAACGAGTGGGCCGATGCACTGGCAACCGCGGGCGCAGCAATTGACGTGCACGCCGCCGTCGCGACTGATCAATCCGCCACCGGCAGGGCCGCGACGTGTCTGCGCCACATAACCGGCATTGAGTTGTGGGGACAGAGCCGCCTGCGCGTCTTTCTGGGCGCGCCGCTGCAGATGGACGAGTACGACGTCTACGCACCCGGCGTTGACCTTGACGTGGCCGCGCTGCGCGCGGCCTTCGCCGCCACACGCGACGCCACCGTGGCGTTGGCGCATCAGCTTGCCACGGCCGCAGTCTCGGACACGCAAACGGTCGCACACAATCGCTATGGTCCCCTCACGGTGCGCGGCTGGCTCGCCTACCTCGACACCCATGCCACGCGAGAGGCATCACGCATCAAGTGATTGAATTGCACCCGCCCAGCCGTGAATCGGTTCAGCGCTCGGGCCGCCTGCCCGCCATTTCAGTATGAACAGCCACGCGCCGGCGCGCCTGGGCCTGTGGGCATTGCTGCTGCTCTGCCTCTTTGCCTGCGCGCCCGGCCTTTCGCCGCTGCTCTGGCAAAGCGAGCAGGGCTTTGTGGCCGTGTGGAACGTGGCCAGCCCCGCCGCACTGGCCAACGTGGCGGTTGCGCCCGACCTCTGGCGTGGCCTGGGCATTGGCGCGCTGCTGCCTGCTCAGCCGCTGTTGCTGCTGGGTGTGACACCCGCGCGCGCCGTGCAGTGGGTGCTGCTCTCATGTCTGGTGCTGGGCGCGCTGGGCGTCTACGCATGGCTGCAAGCGCAACTGGGCGACCGCGCCGCCGGCGTGGCGGGCGGCGTCTACCTGCTCCTCCCCGCACTGCTAACCACCGTCTACATACGCGGCAGCCTGGGTGATGCACTGATCCTGGCGCTGTTGCCGCTGGCGTTGGCCGGCGTTGCGGTCTTTGTGACGGAACGCGCGCCGTTGGGCGCAGCCGTTGCCCTGCTGGCCATTGTCTGGATGGTGCGCACGCAGGCGGGGCTGGCACTTGGCGCAACGCTGCTGCTCGCCCTCTACGCGCTGTTGGTTGAGCGGAGTCGCCTGGGGCTGCTGCTTGTGGTGGGAAGTGCCTTGGCTTCGCTGTTGAGCCTTATCCCCGCGTGGGGCCTGCGCGCCGTGCCGCCGCGCGCGTTTGATGCCCAGTTCACCACGCTCTACGGGCTGCTGCGCACAGGCTGGACTGCCGACGCACCGCTGCAAATTGGCACGGCGGCGCTTGTGCTCGCTGCGGCGGCGGCAGTGGGCCTGCTGGCGCTGCGCATCCCCGTGGATGGGCTGCCGGGGACAAACCGCCGCCTGCTCATCTTCTCGCTGGCGGGTTCGGTGTTGCTCTTTGCGCTCACGCTGGGCTGGAGCGCGCCCCTATGGCGAGTGACTGGTGCTGCACAATTTCTTGCTGCGCCGTGGCAGGCGGGCCTGCTGGCCGCGCCGCTGCTGGCTGCGGCCGCGGGCAGCGCGCTGCTTTATTTCACCGATCTCTGGCGGCCTGCGTGGTATGGCGCGCTGGCAGTGGTGCCGCTGCTCGCCGCTCAGCCCTACCTCATGCCGGCCTACGCGCACGTTGTCCCGCCCGATCGCCCCATCGCCGTGTTGGGCGATGCGCAAGTGGCCGTGCTCGCCGCGCAGGTGGA
>CAYJNV010000186.1:0-6467 GCA_964370975.1 uncultured Caldilineaceae bacterium | reverse complement strand
TCTACTACGTGGGCTTGTACAACTGGCAGGATGGCACGCGCCTGCGCGCCAATGGCGGCCTTGACGACAAGTTGGTGCTCTATGGCCGCTAATCCGACTATGCTGCCTGCGGAGCCCCTGCGCGAGCCGGTCGTCGCGGCCAACCCGCCGCTTTGGCGCGACCCGCTCTTTGGGCTGGCCCTGCTGCTCACCATCTTTGCCGTGGCCCCCTTTCTGCTGCCCGGCTACTTCTGGGGCGCCAACGATGCGCGCCACCACGTATACTTCCTCCACCAGTTCAACCGTGTGGTGGCCGACGGCATCTGGTGGCCCCGCTGGAGCCCCGACTTTGCCTTTGGCTACGGCTACCCTTTCTTCAACATCTACGGCCCCCTGAGCCACTTTCTGGCCGCGCTGCTGCTCCACTTTCTGAACTTTGGCTACACACAAGCCATTGAGGCCATCTTCGTGCTCAGCATTGTGGCGAGCGCGGCCGCAATGTATATTTGGGTGCGGCCCTGGGGCGGACGGCCGGCGGCGCTCGTCGCGGCGGTGGTCTACACCTACCTGCCCTATCACCTGCTCAACCTCTACGTACGCGCCAACCTGGCCGAGAGCATGGCCTTCGTCTGGCTGCCGCTGTGCCTGTGGGCGGTGCGCGGCGCCGTGATTCAGCGCCGCATGCGCTGGATTGTGGCGACGGCGCTCAGCTATGGCGCGCTCATGCTCACCAGCAACCTGGTGATTGTGCTATTCACCCCCTTCCTCGGCCTCTACGTGCTGCTGGTTGCCTGGCTGCACGCAATCCCCGCAGGTGAAGGGGCCACTGTCAGCACGCGGCTGGGTGCGGCCGCGCGCCGCGCGTGCTGGCCGATTGCGGGCCTTGCGGCAGGGCTGGGGCTGAGCGCCACCTTCTGGATCCCCGCCTTCCTCGAGCAGAAATATGTGCTTGTGGATCAATGGTTTGCCGGGCGCTACGACTACCGCGACAACTTTGTCTACCTGCATCAGCTCTTCAGCGCACAGTGGGGCTTCGGCGTGAGCCAGCCCGGCCCCGCCGACACTATCAGTTTTCAGATTGGCGCAGCGGCGCTGCTGCTGGGCGTGCTGGGGCTGATTGTGCAGTGGCAGCGCGCGGGGCGGCTGCGCTGGGAGCTGGCCTTCTACGCCGCGTCGGCGCTGGCGGCCATCTTCTTTGCGCTGCAACTGGCCGCGCCCCTCTGGGGGCTGCCGCTGCTGGGTGCATGGCTGGGCGTGGCGCAGTTTCCATGGCGCTGGTACAGCGTCATGGCGCCCTTCCTTGCCATGCTCGGCGGGCTGCTTGTGGCGCACTTCTCCGCACCGGATGAGACAGCGCCCGCGCCGGACGGGGCGCACATCCCTGCGGCCGTCGCACTCTGCGCGGTGGTCATCCTCGCAAGCTATCCCTACCTGCGCGTGCAGATTAGCGAGCCCGCCGAGGGGCCCGTGAGCCTGGCCGCACTCATGCGTTTCCAGCAATCTTCCGACGAGATGACCGGCAGCACAGCGTGGGTGAAGAAGGTGCCCTCGTGGAGCCCCATGGCTGACTACTACATCCAGCAGGAAACCGCCGGCCAGCCCGATGCGCCCATCAGCACCTTGCTTGACTACGCGGTCTTCGACTACGAAACCTTTGCGGCCGAGTCGGTAGCGCACAACAGCGTCTCCGAGGAGGTCTACTACGCCAACCGTACAGACGCACCCAAAACGCTGGTCTACAATCAGTTCTATTATCCCGGCTGGCGCGCCTTCCTGCTCGACGGCGAACATGGCGCGCCGCTGCGCGAGCTGCCGATAGTGCCCGAAGCCACTGGCACGCTCGGCCGCATGACCGTGGACGCGCCTCCCGGCGAGGGCTACATCCTGCTCACCTATGGTGACACAGCGCCGCGCCGGGTTGGGCGCTGGATCAGCTGGGCAACGATTGCGCTGATGCTTGTCGCCATCGCCTGGAGCACGATGCGACAGCGTCGCGCGATCCGACACGTCGATTACCCTGACACCCCTGCGAAGGATGCGTCCACATGAGCCAGAGACAACCGCAAGTCCAGTGGCGCAGAGCCGGCGTCGAGGCCGACGAGGTGACCGCCCTGGCAGCTCACTATGGCAGCCCCCTGCGCTGGAGCGTGGAGCTGGAAGCCGACGAATATACGCGCTCCTACCGCTTCAGCGACAAGGGCGATCGCCGCGCCGAGGCTGTCTTTGCCGTGCTCGACCCTTCCGGCGGCATCTGGGTGCACGCCAAGGCGCACTACCCCCGCCACATCTACCGGCTGCCGTCGGGCGGCATCGATTGGCACGAAGATGTGGAGCATGGTCTGCTGCGCGAGATTGACGAGGAGATGGCGCTGCGCGTACGTGTGGAGCGCTTTCTGGGGTTGATTGAGTACACTTTTCATCACGAGGGACAGGTGGCGCACTTTGCGAGCTACATTTTCCTGATTGGCAGCGAGGGCGGCGCGCCGCAGCCCCACGCGCGTGAGGCCATCACCGACTTCCATATGGTGCTGCCCGGTCACCTGACGCAAACCGCCGCCGAGCTGCGCAACCTCATGGGTGACCGCCACGGCTGGGGCCAGTGGCGCGCCATTGCCCACGACCTGGTCTACGAGAGCCTCGTGGGCGGCAGCGTGTGATAGACTCACTGGTTGACTGGTTAACTGCGACAGCCGTAAATGGTAACTGGTAAATGGTAAATGATAACTGGTAACCGGCGTTGTATCGCAGTACATCTCCCCGTCACCAGTTACCAATTACCAGTTACCAATTATCAGTCATCAATTATCTCATCTTCAATTACCGTTGACCCGCCGTCTACTGAGGAGTGCCCCATGCGTGTCCCGCTGTCCTGGCTGCGTGAATATGTCGACATCAACCTGCCCACCGCCACACTGGCTGAGCGCCTCACGCTCGCCGGCCTCGCCGTGGACGCCATCGAGCCGGTGGGCGACTGGTGGGACCCCGAGTTTATCCGTGTGGGCGAGGTGGTGGCCGTACTTCCCCACCCCGATGCTGATCGACTCACTCTCGTGGATGTGGATTTCGGCGCAGGCGCAACCGAGCAGGTTGTCACGGGTGCGCCCAATATCTTCGCATTCAAGGGCAAAACCAAGGCCGCGGGCACACTGCCCACGCTCAAGGCCCCTTTTGCGCGCTCGGGCGCAACGCTGATCGACGCCTACAGCGAGGCCACGCCGCGCCCCTACAAGAAGCTCAAACCATCCAAAATCCGCGGCGTACTCTCCAATGGCATGGTCTGCTCCGAGCGCGAACTGGGGCTGAGCGAGGAGCACGAGGGCATCCTTACCCTGCCCGACGACGCACCCGTGGGCATGCCCCTGCGCGACTACCTGGGCGACGAAATCCTGGTGCTGGACCTGACGCCCGACATGGCGCGCTGCCTGAGCATCGCCGGCGTGGCGCGTGAGGTGGCTGCGCTCACTGGCGCGACCCTGCATTTGCCCGAGCTTGCGCCGACCGAAGTTGCGCCCTCCGCCGCCGACAAGGTGGGCGTGGAGATCGCCGACCCCGACCTCTGCCAGCGCTACACGGGTATGGTCATCGAGGGCGTCAAGATTGGGCCGTCGCCCCGCTGGATGCGCGACCGGTTGGCGCGCGCAGGCATGCGCCCCATCAACAACGTCGTCGATATCTCCAACTACGTCATGCTGGCGCTGGGGCAGCCGCTGCACGCCTTTGACTACGAAACGCTCGTCAAGCGCGCCCAGTCCGTTGGCGAAGAGAAGCCGGTGATCATCGTCAAGCGTGCGGCGGCGGGCGAACGCTTTACCACGCTCGACAACGTGGCACGCACGCTCGATGACTCCATGCTCATGATAACCGACCGCGCCGGCTCGATCGCGATTGCGGGCGTCATGGGCGGCCTCGAGAGCGAGGTGAGCGACGCCACCACCACCGTGCTGCTCGAATCGGCCACCTTCGAGGGCATCAGCAACCGGCGCACGAGCCAGAAGTTGCGCCTGCCCAGCGAGGCCTCCTACCGTTTTGCGCGCGGCGTACCTGCCACGCTCAACCCGATTGCCGCACGCTACGCAGCGGCGCTGCTCGAGCGCTACGCAGGCGGGCGCGTCCTCCAGGGCATTGTGGATGTCTACCCCGTGCCGCAGCCCGAGCACACTGCCTACACCAGTGAGAGCGACATGCGCCGCCTGCTGGGCATGGATGTGACGCTCGACCAGGTGGCCGACGCCCTGCGCCGCCTCGATTTCGCCGTGGCCGAAGTGGCCGATGTGCCCGCCGACGCCCCTGCCTATGCCGCCTACGCACTGCAGCGCAACGCCGGCGAAGCGCTGCTGGCCGCCACCGCGCCCTGGCATCGCCTGGATGTCGCCATCCCCGCCGACCTGACGGAGGAGGTGGCGCGCATGATCGGCTACGAACATGCCGGCATGACGTTGCTGGTTGATTCGTTGCCCACGCAGCGGCGCAACGACCTGCTCGAGACCGAGGAGAAGATCCGCACGATTCTGGTCGCGAGTGGCCTGCAGGAGAACATCAACTACGCGCTCACCTCGCCCGAGAGCCATATGCGCATGGACCCGCAGCAGGCGCCGCTTCCCGAGAGCGCGTTTGTTACGTTGGCCAACCCCAACGCGCCCGAGCGCCGCGTGCTGCGCCGCTCGCTGCTGGTGAGCGCGCTGGAAAATCTGGCGCGCAATGCCCGCCTGGCGCCGCGCCACGCCAGCTTCGAGGTGGGGCGCGCCTATCGCCTCGAGGATGGCGACGGCACGCTGCCCGCTGAAGACCGCCGCGTATCAATCATTCTTGCGGGGGATCGCACACCCGTCGACTTCTACAACCAGGGCGACGCGCAGGAGAGTTTCGACTTCTTCGACCTCAAGGGCGTTGTGGAGACGCTGCTCCTGCAACTCGGCTTTGGCGCGGAGCAGATTGAGTGGCGCGCGCAGCCCGACGCAACGGCCTTTGGCCCGCGCTGCGCCGAAGTCTGGATTGAGGGCGCGCGCATCGGCACTCTGGGCGAAATCCACCCGCGCGTGCGCGCCAACTTCGCCATCCCCTTCGAGCGCGTCAACGCCGCCGAGCTGCACATTGCGCCACTCGTGCGCCCCCACTTCAGCTACCGGCCCATGCGCCCCATCTCACCCTACCCGGCCGTGATTGAGGACCTTGCCTTTGATGTGGAGGAGGGGGTGACGGTGCATCGCCTTGAGGAGACCATACGCAAGGCGGGCGGCTTCCTGTTGACCGAAGTGGCGCTCTTCGACATCTACCGGGGCGACAAGCTGGCCCCCAACCACAAGTCGGTGGCCTTCCACCTGACCTACCAGAGCCCCGATCGATCGCTCAACGAACGCGAGGTCGCGGCGCTGCGCAAGCGCATCATCGATAGCGTGCAGAAGGAAGCGGGCGGCGCGCTGCGCGGGTAAGTCGGAATCGGTACGCAGCAAATACGGAAACAACGGAAAAGGCAGGAAACAACAGCTGTGATGTTGTTTCCTGCCTTTTCCGTTGTTTCCGTATTTTCCGCGTACTGGAATTTATTAGTCGCTCGAGGGCTCGGGCAGCGGCGTCTCGGCGGTATCCTCTGCCACGGGCGTGTCGATGCGCGCTTCACTCACATTCACCTGGGCGTAGATGGTGCGCGTGCCGGGAATCACCTGCTGGTCAAAGCCCAGCTTGGCGCAGATGCGGCGCATGCCTTCGTTCTCGGGCAGAATCTCGGCCACCACGCGCTCGATGTTCTCGTCGCGCGCAATCCAGAGCAGGCGGCGCAGCAATTCGGTGCCCACGCCCGTGCGCTGGTATTCGTCACCCACCAGCACCGAGAACTCGGCGTCGTTGGTACCCTGCAGTTTGCTCAACTGCCCCATACCCACAATGCAGGTGCGGCCGCTCGCTTCAGTGCGCTCGGCAACAAGCGACAGCTCGCGGTCATAATCGATGAAGGTGAGGCTGGCCAACTGCTCATGCGAGACAAGCTGCGCCGGCGAGATGGGGTGGAAGTAGCGCAGGTAGATGCTGTAGGGCGAGAGCGTGCGGTTGAAGGCGGCCATCATCGGCTCGTCCTCGGGGCGAATCGGTCGAATCAGCGTGGTGACGCCCGTCTGCGTGGTAAAGGGTTCCACATACTGCGCCGGGTAGGGGCGAATCGCCAACCGCGGGAGTTGATCCTCGGTCATCTCCGGGTCATGCAGCACTACGCGTGCGTCCAACGCCACAATCCCATCCGGCGAGACGAGCAGCGGATTGACGTCGATCTCCTTGATCCAGCGCTGTTCCACCACCAACTGGCTGAAGCGCACCAGTAGCCGCTCGAGCGCTTCCATGTCCACGGGCTTGCGACCGCGCACGCCCTGCAGAGCCGTGTAGATCTTGGTGCGCTCCATCATGCGGCGCGCCAGCGTGGTTTTCAGCGGCGGCAGCGGCCACGCCCTGGCCTTGATAACCTCCACCAGCGTGCCGCCCGGGCCAAAGAGCAGCCCCGG
>CAYJNV010000185.1:0-9001 GCA_964370975.1 uncultured Caldilineaceae bacterium | reverse complement strand
GCCAATTACCAATTACCATTTACCAATTACCTTTTACGATTCACCCAGACTTCCATTCGCCAACCCCTACTTCCCCACCCCCTCCACCACCTTCGCCACACGCCGCGCCCGCGTCTCCGGCGTCTTGGCGTCCTCCACCGACAGCACGTGGCGGCGCTGGTTGCTGTAAGAGAGCGCATCAAAGGCCTTGCGTCGTGCTGGGTCGGCATCCAGCGCCGCCGCCAGATCATCCGGCACGGTCACCGTGCGCGCCTCGTTGTCCACTTCAATGCCCACCGTAACAGTCTCGCCCGCAGCAACGCCGGCGGCTGTGCGGTGTTCGGCGGCCAGAGGCAGCATATACACCCCGCTGTAGGGTGCAACGCTCGTCCGGTAGCTATATCCGTTGATCGTCACCACCACTTTGGCGCGTTTGCCCGCGCCCAGAGCCTCAACCACCGCCGCAGGCACTTCCAGTCCTGTCGCCGTCTTCCCTTCCAGCCGCACCATCGTCTCGAATTGCATAATTGCTCCCTGGTCTGACTTACATTGCCTGCGATAGGGCGCCTGCGCGCACGCGCTGCCCTCGTTTGTGCGTTTACCCTGCGCCCTGCGTTCAGATTGTCCATGCTACAATACCCGCAGCTATCACCTTCTACCGCGCGCACAGCGGAAAGTGCATCATGAGCACCACCATGAATCCAGAATCGCTCCTGCGTCCGCACATCCGAAGCCTCGCCCCCTACGTCCCCATCCTGCCGTTTGAGGCGCTCTCGCGCCGCCTGGGCCGCGCCCCCGAAACGTTGCTCAAGCTCGACGCCAACGAGAATCCTTACGGCCCGCTGCCTGCGGTGCTCGATGCCTTGCGCACCTACCCTTACTATCACATCTATCCCGACCCGCAGCAAACCGAACTGCGCGAGGCGCTGGCCGCGACCCTGGACGTACCCGAGGCCTGTATCCTGCCCACCCACGGCGCAGATGAAATGATCGACCTCCTCTGCCGCCTCTTCCTCGGGCCGGGTGACCGCGTCCTCAATTGTCCGCCCACCTTTGGCATGTACGAGTTTGATGCCGCACTCCAGGCCGCGCAAGTCATTGCAGTGCCCCGCCTGCCCGACTTCTCTGTGGATGTGCACGCAATCGAGCGCTGCGCCTGCTATGGTGAGGACGCCGGCGAAGTCCCGCCCAAGATACTCTTCCTCACCTCCCCCAACAACCCATCCGGCAACTTGCTGCCCGATGATGATCTGCGCCGCCTGCTCGCCCTGCCCACGCTTGTCGTTCTCGACGAGGCCTATATCGACTTTGCCGATACCCCCAGCCGCGCCGCCTGGGTGCTCGACTACAACAACCTCGTCGTCCTGCGCACCTTCAGCAAGGCCGCCGGCATCGCGGGCTTGCGCCTTGGCTACGCAATCTGCCCTGCCTGGCTCATGCCCCACTTGATGACCTTCAAGCAGCCCTACAACGTCAACGTGGCCGCCTCGGTGGCCGCCCTTGCCACCCTGCGCCACATGGACCAGGTGCGCGAGGTTGTTGATCGCCTGAAGGCCACACGTGCGCGACTCTACGCTGGCCTCTCCGAAATCAGTTGGCTGCGCCCCTGTCCCTCTCACGCCAACTTCGTTCTTTGCGAGGTCGTCGGGCATGACGCGCTGGCCGTCAAGCAGTCGCTTGAGGCGCGCGGCATCCTCGTTCGCCACTACAACAAGCCCGGCCTGCACAATTACATCCGCATCAGCGTCGGCACAGACGATTCCCTGCCACGCCTTCTCCACGACTTGCGCTCGCTTGACTGAAGCCGTCCCATCATCACGGAAACCCTTCCATGATCCCGCTCTCTGCCCTGCACACAGCCCGCGTCGCCCTTGCCGCCTTGCTCATCACAGGCGCGCTGGCGGCCTGCGCCACGCCCGCGACCACAGCGCCGACCAACACCCAGACCGGCGACGCAACGGCCCTGGTCGGCCGCGCGCGGGCCGAGCTCGATGCCGGCGACACGGCAGCCGCATTGGAAGCACTCAACCCAGCGCTTGCTGCCGATCCAACGAACCCGGACGCGCTCCTGTTGCGCGCGACCGCCCTCGAGCGTACCGCCAACCACGCCGGCGCACTCACCGACCTCGACGCGCTGCTTGAACTCTCGCCCGACAACGCCGACGCCCACATCCTGCGCGGCGCCATCCTCACCGGCCTCGGTCGCAGCGACGACGCCGCCATCAACTTCCAGACGGCACTGCGTCTGCGCCCGAACGCCGGCACCATCCTCGCCATGCAGGCCATTGCCTACGCGCAATCGGGTAACCGCCTCGCCGCCGAGACCGACCTCAGCCGCGCCCTCCAGCTCGGCCTCACCGAAGAACAGGTGGCCCAGGTGCGTCAAGTCATCGACGATTCTGCCGCGCCCCAGCCGTAACCCGAAACTGACCACTGAAGATTGAGAAGTGGCGCCTGTTGCATGACCGCACGCCAATCATCCATCCTCGATCTTCAATCATCATTGCCTATGCTAGAATAGACCACACCACCGCACCGGAGACCCGCCGTGAACGAACTCTACCCCAAACGCCAGGCCCACATTCAGCGGCGCACGGCCGAGACGAATGTCGACGTCACCCTCACCATCGAGGGTTCCGGGCGCGCCGAAATCGACACCGGCATCGGCTTCCTCGACCACATGCTCACCCTCTTCGCCGGTCACGGCCTCTTTGACCTCGTCGTCAAGGCCACGGGCGATCTCCACATCGACGAGCACCACACCGCCGAGGATGTCTGCATCTGCCTGGGCAAAGCCTTCGACGAAGCGCTGAGCGACCGGCGCGGCATCACCCGCACCGCCAACAGCTTCGTTCCCATGGATGAAGCGTTGGCGCATGTCGTCGTCGACCTCAGCGGCCGCCCCTACTGCGTCTTCGACGCGCCCTTTGTCACCGATCGCCTCGGCCAGCTTGGCACCGACCTGATCGCGCATCTCTTCGAGAGCTTCGCTATCCATGCCCGCATCAACCTGCACGCGCGCGTGCTCTACGGCAGCAACGACCATCACAAGGTCGAGGCGCTCTTCAAGGCCCTCGCCCGCGCGCTCGACGCCGCCTGCCGCTACGATCCCCGCCGCCACGACGCCGTCCCCAGCACCAAGGGGACAGTGACTGCGTAGCAGGAAGGATAAAAGTCAATTGATCATTGGTAATTGGTAACTGGAAATGGACGCGCGTCTCCCGGGCACGTGCGCCACTTACCAATTACAATTTACCAGTTACCTTTGCTTCTCTCCCGATTCCCGGAGAACCACCCATGCCCTACGGCTATCACGGCAAAGTCCTGCACGTCAACCTCACCACGGGCGCGCTCACGGTCGAACAGCCGGACGCCGCCTGGTACCGCCTCTACATGGGCGGCTCCAACTTCGGCCTCTACTACATCCTTAAGCACATGCCGCCCGGCGCCGATGCGCTCGGCCCTGACAACATCCTCACCATCATGCTCTCCGTGGTCACCGGCGTCGCCTTCTCGGGCCAAAGCCGCATGACGCTCAATGCCAAGTCTCCGCTCAGCGGCGCCATCGGCGATTCGCAGGCAGGCGGCTTCTTCCCTGCCGAACTCAAGTTCGCGGGATTCGACGGTATCGTCATCTACGGCAAGGCCGAAACACCCGTCTATCTCTGGATTCACAACGGTGAGGCCGAGTTGCGCGACGCCGCCCACCTATGGGGAATGGGCGCATGGGAGACCGAGACGCGCCTGCGCGCCGACCTGGCCGACGACAAAGTGGAAGTCGCCTGCATCGGTCCCGCAGGAGAGCGGCTCGTCAAGTTCGCCGCCGTCATGAACATGCGCAATCGCGCCGCCGGCCGCACAGGCATGGGCGCTGTCATGGGCTCAAAGAATCTCAAGGCGATTGCCGTGCGCGGCGCCGCCAAGCCCGAACTTGCCGACACCGCCACTGTGCGATCGATTGCCCAGGCGGGCGGCAAAGAAATCAAGTCGAACCACGGCATGGCCGAATTCGGCGAGCAGGGCACGCCCAGCGTGGTGCGCGCCAACAATGACATGGGCGGCCTCCCCACCTTCAACTACAAATCCGGCGAATTCGCGCAGGCCGAAGATCTCACCGCCGAGCGCATGGCCGAATCGCTGCTTGTGGGCCGCGACACCTGCTATGCCTGCGTCGTCCGCTGCAAGCGCGAAGTGGCCAGCGATGGCCGCTACAAGATTGCCAAAGAACTGGGTGGCCCCGAATACGAGTCCATCGCCACCCTCGGCTCCTATTGCGGCATCTCCGATCTCGAAGCCGTCTCCTACGCCAACGCCCTCTGCAACGACTACGGCCTCGACACCATCGCCGCAGGCGCGACCATCGCCTGGGCCATGGAGTGTTTTGAAGATGGTATCCTCACCCTCGCCGAGACCGACGGGCTCGCCTTGCGCATGGGCGACGCCGACGCAATGATCGCGGCCCTCAAGGCGCTTGCCTTCCGCACCGGCAACCTGGGCAACCTCCTCGCCGAAGGCTCCGCCGCCGCCGCCA
The DNA here is from genome assembly GCA_964370975.1 of uncultured Caldilineaceae bacterium. GTDB lineage: Bacteria > Chloroflexota > Anaerolineae > Caldilineales > Caldilineaceae > UBA5069. The sequence continues at coordinate 4,491 of CAYJNV010000185.1, read as the reverse complement.
AACGGCTGGGACCTGCCGCCCAGGCCCGCGCCGTCACAGTGAAGGGAACCGAGTTGCCCGCACACATGCCCCAGGTCAAGCGCAGCATGGGGCTCATCTACGCTGTCAATCCCTTTGGCGCCGACCATCAGTCTTCCGAGCACGACACCTCCTACGAGGAGAGCAGTGGCCCTGTCAACCTTCGGCGCCTTGCCTATCTTGGGCTGACTTCCCCCGTGCCCGCCACCGACCTCGGCCCCGAAAAGGTCGAGTTCACCCTCAAGACGCAATACTGGACCTCCGCCACCGACGTCCTCAACCTCTGCCAGTTCGATTGGGGCGCCACCTGGCAACTCTACGGCCCCGAAGTCATGGCCGACGTCGTCAATGCCGTCACTGGTTGGAACGTGACGGGCGACGAGTTGATGACCCTGGGCGCACGCCGCGTCAACATGCAGCGCGTCTTCAACGCGCGCGAGGGCTTCTCGCGTGACGAAGACGTGCTCCCGCCGCGCATCTACGAGCCACTCGTGGGCGGCAGCACCGCCGGCCTGGTCGTCACCGAAGCCGAAATCGAGCGCGCCAAGGACCTTTACTACCGCATGGCAGGCTGGGATGTGGAGACCGGCAACCCCGACGTCTACCGCCTTGTCGAACTGGGCATTGGTTGGGCGGCGACCATTGTAGCGTAATCGTTGTTTGCATTCTCACAATATGAGACTGGATGCTCCCCATGAAGACAATCATCATCACCGGCAGCACACGCGGCCTTGGTTTTGCCCTTGCTGAGGCTTTTCTCCAACGCGACTGCGCCGTCGTCGTTTGTGGCCGCACCGAGAGCGCTGTCCACACGGCGCTCGGCACACTCACCGGGCGCTACAACGCCGACCGCATCCTCGGCCAGCCCTGTGACGTAAGCGACTTTGCCCAGGTGCAGGCCCTTTGGGATGACGCCGTGACCCGCTTCGGCCAGGTGGACATCTGGATCAACAATGCCGGCCTGGGCGGCAAGATGATGCCCTTCTGGGAAGAGCAACCCGAGACGATCGAGACCATTGTCTCCACCAACCTGGTTGGGTCCTTGTACGGCAGCCGCGTCGCCCTTGCCGGCATGGTTGCACAGGGCAGCGGCGCACTGTGGAACATGGAAGGTTTCGGCAGCGACGGCGCCACCCGTCCCGGCCTCACCCCGTACGCAACCACCAAGGCCGCCATCCGCTATCTCACAGACGCGCTTGTGGCCGAGACCAAGGGCAAGCCCATACTCGTCGGCGCCATCAGTCCCGGCATGATGGCGACCGACCTGCTGCTTGGCAACGTAGCCCCCGGCCAGCAGAAGAGCGCGCGGCGAATCTTCAATATCCTCGCTGACAAGGTCGAAACCGTTGCCCCATGGATTGCCGACAGAGTCCTCGGCACGACTACGTCCGGCGAACGCATCGTATGGCTTACCAAGGCCAAGATCTACAAGCGCTTTGCCGCCGCGCCCTTCCGCCGCCGCAACGTCATCGACTGACCACCGCGGCCTCCGGGGTGCTAAGCCGCAAGCTAATGCAGATGACACCGCACTCACCTTCCAGATCGCGCGCATCCCACGCAGTCGCACTCACCGCGCTTCTGCTCATCTTCCTCTGGGTCTACGGCCGCTTCGCCTTCGGTCTCTACTTCGTCATGGATGACTTCATCCACAGCGCCAGCGAGATGACCGGCCCCCTCTGGCCCACACTGCGCGCCACCTTCGCCGGCGTCATCAGTTGGTCAGGCTACCGCCCCCTTAGCACCGGCTTGCGCGTGCTCCTCACCCACGCCTTCGGCCTCGAGCGCATGTGGGGCTACTACGTCATTTACCTCTCGCTGCACTTCATCAACACCTTGCTGACCTACCGCCTGGTGCGGCGCGTCGGGCGCAGCGTCCTGTGGGCCTTCTTTGCCGCCGCGGTGGTGCTGCTGCTTCCCTCGCATAACGAAGCCGTCTTCTGGTTCGCGGCCACCTCCAACGTGCTCGCGCTGCTCTTTGCGCTTCTCGCGCTCGATTTCGCCCTCACCGCCACCGACAAGCCGGGTTCGCTGCGCTCGCTGGCTATGGCATTGGCCTACCTCTGCGCAGTTCTCGCCTACGAGGTGGCGCTGCCTCTGCCCTTGCTCATCTTTGCAGCAGACTGGATTCGCAATGGCCGACCCGGGCGCAGCCGGCTGCGCTTCTACGGGCTGCTCGCGCTTGTGGGGTTCCTCCTGCTTGCCCTGCGCCTCATGGCGCAGGACGGCGCCCTCGTGCCTGCTCGCAGCGACTACGCGGCAAGTCTGGATTTGGGCCACTTTGTGCGCAACTATCTGCTCCTCTTCAGCCAGATGCTGCTTCTTTACACTTCGCCCTACCCTGGCGCACCTCTCTATGGCTGGAGCCGCAACTGGCTGGAGCCAACCGGCTCGCTTGCCATCACGACCATCGCGCTCACGGCAGCCCTCACGATCGCAGTCTTCGGCATCGCACTGCGCGCCCGCCGGACGCACGCCGGCGGCGATATGCCCCCCACACGACGGCAAATCTGGCTCTGGTTCGCCTGGGGTCTGCTGTGGATGCTGGCAATGGGCCTCGCCTTTGCCAGCCTCATCGGCCGCAACCCCGAGAACCGCTATACCTATCTGCTCTCGTTTGGATTCGCAATCTCCCTTACGGCGCTGCTTGCCGCACTCTATCGGCTGCTGCAGCGCGTGCGCGCCCTCCAGTACGCGCAACTCGGCCTCATGGCTGGGCTCATCGCCTTCTACGCCTACGTAAGCGTGGGTGACGCTGTCGACTGGACCGCGGCCGGCGCCCTCGTGCGCGCAAGCCAGGAAACCATCCACGCCGCCATCCCCACCCTTGAGGCCGACCAGGCCATCGGCCAAATCGGCATTCCTGCGCATGTAGGCAGCGCCTACACCTACGCCATCGAACCCGCTTTCCAGGATGCCATGCGTCTCCTCTATGGAACGGGGCAGCCCGCCTTTGCAGGCAATGCCAGCGTGCGCGCCTGGTTCACCGACAACCCGGAGATCGGCAAACGCACCTACGCGTTCACCTGGGACGACACCGCGCAGCGCGTCGTCCCACTCGTCGCCGTCATCCTCTGCAAGACATACGATGACTGCCGCTATTTCGACCTGCGCCGCCCCGATGGCAGCAGCAAGAACCGCGGCATGCGCTATGTCCAGATCTTCGACCCGGACAATCCGCAAATGGGCGGCGCGGGTCTCTTTGCCACGCTGCAACCCTACGCTGTTCACGGCTGCTATGGCTATCTGGATGAGACCGTTGACGCCGACCCTGATGCCTTTGCCGACTATCCCCTGGGCCAGCGCTGCGAAGACGCAATCACGGCCTTCTGGGATTACAGCGAGTAGCCCATGCGGTCAAATGCGCGCTTGTAGTGCATCATGCGGAGGCGCTGGCAAGGAGCCGGCGCCATGACACGACTGCAAAATGGAACCTGAACCTCGCGCCACAACCCAGGCGGAAAGTGCCGGGCCCACGCTGTACCTCGTCGCAACGCCCATCGGCAACCTGGGCGACATGACGCTGCGCGCCATCGAAACCCTGCGCGCAGTGGATGTCATCGCCGCCGAGGATACGCGCACAACCGGCCGCCTCCTCCAGCACTTCGACATCCACAAGCCGCAGATTGCCTTCCACGAGCACAACGAGGATCAGGCCGCCAACCGCATCTTCGGCTTCCTCACCTCCGGCCAATCTGTGGCCGTCGTCAGCGATGCGGGCACACCCGGCGTCAGCGATCCCGGCTTCACACTTGTGCGCCGCGCCATTGCCGAAGGCTACCCAGTCACCATGATCCCCGGCCCTTCGGCGCTGATCATGGCACTCGTTCTCTCTGGCCTGCCCAGCCACTCCTTCACCTTCCGCGGCTTCCCCCCGCGCAAGTCCGGCGCACGCCGCCGCTTCCTTGAAGTCGACGTCGCCTCGCCGCACACACTCATCTACTATGAAAGCCCCTACCGCCTCGCTGCTTTCCTCGAGGACTGCATCGCCACGCTGGGCGACCGCCGCGCCGCCCTCGCCAACGATCTCACCAAGCTATACGAAAAGCTCGACCGTGGCCTCCTCTCCGAACTGCAGCCGGCCATTGTCGGCAAAACTCTAAAGGGCGAATTCGTCGTCGTCATAGAGGGTGCGCACCCAGAGTAAAAGAAAAGGGCGAGCCGCTTGGCTCGCCCCGCACGACATCCTCCAACGCCTCAGTCTGCCGCAACCCCAACTGCCTTGATTGCCTTGGCGCTCTTTCCCGCCCTGGCACGCGGCCGCTTGCTGGGCATCGCCACCGCTTCAGGCGTCACACGCTGCGGTGCACCCACGGCGCGCGCCAGCACCACATTCACCCACGCATTCAGGCTCACCCCATCGCACGCCGCCGCTTCCGCCACTTGCCTGTGCAGAGACTTCGGCGCCCGCACCAGGAACTTGCCGCTGGTCTCTGTCATTGCGCTCGGCGCAGGCACCGGCAACCCCGCCTCAAG
>CAYJNV010000184.1:0-9008 GCA_964370975.1 uncultured Caldilineaceae bacterium | reverse complement strand
TGCTACGCACGTTAGTGCGCGCTCTCGGCCACAAAAGTGCTGTAGGCATCGGCATCCATGAGCGCGGCCATCTCCGCCTCGCTGCCTGCCCCCGCCTCCACTTTGAAGAACCAGGCGCCGTAGGCGTCGCCATTCACAATCTCGGGTGTGTCGGCCAACTGTGCGTTGACCTCAACGACTTTGCCGCTCACCGGCGCCATCACGTCCTCGGCTGCCTTGACGGACTCCACTACGGCCGCCTGCTTGCCTGCCGCCACGTCGCTGCCGACGGCTGGCAGTTCAACATAGACCACGTCGCTCAACGTGTCCTGAGCGTAGTCCGATATGCCCACGACGATGACGCCGTCTTCCTTGCGCGCCCACTCGTGCGACTTGGCGTAGCGGGCCTGGGCATCAACCTTGAATTGCGACATGCGGTGCTCCTTTGACAGTAGAGAATTGAGGATTGACTTTTGGAATTCGCAAGTGCGTTCTACTTGTAGCGCGGCTTGTAGAAGGGGCGCTTGACAACGACGGCCTTCCTGGGCTGGCCACGCACCAGAATGTCGATCTCCGTGCCCTGCTTGCTCAACGCGGCGGGCACATAGGCCATGCCCAGGAACTTGTCGAGCGTGGGGCTCTTCATACCGGAGGTGACATAGCCGACCGCAGCGCCGTCCCTGGCCACGGCATAGTGCTCGCGCGCTACAGCCTTGTCCACCATTTCGAACCCGACCAGCAGCCGGGGCGCGCCCTCGAGCTTGAACTTGAGCAGCGCGCCGCGCCCCACAAACTCCTTGTGCCAGCCAATGGTCCAGTTCATGCGCGCCTCCAGAGCAAGCGTGGTGGCATCAATTTCGTGGCCATAGAGGGGCAGGCACGCCTCAAAGCGCAGGCTGTCACGCGCCGCCAGACCGCAGGCCAGCAGCCCATCGTTCTTGCCCGCCTCGAGAATGGCATTCCATACAGCCACGGCATCCGTCGCGGGAAAATAGAGCTCGAAGCCGTCCTCGCCGGTGTAGCCCGTGCGGCCCAGCAGCGCCTGTGCGCCGTGCAACGTCGTCTCGACAGCGGTGCGCGTCGCCACTGCGCTCAGGTCGGCCGGGGTCAGGCGCTGAAGAATCATCTCGGCAGAAGGACCCTGCAGCGCCAACATACAGGTCTCGTCAGAGATGTCGCGCAACGTCACGTCGAAGCCTATCGCGTTGGCCTCCAGCCAGGCGAAGTCCTTGGCACGGTTGGACGCATTCACTGCGATAAACCAGCGTGTGGGCAGACGATAGATGAAAATGTCATCCACCACTGTGCCGTCGTGGTAGAGAAGCAGGCTGTAGTGCGCGTCCAGCGGCTGCATCTGGTCGATGTCCCAGGGCTGAATGTACTGCAGGAAGAGATCGGCATCGGGACCGGTGAGTTCAAACTGCCCCATGTGGTCGATGTCAAAGAGGCCCGCGGCGTTGCGCACGGCGGCATGCTCGGCGGTGGGGCCGGTAGGATATTGCACGGGCAGCAGGTAGCCGGCAAACTCGACCATGCGGCCGCCCATCTCCACATGCGTGTCGTAGAGGGGCGTCTTGAGGGGTTGCGGCTCGGGCTTGGACATGGTGCGACCTTCTTTGGGTTGCTGGTTGAAAGATGACATGTACCCGCTGGCAAGCGACAATTGCTGGCTTGCCGTACAGGGTTGGACAACTGCACGCCCGGCATATCCAGGCGACAAGACGGGGCGCGCCCCTACGCACGCTCAACTGCCGGCAGGCTGATACACCGGGTTGGGCCACACAATCAGCGGCACAGTGCCGTCTGAAACACTATCCTCAAGATAGCCCTCGATGATGCCGCGCACGGCGAAACCTTGCGCAAGTTGGAAAGTGAGGGTGGGATCGCGTAGTTCACCGCGTACGACCTTCTCCACGTAGGCCGCCACCGTCATTGTCTCACGGTGGCGGGCGTAGCCGGGTATCATGCCGCCGCCGACAATGCCGCGACGGTTTGCTGAACGCACCAGCGCCATGCGCGCCGCGTAGAGCATTTTGCCCACGCCGCGGCCCCTGTAGGCCGGGTGCACGCTGATGTCGGCGCCATAGTAGTATGCGCCATCAGGATCATGGTTTGTAAAGTAGAAGTTGCCGCAGATCTCGCGGAACGAATGGTTTGGGTGCGCAAAGTCAAAGTCAATGAAGAAGCCGGAACCCTGGCCGATGACGTGGTCGCCTCGGTCGCCGTCGAGCGCAACAAACTGCCCTTGTGCGAAGCGGGAAAACTGGGCGGCGAAGTGGGGTTGCTTCATAAGTTCGTCATCGCCCAACGAGGGATAGCAGTCGCGCTGCAACTGCTCGAGGGCGGCATAGTACGCCGGCTCGAGGTTGACAACGCGCAGCGCACCTATGGCAGCCATGCGTCAATCCACATCCCACAGTGTGGGGCGCGCCGGCGGCTCTTCTGTGTAGGAGGGGCCAGGCGCAAAGCCGTGCGCCAGCAACCAGTCAACCGGCGGACCGGCCCAGCGCACCTGCTTCCAGTCCACCGCGCCGGCGGTGCTGAAGTGCACGCCTTCATCTTCCAGGAGCACGCGCTGCAGTTCACTGCCGCCACCATCGCCGCGCGGGCTGATTTTGCCCTGTGCGTTGATTACGCGCTGCCAGGGCACCGTGCTGCCGGCAGGCACGGCGGCCATTGCATAGCCAACCATGCGGGCGGTGCAATTGCCCACAATCGAGGCAATTTGCCCATAGGCCGCCACGCGCCCGGACGGAATTTGCTCAACCACGGCGTAGATGCGGGTGTAGAGTGGATCGTCCATAGTCACGATCGTCCCCTGCGCGGATGCAAGCGGTGACCTGGCAAAATGCCAGTCATCCGGCTGCATCCGCGCCGGAGATTTGGTTGCGTCAGGCCGGGCGTTCGGTCACTGTGACGCTGCGAATGTGATCGCCCTGGCGGATCGAGTTGACAACATCCATGCCCTCAACTACCTTGCCAAAAACGGTGTGCTTGCCATCGAGGTGCGGCTGCGGCCCATGGGTGATGAAGAATTGGCTGCCATTGGTGTTGGGGCCGGCATTGGCCATGGAGATCACGCCCGTCTCGTGCTTGAGAGGGTTGCCGCGCGTCTCGTCCTCAAAAGTATAGCCGGGGCCGCCGCGGCCCGAGCCTGTGGGGTCGCCCCCCTGCACCATGAAATTGCTGATGACGCGGTGAAATGCAACGCCGTCGTAGTAGCCATCCCTGGCAAGGAAGACGAAGTTGTTTACGGTCTTGGGCGCGTTCTTGGCATAGAGGTCAAGCACAATGGCGCCCTGGTCGGTGTCGAGCGTCACCTGATAGATGTTGTTTGTGTCAATCGCCATTGCAGGCGGCGTGCTCCACTGCTTGGATGCTGCCATTTCTACCTCGGAATCTTGGTGGCCGCGGCGCGGGATGCAGGACGCGGGCGGCAGGTTGCGAATGCTTCGGGAGGTCTGCGTCCATTGTACCATCACCACCACGGAGGCCACTTGGCGGGCCACGCGCATGGCGCGATGTACGCCGTGTGCTCGCGGTGGGCTTTGGCCATTGTAGCATAGCCGGGCGACGGAACTGGGCAGACGGCCATCCGCGCAGACGCCCTCTGACCGTCCAACTGGTGTAGAATAGCGCGCGGCGCTGCATGGTGCGCGCCCTGGGGAGGATGCAAGAGATGGGAAATTCGTTGCTGCCGCGCCGCACGGCCACACGCTATGTGACACCACTGCGCGAGGGCGGCTCTCTGCCAGCTGTGGTGGAGGCCGACGACGGCAAGCTTTATGTGATGAAATTCGTGGGCGCAGGTCAGGGGGCCAAGGCGCTGATTGCCGAGGTGCTCGCCGGCGAGATTGCGCTGCAGCTTGGCCTCGACATGCCCGAAATGGTGCTGCTCGACCTGGATGCGGCCATCGGGCGCTCGGAGGCCGACCAGGAAATCAGCGACCTGCTGCGCGCAAGCGCCGGCGTCAACCTGGGCTTCCGCTTCCTGGAGGGCGCATTCGCCTACAACGTGCTGCAAAAACCACCACCGTCGCCCGACCTGGCATCTGCGATTGTCTGGTTTGACGCCTTCGTGACCAACGTGGACCGTACGCCACGCAATGTCAACATGCTCATGGCCGAGGATCGCCTCTGGCTGATTGACCACGGCGCCGCGCTCTACTTCCATCACACGTGGGATGATGCAGACGGGCGCAGCCGCAGCCCCTTCCCGCTGATCAAGCAGCATACGTTGCTGCCCTACGCGACGGCACTGCGCGAGGCCGATGCGCGCCTGCGCCCACTGCTCACGGATGATCTTTTGCAGGCGGTCGTGGCGCTGCCCCCCGACGCCTGGCTGCGCTATGAGACACGCTTTGCCTCGCCCGCTGCGCAACGCGCTGCCTACTTTGACTTTCTGCGCAGCCGCCGCGATGCCGCCGACATTTTTCTCGAGGAGGCGCTGGATGCGCACGCGCGACTCGTTTGACTACGCGTACCTGCGCGTGGTGCCCCGCGTGCAGATGGGCGAATTCCTCAACGTGGGCGTCATTCTCTACTGCCGCACGCAACGCTATCTGGGCTTGCGCCTGGTCTATGACCCTGCGCGACTGACGCAATTCGTCGCGCCGCTGCGCGCCGAGGACGTCATGGAGCAACTGGGCATGATTGAAGCAATCGGCCGCGGCGAGGGGCCGATTGGTGTGCTGGGCCAGGCCGAAATTTTCCACTGGCTGGTCGCGCCGCACAGCACCGTCATCCAGGCGTCTGATGTGCATTCCGGCCTCTGTGATGACCCCGACGCGGCGCTCGCTGCGCTGGCACGCGACCTGCAGCGCATGCATACGCCCGTGCGCCCATGAGCGACGCCGCGACGCGACAAAACATCTGCGCAATTCCCCCTGCTGATTTGACCATTCGCCCCGAACAACGTAGAATCCTGAGTGCTTCCGGGCCAGGGAGCTGCCGGCTCAACCGGCGCAGTCGACGTGGCGCATTCGTCTAGTGGCCCAGGATAATGCCCTCTCAAGGCATAGACACGGGTTCGAATCCCGTATGCGCTACCAGAACAGCAGCACCCGCTCTTCCGAGGGCGGGTGCTTTGCTTTGCGGCGCTGACCGCAACCGCTTTGGGGTCTGCATCACTGCCGGCGCGCCGTAGACAAGTGTAGAATCTTAATGGTGGAGTGGCAGGAGGCGGGCACGTCTGGCGCGCATGCCGGCGCCCACCGCAACAGTGCTTAAATCAACCTCGCACATACAAGGAGCAACATCATGGCAGTTCGCGGCGCAGAAGCAACCTGGATCGGTACGCTGAAGGAAGGCAATGGCAACATGAAGCTGGGCAGCGGCCTCTTTGATGGCCCCTACACCTATGCTTCGCGTTTTGAGGAAGGCAAGGGCACCAACCCCGAGGAGCTGATTGGCGCAGCGCAGGCCGGTTGCTTCTCCATGTTCTTGGCATCGTTGCTCACCAATAATGGCTTTCCACCCGAGCGCATCCACACAACGGCGAGCGTACACCTGGGCGCGGGCCCCACAATCACCAAGATCGAGCTTGTGACGCGCGCGATCGTGCCCAATGTCTCTGCCGAAGACTTTGCCAAAACCGCCGCCGAGGCCAAGGCAAAGTGCCCCGTCTCCAAGGCGCTGGCGGCCGTGGCTGAAATTACGCTGGACGCCACACTGGAATAGCAGGCAATATGGCGCCGCGCCAGGCGCGCGCCGTGTCTTTGCTGAAACGCATTCAGCAGAATGAAGAAGGCAGCCGGTCATGCTTGGCAATCGGCTGCCTTCTCTGTTATCATCGACCGTCCACTCCTCATGCGCAAACACGCATATTAGCCCTGCATTGACAGAAATCAGCGAAATGAGTCAATCTTGATTGCAGAAGACGAGAGTCTTATCGAGAACCTGCCTCCGCCCCGCGTGCAGAGGCGGCTGATGGCTACCCTTTTCTCGGCGCAGAGTGTCTACAACGCAGCGCAGATCATCGCTTTCACGCCACTTCCGCTCGCTGCCGTCTACCTTACGGGTAACGAGGCCAACGCCGGGCTCCCGTCGACCATTACACTGGTTGGCCGTGCGCTCATTGCGTACCCTATCGGCTGGCTCATGGGCAAGTTGGGGCGCCGATTGGGTATTTCGATTGGCTTCTCGCTCTCGGTGCTTGGCATGTTGCTCTGTGCAATTGCATTGCTGCGCGGCTCGTTCACGCTCTTTCTCACGGGTGCGCTGATCAACGGCTTCGGGCGCGGCGCCGGCGAACAGTCACGCTATGCCGCAGCCGACATTGTTCCCCCGGAGCGCAGCGCACGCGCAATCGGCACCCTCGTCTTCGCGGGGACTGTGGGCGCGATTGTGGGGCCGCTCCTGCTGGCTCCTGCCGAAAGGGCAGCCGAAGCAAGAGGTATCCTTGCTCTCTCCGGCCCCTACTTCATGACCGCGGCGCTCAGCTTCGTAGCGTTTGCTATTATCTTCGTGTTCCTCCGCCCCGAACCAATGCATTTTGCGCAGCCGTTAAGCGCCACGCTGGATACGGCGCCGGGTCGCGCCATGCGCACGGTCTTTGCCGACCGTACGGTGCAACTTGCTGTGCTGGCGCTGGGCATCAGCCAGTTGGTCATGGTCATGATCATGGTGATAACACCCCTCCATATGGTACACGAGAACCATTCGACGCAAGCCGTGTCGTGGGTAATCATGGCGCACACGGTGGGCATGTTCGGCCTCTCGGGTGGATCGGGCCGGCTGACATCTCGCTACGGGCCACGCCTGGTCATCGCCCTGGGCGGGATCGTTCTCGCCATCTCGGCGGTCATTGCGCCGCTGGCAACCACCGTGCCGCTGCTTGCGTTGGCGCTCTTCCTGCTGGGGTTGGGGTGGAATCTGGCTTATGTGGCAGGCTCGGCGCTGCTCGCCGACGCGGTAGCGCCTAACGAGCGCGGGCAAACGCAGGGCATCAGCGAGACACTGGTGGCAGTGGCGGCGGCGGCGGGAAGTTTCAGCACCGGCCCGGCCTTTCAGCGCGGCGGCTTCGTGGCCGTAAGCATGATCGGGTTGGCGCTGGCGCTGGCGCTGCTTGCGGCACAAGGCGCCACGCGTGCTCGAAGGATTGTACCGTCCGCGGCCGACTAAAGCACTACACGTGACACACCGCGTCACAACATTGCCGCAAGGACGTCCTCAAGGCAAGATAGCTGATGCACCAGACTGGCACAGCCGCAGTGCTGGCCGCATGACACAATCGTTGACGTGGCGGTGGTCTGCACATATTGACACTTGACCGTGTTCTGTAGTGCCGCTGCGCGGCGGCATCGTGAAAGTGTGATTGGTGGTGGCCGAACTCTTCACTCCTTCGACTCACCTGCCGCAGGGCTTTACGGTCCGTCCAATTCGTCTGGCTGACGCGCCCGCAATCGTTGCCATGCTCAACTGCGATGCGCACGAATTCACAGGCGAAACCCTCTTCTCGGTCAGTGAATACGAAGTCGACCTGCAAAACCCGCTCCTGGACGTCGCCGAGCACACCCGCATCATTCACGGCCCCGATGGCGAAGTGGCTGCCATTGCCGAACTGCACCGGCGGTCACCATGGGTGCGCCCCTTCTTGTGGGTGCGCACGGCGCCCGCGCAGCGCGGGCATGGACTGGGACGCTGGCTGATGGAGTGGGGCCTGGCGATGGCACGCGCATCGCTGGAGAGCGCACCCCCGGGCGCACGCGTGACTCTGGGGGCAAACGCGATTGCGGGCAATCAAGCTGCGACGCGGCTGTTGACCATGCATGGCTTCAACCACGTGCGCAACTTCCTCCAGATGCGCATTGATTTGCAGGCGCCGCCGCCGCCGCCGCTTTGGCCGAGCGGCGTTTCTGCGCGCACATTCCGCCCCCGCGTAGACGATGTCTCGCTCTTCAATGCCACCGAGGAGGCATTCACCGACCATTGGGGCCACGTCCCACGCCGCTTTGACGAAGACTTTCCCCTCTGGCAGGAACGCCTCCACAGCGATCCCCTCTTCGATCCCGCGCTCTATTTCCTGGCCATTGATGATGGCGAGATCGCGGGCTTTTCGCTCTGTCTTGCGCCCGTCCCCGGCGAACTGCAGGCTGCCTGGGTCAATCTGCTGGGCGTGCGCCGCCCCTGGCGCAAACGGGGTCTGGGGCAGGCGCTGCTCCTCCACAGCTTTAGCGAGTTCTACCGTCGCGGCGTCACAACAATTGGCCTGGGCGTTGACGCCGAGAGCCTGACCGGCGCAACGCGCCTCTACGAAAAAGTGGGCATGTGGGTGCAGCACACAACAGCAGTGTACGAACTGGAACTGCGCCCCGGCTTCGATCCGACGCAGGTTAAGGGAAACAGCATACGGCCTTGACTTTGCGTCAGGGCTGTTTGACGCCGCGGGCGCACGAAACGTTAACAAAACTGGGCTTGCCATTTAAGAACGTTTGTGCTAAACTTAGCGCGTCCCCTTCGATTGACATCGCGCGCAGGCGCAAACATGAGAGGATTCGCACGGCGCGAGTCCTGAAGCAGGCAATTCGGTCCGTTCGAACGGAGATCAGGGAGGATGCGATGGGACAGGCGATTATTCACACCGAGATTTACGCGAGTAACCACGAGAAACTGGGCGCATGGTATGCGAAGGTCTTCGGCTGGAAGCTGCAATCATTCCCCGATATGAACTACACCACCGGCAGCATGTCCGACGAGGCGGGCGGCGGCGTGGGCTTTAACGACGCCAGGAACGGCATGCCACCGGGACAGATTGTGCCCTACATCTACAGCGCCGATATTGAGGCGGACAAGGTCAAGCTGGCCGCTAATGGCGCCGAAGTGAACGAAATCATGGAGATTCCTGGTGTGGGCAAAATGCTGCATTTCAAGGACCCTGATGGCAACCTGCTGGCGCTGATGCAGCCCGCAATGCCGGCCTAGTCACCTCTGGTCTGACCGCGAATGACAGAATTACGAGTGCAAAGGAGCGGGACGTTGCCTCAACCGATAATTCACACCGAGTTGTATGCCAGTAACCATGCCAGGCT
>CAYJNV010000183.1:1578-9044 GCA_964370975.1 uncultured Caldilineaceae bacterium | reverse complement strand
GTTGGCGTACGCACTGCCATCGTCTTCATTGTCCAGCGCCCCGATGCAGACGCGCTCGAGGCGCACCGCACCACCGACCCCGGCTTTGCCGATGCGCTCGACGAAGCGCAAGCGGCGGCAGTTCACATCTGCGCCGCCACCTGCATTGTCACCACAGAAGAAATTCGTCTCGACCGTCTGATTCCGGTGCGCGTGGGCGGCGTTCCTGCGTGAAGTCCGAGCGCGGGGTGTATGTCGGCTTATGGAACTCCTGCGGGTGGCCTGACGGAGAACATTGGGCTGCGCATCACCGAGGCTCAGGCGTGGGGGCCGCCGGCCTTCGTGATGGTTTCATGCAGCAACTCGCCCCCCAGTACAAAAGCGCCAACTGAATTGAGCTTATGAGTCAGGTCATTTGCATCACAGCCTATATTCAACTATTCTATTGAGTATGTAGAACAAAATGGTACGTCATTTCATGTATCCACCGCCATCTAACCCCTGGAGCCACCCTATGCGCTACCTGATCCTGCTCAATGACCCACCTTACGGCACAGAACGATCTTACAACGGGCTGCGACTTGCTCTCCAGCTCCGCAAGCAGGAGGGAGTCGAATTGACCGTCTTCCTCATGGCTGACGCAGTCTTCTGCGCCAAGGCCGGCCAAAAGACGCCCGATGGCTTCTACAATATCGAGCGAATGCTCAAAGGGCTAACGACGCGTTCGATCCCAATCGGCGCCTGCGGCACTTGCATGGATGCGCGTGGTCTGGCCGAGACTGACCTCATGCCAGGCGTCCACCGCAGTTCCATGGACGAACTCACCGCATGGACGATGGCCGCAGACAAGGTGATTGTCTTCTAGCGAAGGAGTGCCATGACCCGCTCCCATCACCGCACATTCAAGGACAACCTCTACGCCGAGTTTGCCCGCATCGGCAAAGCACTTGCCAGCCGCCAGCGTCTCGAATTTCTCGACCTCCTGGCGCAGGCGGAGTGGAGCGTCGATGCGTTGGCCACCGAGACCCAGGAGTCAGTCGCCAACACGTCGCGCCACCTCCAGATACTGTTGCATGCGCGATTGGTCGAGACGCGCCGCGAGGGGACCACGATCTACTACCGGCTGGCCGACCCGACCGTGCTGGCGCTCTGGCGGGCGCTGCGCGAGACTGGCACGCGCCGCCTGTCGGAAGTGGAGCGGCTTGTCGACACCTACCTCCACGAGCGCAAGTCGCTCGAGGCGGTCGATTGCCGCACGCTGGCGGCGCGCATGCAGGAAGGCAACCTGCTGGTGCTGGATGTGCGCCCACGCGCCGAGTATGAGGCAGGGCACATTGCCGGCGCGCGATCCTTCCCGCTACCCGACCTTGAAGAACACCTGGCCGATCTGGCGCGCGAGTGCGATATCGTGGCCTACTGCCGCGGGCCGTACTGCGTTATGGCCGACGAGGCAGTCGCGCTGCTGCGCGCCCGCGGTATGCGCGCACAGCGTCTTGACGCCGGCTTACCGGACTGGCGGGCCCAGGGCTTGCCGATCGAGCGGCAGACGCAGCCCTGAACATCACGACCCCGACAACGGCAGCGGGCCGCACCAGCGCCCCGCAATGCACTTGCTTAAAGGAGGGATCATGATTTTCCGTCAGATTCTGCACCCCCAGACCGGCTGCGCGTCCTACGTCTTTGGCTGTACAGGCAAGGCCAAGCTGGCCGTCGTCGATCCACACTGCGATCACATTGACGCTTATCTCGCCGTCGCGCAGCAGGCAAACTCACCCATCGTCGCCATCTTCGAGACGCATGTGCAGGCCGACCATCTCTCCGGCGCCATGGCGCTCGCAGAACGCACAAATGCGCCGATCTACCTGCACGAGTCGGCCCAGGTGCAATTCGCCTTCACGCCGGTTCGCGACGGCGACGTGGTCGAACTTGGCAATGACTACGTGCGCGTGCTGCATACGCCGGGCCATTCTGCAGACAGCATCAGCCTGGTCGTCGGCGACAGGGTGCGGGCGGAGGCGCCGTGGCTGGTCTTTACGGGCGACACCCTGTTCGTGGGCGACGTCGGGCGACCCGACCTGCACGGTGATGCAAACACAGCCCTCTTTGCCGGGCGCCTGTACGACAGCTTGTTCGAAAAGTTGCTGACGCTCGACGACATGGTGGAGGTCTATCCAAGCCACTTTGCCGGTTCAGCCTGCGGGCGCGCGATGAGCGCCAAACCCAGTTCGACCATCGGCTTCGAGCGGCGCTTCAATCCGGCGCTGCAGCGCACGGAGCGCGACGACTTCATCGCGTTTGTGCAGCAGAACCAGACCCCCGCGCCCCCCGAGTTTGCCGTCATCCGGCAGGCCAATCTCGAAGGGCGGAGCGTCGCGCGCGCATGAGCCATCAGCCACCGCTGCAGTTGGGCCTGCGTGCCAACTGGCGCCAGTTCACGCTGCTTGTGATCGTGAATGCCTTCGTCGGCGCCATGCTGGGGCTGGAGCGCACAATTGTGCCGCTGATCGCCTCGGAGGAATTCGGGCTGGCATCGGTGAGTGTGACCCTCTCGTTCATCGTCAGCTTCGGCATCGTCAAGGCGCTGGCCAACCTCTTTGCCGGCCGCAATGCGGACCGCTACGGGCGCAAGCCACTGCTGGTAGCGGGCTGGTTGATCGGGCTGCCGGTCCCATTCCTGGTGATGTTCGCCCCCAGTTGGGGCTGGATCGTCTTCGCCAACATCCTGCTGGGTATGAACCAGGGGTTTTGCTGGTCGAGCGCCGTGATCATGAAGGTCGATCTGGTGGGGCCAGTGGGGCGCGGGCGTGCGACGGGGCTAAACGAGTTTGCCGGCTACCTTGCCATGGCACTCTCCACCCTGGCCGCGGGCTGGGTAGCCGCGCGGACGGGGTTGCGCCCCTGGCCCTTTGTGCTGGGTATCGGCTTCGCTGCGAGCGGGCTGCTGCTTTCGGTGCTGTTTGTGCGCGAGACGCACGGCCATGCCCGCTACGAGGCGCAGCAACACAAGCAGCCGCACGAAGCTGCAAAGTTCGGCGACATATTCCGCCGCGTAAGCTGGCAAGACAAAGGCTTCTTCAGCCTCTCGCAGGGCGGACTGGTCAACAATCTCAACGACGTGGTGATTTGGGGGTTGCTACCGCTCTATGCGATCAGCATGGGGCTCTCTCTGCAGCAGGCCGCTGCGCTGGGCGGCACCTATTTGGCGGTGTGGGGTTTCAGCCAGCTGGTGACGGGGCCATTGAGCGATACAATCGGGCGCAAGCCCCTGATCACGGGCGGCCTGTTCGTGCAGTCCATTGGCATTGCACTCCTGGTGTTGGGCACAGGCGACCTTGTATGGTATGCGGCGGTAATCATCATGGGCCTGGGCACCGGCATGGTCTATCCGACGCTTCTGGCGGCGGTGAGCGACCTTGCCCACCCCGCGTGGCGTGCCTCGGCTCTGGGGGTCTACCGGCTGTGGCGCGACAGCGGCTATGCCTTCGGTGCGGTGGTGGGTGGCGTGCTGTCGGACCTCTTCAGCCTGCAGGTTGCTGTGCTGGCAATTGCAGCCCTCACCGCCCTCTCCAGTGCCGTCACCTTCTTCATGCTGCCCGAGACGGCGCCAAGGCGCACACGGCAGGGAATGCTGCCAAACGAGCGGCCCGCCGGCGAACCAAACACACCCCAGGCATAAGAGCCGGAGTCAATAATGCAGCCTGTGATTCTCGAGAACAAGCACTACGACGCGCCCTCCGTCTTCACTGCCGATAACCTGCTGCGCGAGGCGCACAGGCAGAAGCAGATTCCCGAGGGCCAGATCCCGGAGGTCTGTATTCTGGACCCGGATGGCGACATCGCCCACCACCTCGTATCTGCAGGACAAGCCTTGCTGCACCGGCGGTGGGCTTGCTACCACACAAAGTTGTTTGTGTTCACGCGCGAAGGTATTGAGTTCGGCATTGTCCCACATGTGGTGGGCGCCTCCTTTGCGGTGTTGGTCGCCGAGGAGCTTTTCGCCTCCGGCGCTCAACTCATCATCAGCATGACTTCGGCCGGACAAGTTGTCGCCGTGCGAAAGCCACCCTATTTCGTGCTGATCGAACGCGCCTTGCGTGATGAGGGCACCAGCTATCACTACCTGCCGCCTTCTGACTACAGCGAACTCCAGACGAATCTACTCAATGGCTTGCGAGGCGCATTTGACCAAGCCGACGTCGACGTGCGCTGCGGCAGCACCTGGACCACCGACGCGCCCTTTCGCGAGACCGAAGAGGCCATTACGTATGCCGCGTCACAGGGCATTCTCGGCGTGGAGATGGAGGCCGCAGCGCTCTACGCTTTGGCTCAAGCCAAGGGCCATGCGATTGTGTGCTTTGCGCACATCACCAACCAAATGGCCCAGGTGGAAGGCGATTTTGAGAAGGGGCGCGATTGGGGGAGCCACGACGCGCTGGAGGTGATTGTGTTGACGGCCGCACGACTGGCTCAAATCAGGCAAGTGGCGCATGACGGGCAAGATATCCTCGTTCAGGTCAGCGGTGAATGATGATGGAAGCGCAGAAGACCGCCATCTGGCCAGCGCCTTGGCTCTTGCCTCCGTATCGGCATCTCTGCCAGGACTCCTTGCTAGACAGCATTCTCATCACGGATCAACCATGCTTCAGCAGGCAAGTGGATGCTTGCCACACGCGCACCGCCAGGCAAAAAGCAACCATGCAAGGTGCAACGAAATCCAATTTGAAGTCGCGTCACATTGATTGCAGGCCCATTCCGTGCTATAATCAGTTCGTTATCTGGGGATGCACCGGTTTCGACGGGGCAGGATATCTCTGGACGGCAGGTCGTAGAGCGTCGGCTACGTTAAAAGAGGCGCACCGCTACAAATGCCAACACAGGCAAAACCTTCAACTTCGGCTTCGCACAGGCCCCTGCGGCCCTCGCCGCCTAAGTTGAGCTGATCCCCTCGAGGGATCACGGCCGCACGGTGATGGTGCTCGCAGGTCCCGTGTACGCTGTAATAATCTGAGGAGTTGCGGTGGCTGAACGCCGATAAGGCCGCCTAAGACAATCGGCTCGCTGGGGTAAGGCTTGCGTCGCACAGAGCCTCCCTGGTCAAAACCAATTGAGCGACTAAACCTGTAGAAGTCCTTGGATGAGTGTTTCGGACGCGGGTTCGACTCCCGCCATCTCCACCTGCTTTGCTGTGCCAACGGCCCGGACGATGTCCGGGCCGTTTTGGGGAACCGATCCATCCAGCGCCGGTCGCTCCCTCTGCCATTCGTCAGGCGCATATCTTTGCGCCCAATTCAGCACTCTTTCGTCCTTATGAGCTCCATCTCCCGCCGGGGCTTTTTGCGCGCCGCGGCACAGGCCGGCGGCGCAGCCCTCCTCACGGGCTGCGTGCGCCCTGCAATTGCCAGCGAGTTCTCCTCCCGGCACCTCTTTGCCGATTTCTCGGCCGCGGCCGACAAGCCGCCCGTTGTTCTTCCCAGCGCGCAGCCCTACCCGTTGCCTGAAGCAACCCTCGACGTGCAGATCGGCCAGATGCTGCTGGTCGGCTTCGGCAGTGCGCACCTTTCGCCCAATGCTGAAGTACTCGAATCGATTCGCACGGGCAAACTGGGCAGCGTGGTGCTCTTTGGCCACAACATCGTCAATGCCGAGCAGGTGCGCAACCTGACGCAGACGCTGCGTGCTGCGGCGACAATCCCGCTGCTCATCGCCGTGGACCAGGAGGGTGGTTACGTCAGCCGCCTGGGTGCGTGGTCAGGCATTACGCCCAACTATCCCGAACAATACCTGGGCCAGGTGGACGACCTGCGCGTGACCACAGCGCAGGCAGCCAGCACGGCCATCGTGCTGCGCAATTTGGGCATCAACCTGAATCTTGCCCCGGTCGTTGACCTGAACTTGAACCCGGCGAACCCTGTCATCGGCGGTGTGCAGCGCAGCTACTCGAGCGACCCAGAGGTTGTGGCAAAGCACGCAGGCGCGGCAATCGATGCACACCGCATTCGCGGCGTCGGCACCACCTTAAAGCACTTCCCCGGCCACGGAAGTTCCAGCGGCGATACGCACCTGGGTTTCGTGGACGTAACCGACTCGTGGCAGACGATCGAGCTTGCGCCCTATGTCAAACTCATCGCCGCAGGCAAGGTGGACGCCATTATGACGGCGCACATCTTCAATTCGACGTTGGACCCGGAGTTGCCTGCCACGCTCTCCAAGGCCATCATTACGGGGCTACTGCGTGAGAAGCTGGGCTATGACGGCGTGATCATCAGCGACGACATGCGCATGCGCGCCATCTCCGACATCTACACGCCCGAGGATGCCCTTCTCAAGGTCATCGAAGCCGGCGTGGACCTGATCGCGATCAGCAACAACATTCCCGGCAAGTCTGCCATTTCGGCCGCGGACGCGTTCGGCATCATCCGCAACCTGGTCGACAGCGGCCAAATCAGCGCCGAGCGCATTGCGCAGTCATATCGCCGCATTGTGCGCCTCAAGGCGGCGCTTAAACTCGTCACGCTGCCCGACGCATCGTAGAGCCCATTTCCACACGAGAAAAACGAAACAGCACGGATGACAACGGTAATCCGTTGTCATCCGTGCTGTTTGCTATTTCTCAAAGTGCAGAGTTCAGCCTCTACGCTGCGGGATCGTCGGCCGTTCCGCCGCCGGTAACGCCCTTCCAGGCATCACTCAACTGGTCACCCGCTTGTTTGGCCAAATCCTCGGTGGACGCTGCAGCCCCGCTCAGCGCACTGGCAGCGGAGCCGGCGTAGGGCTGCACGGCTTCGCCCACTTGCTGCGCGAGCGTGTCGATCTGCGCAATGCCTGTCTTGGGAATATTAACGCTTGCGCCGCCGGTGATCCGCTCAACAGTTACGGCGCCGCCCGTGCCTTCAAGCAGCGTGCGCACCGCCGCAAGCGCGCTGTCAGGCACAATGGCCGCTACCGCTGACGAACCAGCGGGCAGCCCCGCGCCAATCGCTTTGAGGCGGTCGTCGTTGATGCCCGCATCGATGACCTTGGCTGCGCCGGCCCCGAGCAGGCCCCCGAGTAGCGCGCCGGATTTGCCGTGACCCAGCAGGCCACCCAACAGGCCACCCAGGACTCCACCCGCGGCCACCGATACGCCCATGCCCACGTCATTCTGCTCCTTGATACTGAGCGTGCCGTCGTCTTCCTTACGTACGATGGCTGTCTCTTCTACACCCAGGTTTGATACGGACCTCGCCTGCTTCAATTGCGCCAGCACCTGCGCGGCGCGCTCCTCATCCGGATACGAGGCAATGATGAGGTGTTTCGGCTGACTGGCAGCCCCGGCTGGATTGTCACTCATCGTCTGTGTGCTCCTGTGGCAGTTGTTGCCACCCACTCGCGTTCACCGTGTGCGCGCCGCTGCGCACTTTACGGTCTGTTGCGTACAGCCATTGTACGGCGGCACGGCCATGCACGCAACCAAACCGCCTTGCCTGGCAAAGCGCACTCTCCAGAAG
>CAYJNV010000183.1:0-1568 GCA_964370975.1 uncultured Caldilineaceae bacterium | reverse complement strand
GACTGGCAGCCGCAACTGGTTCTTCACTCATGATTTGTCTTCTCCTTTCGCGGTTGATGGCATCCACTCGCAGGCGCAGTGTGCGCGCCGCTGCGCACACTGCGGTGTGTCGTATGAAGTCACTGCACGGCAACGCGGCGCGACCTGCTACTGGGGCGCAATCGTGATAGAAGTCGTTCCAGAACTGACGGAACCGCCCGACCCCGCACTCACCGCCTGGACGCCATAGCGCACGGCGTCGGCCGGCGCGTCGGCGGGAATCGCAAAGCGCAGCGTAATCGTGGCCTCATTGCCCGGACCCATTGACGGAATGGCAAGGTTGTTGGCGGCGCAAACGCCGTCGCCACGACAGAGGTTCGCCCCCCACGGGCCCAGTTCCACTATGCCGACGAGCATGTTGTCGATGGTCTCGCCCGTATTGGTGATTACCAGGTCAATGACGCATTCCGTGCCGCGTGCGCAGGCTTGATCGGTGCTGCCGCGCACATTGACGGCGACACCCCAGTTGACATCGGGGGTTGGCGTGGCCGTTGGCGGCAGCGGGGTCCACGTGGGCGTGAAGACAGGTATCTCGGTGAAGGTAGGCGTCGGTCGCGGCGTATCGGTGGGCATGAGCATGGTCACGGTCGTCGTGTAGGTGCGCGCCATGCCATCGGGCAACACAACGACAAGGTGGTAGACCTCAAGCAGATCGTCGACGCACTCTTCCTTCTGGCCGCGTCCGTCCACCCCCTGGTTCTCGTAATAGACCTCGCGCACGTTTTTTACGTCCCAACTGACAATCGTGCAGCCGCCGTCGGGAACCAGTTGTTGCGCGGGCGCAAAGACAATTACGGGTGTACCGATGGGTGTCGGCGTGGGCGTTGCTGTGGGCGTGGCAGTGGGCGCCTCGGCCATACCTGTGCTGGTGGGAATGTCGAAGACAGGCGTCGCGCGCCGCGTCGGCACTTCGAGCAGGATATTGGGCGGCGCCACGGTCGGCTGGGGCGCGGCGGCTTGCGGCTCCACCACAATCAGCGGGGCAACCTCGCCCGGTTGTTGCGGCGTGGCTGTCACCGCCGCGGGGAAGGTTTGCGGCTGTGTCACCGCGCCGGGCTGCAGCGCGGCCTCGGCCGGGCTCTGCGTCGCCGCGAGATTCGCAGCGGGGACCAACGCCGGCGCGGCCGCGGCGACCTGCGGCGCGACCGCGGTGAGCACAATGTATTGCGGCGCAACCGCGACATCACCGTTGGCAACCGATAGCACGGTGCCCGCCGCACGCTCATCGAGGAAACTCTGAACCTGCTGCCAGCCCGACCATGCTGCAAAACTGGCGCCGCAGAGCATGACAAGGATGAAGGTCATGGCTGTGCCCATCCAGGCCCAGCGGCGGCGCGCATGAACCGCCTCATCATTGCCCACCAGGCCCATCAACTCGGGGCGCAATTGGTCGGACGCGAGCACGCCGCCCGCAACTTCGGCGGCGGTCTCGGCATCTACGCGCCCGTGCGTCGCCATCGCCTGCGTCGCGCGATAGCGCGGGCAAAGCCGGCAGCCGCCGGCCAGGCAGTAGGTCGCCTGATCAGCCA
>CAYJNV010000182.1:0-9074 GCA_964370975.1 uncultured Caldilineaceae bacterium | reverse complement strand
TGCTCTCCTTGACAATCGTCCCCGCATCAATCTCCTTGCGCGGCCAGAGCTTGACGTCGGGGTGAATGACGCTTCCTTCGCCGATGACGCAGTTGTCGCCAATCACGGCACCCTCGAAGACCATTACCTTGGGCTTGAGGCTGCACTCACGCACGATGATCGCTCCGCGCACCTCGCAGCTTTCCCCGATGTAGTTGTTGCGCCAAATGACACTGCGCTCGATGAGCGTGTAGTTATCCACCACCGTGTAGTCGCGCACCACCGCCGGGCCGTAGATGCGCACGCCATCCTTGATCTTGACCTCGTTGCCCAGGTAAAGCGGGCCGTAAAGCTGGGCGTTGGGCGCAATTTCCACGTCGCTGCCCACGTAGACGCCGCCGCCCAGATGATCGCCGATAGGTTGCGCCAGCTTGACGCGCCCGTAGAGCACATCGGCATTGGCGCGATGATACTCTTCAATTGTGCCCACATCGCACCAGTAGCCCTGCGCAATGTAGCCGTAGAGAGGCAACTGCTGCTCGAGCATGGCTGGGAAGAGATCCTTCGAGAAGTCATACGACGTGTCGGCCGGAATCATGTCAAGAATCTCGGGCTGGAGCACATAGATGCCCGTGTTGACGGTGTCAGTGACGATGTCGCTCCAACTGGGCTTTTCGAGAAAACGAACGATGGAGCCATCCTCGGCCGTGACGACAATGCCATACTCGGCGGGATTGGGGACGTGGGTGAGCGTCATGGTGGCGAGCGCGCCGTGCTCGGTGTGGGCGCGCACAATCTCGTTGAGGTCGAAATCGGTCAGCGCGTCGCCGCTGATGACGAGGATCGGTTCGTCGCCGCCCAGCAGACCGCAGGCGTTCTTCACGCTGCCCGCTGTGCCCAGCGGCGTTTCCTCCACACAATAGGAGATCTTCAGCCCCAGACTGCTGCCGTCGTCAAAATAATCTTGAATCGACGAGGCCATGAAGCGCAGCGTCACCACCACATCGGTGATGCCGTGGCTGCGCAACAGGTCCAGCATGTGCGCCATGACGGATTTATTGACAATGGGCACGAGCGGCTTGGGGCGACCAACGGTGAGCGGGCGGAGCCGCGACCCTTCGCCTCCTGCCATGACGACTGCTTTCATACGGTCACGCGCACGCCTTCATTGGAGGTGGGGATTGATGACTAGGTGAACTGGTAATTGGTAACTGGCACTGGTAACGGATGATTGATCATTGCAGAAGGCATCGCCGCAGCCGACACCGACTGCCGACTCCCCACTCTCTACACTGGCGGCCAGGGATAGTTGCGCCGCTGCGGAATCGGCTCGGGGAAGCAGCCCTGGCTGATGCGTGTCTGCACGCGCTGGAGCAACGCGCGTTGCTCGGCGTTGCTGAGCAGCAGGCACAACTGTTGCGAAAGATCGCTCTCCTTGTTCACAAGTTGCATGCGCAAGTTGTGCAGGTCATCGAGCAGCGGCTGCGCAATCGGTTCGCCGCTAAACTCCCAGAGCACGGTGCGCAACTTGTATTCGGTGTGGAAGGTGAGGCCGTGATCAATCGCCCAGAGGCGCTGCTCTGCGCCGACGAGGCAGTGGCCGCTCTTGCGATCGGCGTTGTTGATGATTGCGTCGAAGAGCGCCAGTCGGCGCAGCGCGCCGGCGTGACGCGCGTCGGCCTGAAAGGTAAAATAATGCGCGTCGGAGTCGTGGTCCACATAGAACTGCACGCTGCCCAGGCCGCGCTCGGCGTTGCGCAGCACGGTGGGCGGCACCAGGTCCCACCCCAGCGCATGGCTTACCAGATAGGCGGCGGTTTCACGCTTGCATAGCGTTCCCCACTCAAAATCCCAGAGGGGGTTCTCGCCCCGCTGCGGCTTGTAAACTGCGGGAATTTCCATGTCGTCATAATGCACGAGCGCGAGGAAGCTGTGATTCGAACTGTAGGGCAGCAGCCCCCGTTCGCGCACATCGCCCGCAAGCAGTGCGTAGAGGACCTGGGACTCGGTGACGGCAACGGAGGCGTCTTCGTCACCCTCTCCGCCCCCATTGGAACGGCGTTTGGGTGCGTTCTGGTCGGGGGGTGCTTTGCTGGCGGACATAGGCGTGCAGCCCTCTGCCAAACCGGGGGCGGCCGGGAAACTAGAAGATGACGGGGACGGAGTGGCCGTCGCTGCGGGGGCAGAAGTGGCCGCCGCGGTCAATCGGTCGTCCGCAAAGGGGACAAATGGGGCGGCCCTGCGCAATCACCTCGAGCGCGTGTTCACTCATCGCGCGCATGAGGCCGCGCGATGCGGCAAAGCGCACCGCAGGCACCGCTTCATCATCGGGGTCCACAACAGCGCCCTCTTCGTTGATGATCAGCGCCTTGGCCACAATCCAGATCCGATCGTCATCCTCGTCGTAGCCAATGCTCAACTCGCCTACGCGGAACGCTGGCTCGGCGGGTGGCTCGACATGCAGGCGTACGCCGCGCGTGGTGGCAGGCGGCAGATCGGGATACTGCTTCTCCAGTTCCGCAAGCAACTGCAGCACGCTGAGCGCGAGGCTGTTGACCTCCTGCTTTTCCATGACGAGGCTGACCATGTCGGAGCCCGCGCGCGCCTGCAGGAAGAAGGTGCGCTTGCCGGGCTCGCCCACGGCGTCTGCCACAATCTGGGTTACTGGGTTTAGGTCATGCACATATTCTGCCATGATCACCGTACGGGCGCTGTCCGCCAGCCTGGATAAACCAGGTCAACTGCGGGATTCATAAACACTTGCACGCAGAAGAAACGGCTCTGCGCATAAAGGCTATACAACCGTAGCGTCGAGCTGCGAAACCGCATCCGGTGCGGCTGGTTGTTCGCTTTTCTCGTCGGTCTTGGGAGGCTTCACCTCGTAGACAGGCAGTTCCGCCGTCACATTCATATTGAGCAGTGCCGGTCGCCCATCAAAAAGGGCCAGTGTACTGAGCGAAGCCGTGCTGATCTGGATGCGTTGAAAGAGGTCCATGGGCGTGCCTGCGAAATGGGCAAGCAAGGTGCGTATAATATCACCGTGGCTGAAGAGCACAATCGTCTGGTTGGGATGCGCCGCCGCCAGCCGCTCCACGGCGCCCACCGCGCGCTGCTGCGTCTCGCGCAATGTTTCACCGCCGGGAAAGCGAAACGAGCTGGGAAAGTGCTGCACCTTTGACCACTCGGGCAGCTTGCTGAGTTCCTTGAGCTCCGCCCCCATCCAGTCGCCATAATCCACTTCAAGCAGGCCGGGATCCGCGCACACTGGCAAGCTCAAGACGTCGGCAAGCGGCTGCGCGGTTTCGACGCATCGTTCCAGCGGGCTGGAGTAGACGGCACGAATGGGCTGCTTTGCCAGCATCACGGCCAGCGCCTGCGCCTGGGCACGCCCTTTGTCATTCAGGTGTACTTCGGGTGCACGGCCGGCCAGGCGGCCGCTGCTCACCCACTCGTTTTCGCCATGGCGCACAAGCAACACAAATGTCGCCGTTGGATGATTCTCAGTCAGCATGCCAGTCTGCTCGCTCCTCATTGAATAGGGCAAGCATAGCACAGTTAAAAGGGGAACAGAAGTGGATTCCTTCCCGTCAGGTGCGGCGGTACGACAGGATGTAAATGGTAATTGGAAACTGGTAATTGGTAACCGTGCGGCCGCTTGGTCACCAATTACCAGTTACCATTTACCTCTTGCCAATTGACGAAAGCCGCGAAGTTTGTTACCGTTCCCAGGCCGGGCGCTGCCCCGGACGACGGCTGCACGCACCGCCTTGCCGCCGCCGCTTATTACCGCGCAAGGAGCCTATTTGCATGAGCGCCCTATCCGTTGCCGCTGCTTCGTCAATCTCCGCACCTGCAGACTCTGCTTCGTTTGACGAGGCCGCCATTCGCCCCTGGACTGAAACGCCTGACCCGCGCGCCGAACTGGCTGTGGCCGACCCTGATATCTACGACGCCATCGAGCATGAGCGGCTGCGCCAGGCCGAGGGCGTGGAGCTGATTGCCAGCGAGAACTACGTCTCCGGCGCCGTGCTGGCCGCCATGGGCAGCGTTCTCACCAACAAGTACGCCGAAGGCTACCCCGGCAGACGCTATTACGGCGGCTGCGAGTTTGTCGACGTGGCCGAACGAATTGCCATCCAGCGCGCCAAGGAGCTCTTCGGGGCTGACCACGCCAACGTCCAGCCCCACTCGGGCGCACAGGCCAACGAGGCTGTTTACCTGGCGCTGCTCAAGCCGGGTGACCCCGTGTTGGCGCTCAAGCTTGACCACGGCGGCCACCTCACGCATGGCTTCAACCTCAACTCGTCGGGCAAACTCTACGACTTTGTCCACTACGGTGTCAACCGCGAAACCGAACGCATCGACTACGAGGAAGTGATGCAGCTTGCCGACGAGCAGAAACCGAAGCTGATTGTGGCCGGCGCAAGCGCCTACCCCCGCCTGTGGGATTTCGAGAGGCTGCGTGCGATTGCCGACCGCGTGGGCGCACGCCTGATGATGGATATGGCGCACATCGCCGGCCTCGTCGCCGCCGACCTGCACCCCGACCCCGTGCCCTTCTGCGATGTGGTGACCACCACCACGCACAAGACGCTGCGCGGCCCGCGCGGCGGCATGATCCTCTGCAAGGAGGAGTTGGCTAAAGAGATCGACAAGGCCGTCTTCCCCGGCATGCAGGGTGGCCCGCTGATGCACGTGATTGCGGCCAAGGCTGTGGCCTTTGGCGAGGCGCTGCGCCCCGACTTCCGCGCCTACCAGCAACGCGTGCTCGACAACGCACAGGTGCTCGCCAATACGCTTGCCGAAGAAGGACTGCGCATTGTCTCCGGCGGCACCGACAACCACCTCATGCTCGTGGACCTGGGGGTGCTGGGCACTGACCCGCAGGGAAACGAAATTACGGGCAAGGCGGTGGAAAAGGCGCTTGACAAGACGGGCATCCACTGCAACAAGAACATGATTCCCTTCGACCCCAAACCTGCGCTGGTGACAAGCGGCATCCGCCTGGGCACCCCCGCCGCGACAACGCGCGGCCTGGGTGCAGCGGAGTTTGCGCAGGTGGCGCGCTGGATTGCCGCAGTGGCACGCGAGCCCCACAACGATGCGCTCATTGCGCAGACAAAACATGCGGTCGTCGAGATGATGCGCGGCTACCCGGTTCCGGCCTAGTCAAACGAACACGCGGCGGGTCGATGCTTTGCGGCATGGCCCGCCGCTTTTTGTTTGTTCAAATTACGCAGCAAGTACACACATCACACATCCCCTACCCGGAGGCAACCCAGACCATGGCCGTCAGCGCAACCAATGTCGCCGCTGCACCAGAGCCGATCTACAGCCGCCGTGAGCAGGTGGGCTGGTACTTCTACGACTGGGCAAACTCCGCCTTCTCCACCACCGTCATCTCGGTCTTCCTCGGCCCGTACCTCACGGCAATTACACAGAGCGCCGCTGACGCCAACGGCTATGTCTACCCGTTGGGACAGTGGCTGCCCATTGCGGCAGACTCCTTCTTCCCCTACATCGTCTCGCTCTCGGTGGTGCTGCAAGTCTTCTTCCTGCCCATCATGGGAGCGATTGCCGACTACACGCGCCTGAAGAAGCGCATGCTCGGCATCTTTGCCTATGTTGGCGCCTTTGCCACAATGGGCATGTACTTCCTGCAGGGCAGCAATTACATCCTGGGCGGCCTGCTCTTTCTGATTGCCAACCTGAGCTTTGGCGCATCGATCGTCTTCTACAACGCCTATTTGCCTGATATCGCCTCTCCCGATGACCGCGACAAGGTCTCCTCGCAAGGGTGGGCGATTGGCTATCTGGGCGGCGGGTTGCTGCTTCTGCTCAACCTGGGCTTTCTGCAGGTGCTGGCCCCGCGCCTGGGCGTTTCCACGGGTGACGCGGTGCGAATTAGCCTGGCATCGGCGGGCGTGTGGTGGGCCATCTTCACGCTCATTCCGCTGCAGCGGCTGGTGACGCACCAGTCGCGCAAGCAACTTCCGGTGGGCTCGACCTACCTGGGCGTGGGCTTCAAGCAACTGGGCCATACGCTGCGCAAGTTGCCCGGCCTGCCGCAAACGCTGCTCTTCCTCGTGGCCTACCTGCTCTACAACGACGGCATCCAGACGGTGATTGCGCTCTCGGCGCAGTTTGGCAGCCAGGAGTTGGGCATGGAAAGCTCCCAACTTGTGCTGCTTATCCTGATGGTGCAGTTTGTGGCCTTCGTGGGCGCGTTGGGCTTTGGCTACCTGGCGCGCGCCATCGGCGCCAAGCGCGCCATTCTCATCAGCCTTGTCATTTGGACGGGGGTGACGATTTTCGCCTATGCGTGGCTCAGCTCGATTGCACAGTTCTTCGTGATGGCAGCGGTGATTGGCCTTGTGCTGGGGGGCAGCCAGGCGCTGAGCCGCTCGCTCTTCTCGCAGATGATCCCGCGCGGGCAAGAGGCAGAGTATTTCAGCCTCTATGAGGTGAGCGAGCGCGGCACAAGCTGGATGGGGCCGCTGCTCTTTGGCCTGGCGCTCCAGTTCACAGGCAGCTACCGCGTGGCGCTGCTGAGCATTGGCTTCTTCTTCCTGGCAGGGCTGGCGCTGCTCCCGCTTGTGAACGTGCGCCGGGCGATTGAGGAGGCGGGCAACGTGCCACCGGCGCGGGTGTAGGGGGCGGGCAAGTGCCGCTTAATGCCGCCCACAACCACGGACACGCTTGCGTTGCTGACTGCAACCACCGCCAGGCTGCGCAAGCGTCCGCCGGACTTAGCTGGCGGCATGGATTCCTGGATGGTCATCCACTGGCTGCCGGTCTTTTCTGCGGGATATCGTTCTGTCTTCACAACGCAAACGCATACCACGTTTCGTCCGACAGCCAAGCCTCTTTACACTGCCTCTCAGAGGTGTCCATGAGCAACCCAATGCGTGCTGACCCAACGAGTGAGGGTGGCGCACCTGCTGCCCCTTCCGCGCCCGAGCTGATTGCCCCCCGCGGGCCCGAGCATCAGGTGGCAACGCGCATTGTGGCTACGCTTGCGGCGCGCAACCTTGTCGCACCCGAGCAAAGCGATGCACTGCAGGGACAAATCGCCGCGGGCGTGTTGACGCCTGACGACTGGATTCAGATTGCGCGCCGCGCGGTCACGTTAGCCTCCGACGATGACCCCAGTGAGGGCGGCCGTGATGATTGAGCAACTCACCCTCTCCAGCTTTCGCGGCAGCACACTGCCGCTCACAGTGCGCTTTGCGCCAAACAAGCAGATCGCACTCATCTATGGCGAGAACGGCTCCGGCAAATCCACAATCGTGGATGCCATTGACTTCGTCTGCAACCAGGAGTTCGGGGCGATTGGCGATCGCAGCGGCGTCACAGCGGCAAAGTACGTTGTCTCTCTCGACGCGAATGCGAGCGACCTCGAAGTCTGCCTGACAGGCGGCGGCACGGAGTGGTGCGCAAGACTTAGCGGACGCACGGTGCAGGTCACACCGGACAATCCGCCGCGCGCGCTGGTGCTGCGCCGCGCCGACATTACTCGCCTCATGGAGGCTGCGCCTGCGGACCGCTACAAGGCGCTGCAGGCCTTCATCACCGTGCCGCACATCGAGCGCGCTGAGGAGGCGCTGCGTGCGGCGCACAAGCGCGTGAGCGCCGAAGTGGATCAGGCGCGGCGCAGCCTCGAGCAGGCAACGCGCGGCCTGGCCACGCTTTGGCAGAACGAGGGCGCACCTGCACCAGGCGCGGTGGCGTGGGCTCACGCGCAGACGCGCGAGGATGTGAACGCACTGCGCGACCGGCTGGATGCGCTGCACGAACTGCTTGGGGCCTTCCGCGACACCGAGAGGCTGCGCGCCGAAGCCCGCAAGAACCACGGCGACTTGACACAGGTGCGCGCTAACCTGGACAAACTCGAGGCGGCCATCGCCGCTGAAGCCGGCGGGACCGACGCCGGCGACGTGCAACTCGTGCGGCTACTCGAAGAAGCGCAGCGCTACCTGCAAGTCGCCCACGATGACGCGCAACACTGTCCCCTCTGCGGCAAACCCGAAACGCCTGTCCTGCTGCTGCAGCGGATTGAGGCCGCGCTTGCGCGCGCCGCAACTCTGCGTGCGTTGCTCGAACAGCAAACGGCACTGCAAAAGCGGCTGAATGGCCTCGCCTCTATTCAGGCGGCCACGCGCGCACGCTACATTGAAGGCTGCCACACACTGGCCGCTGCGATGGCCGCTGCGCCCAGCAGCTTCCGTGGCCATGCCGACGTCGGTGCGCTGGAGGCGGTGGAGGAGACGAACGATGCACTGCTTGCCGCCAAAGACGCGCTGGTCGATCTGGCGTCGCGCGAGCAGATCCTTGCCGCAGCCATCGATGAAGTCCAGAAGACGCTCAACCAGTTGACGGCGCTGCGCACCTATCTGCAAAGCATTGCAGATGCCAACGCCGTGCTGGCAGAGCAGCAGGAGGTGCAGGAGCGGTTGACTGCATACCTGGTTGTTGTGGAGGAAGAACGCAAACGCTACGTAGAAAGGCTCATGCAGCAGATTGGCGATCAGGTGAACCAATTTTACGCCGCCATCCACCCCGGCGAGGTGCTTGGCGACGCCTCCATCAACGTCAAGTCCACAGGGCGCGCATCACTGGAACTGAAGGCGCGCTTTGCGGGCCAGTCTGAGATTCCGCCAAGCGCACTCTACAGCGAGGCGCACCTGGATACACTGGGGCTTTGCATTTACCTGGCCATGGCAAGGAGCGCAGACGCAGAAGCCGGCATTGTTGTGCTCGATGATGTGCTGGGTTCGCTCGATGACCTCCATCTGCAGCGCGTCGTTGACCTGCTTGCAGCCGAGGCGCCCCACCTTGGCCACCTCATCATCACGACGCCGTCGCGCCGCTGGTTTGAGCAAATGCGCGCGTCCAGCACACTCGACGCCGACTTGATCGAGTTGCAGCCATGGGAGCTTGTGCGCGGCATCGGCCTCGTTCGCGCGCACGCGGCGTAAGGCGCCTGCGCCCCAAATCAAGACAATCAGGAAGCAGAAACGCGGCACGCGTGGAAGCGAACCGCACCGCACCACCCGGCCCCGCTCCATGCGGAGCTATGCATTATACGCATCGTA
>CAYJNV010000181.1:0-9124 GCA_964370975.1 uncultured Caldilineaceae bacterium | reverse complement strand
TTTTTTTTTTATTTTGTTTTTTTTTCTTTTTTAAAATTTGGGGGGCGGCCTATTTCCGGGGGGGCCCCACTTTTGCTGTCTTTGCCGTTGCCCTTCTTTGCGCTTTCTCTGCGCCTTTGCGCCTTTGCGTCGAAGTTCTTCGTCCTAGAGGTAGTCGCGCAGCTTGCGGCTGCGGCTGGGATGGCGCAGGCGGCTCAGCGCCTGGGCCTCAATCTGGCGGATGCGCTCGCGCGTGACGCCAAACTTCTTGCCCACCTCTTCCAGCGTGTAGCAGTAACCGTCCACCAGCCCAAAGCGCAACTGCAGAATACGCACTTCGCGCGGCGTCAGGCTCTGGAAGATCTCGTCGATCACCTCGCGCAGCAACTGCTGCCCTGCCGCCTCGCTGGGCGCATCGGCGTCCTCATCCTCGATAAAGTCGCCCAGGTAGGAGTCTTCCTCCTCGCCCACGGGCATCTCCAGGCTCAGCGGCCGCTGACTCACGCGCATGATGTGCTCCACCTTGCGCGGCGACACTTCCAGTTTGGCGGCGATCTCGTCGGTTGTCGGGTCGCGGCCCAGCTCCTGCACAAGCTGCCGGCTCGTGCGCGTCAGCCGGTTGATTTGCTCGTACATGTGCACGGGCACGCGAATGGTGCGCCCCTGATCGGCAATCGCACGCGTCACCGCCTGGCGAATCCACCAGGTGGCGTAGGTGCTGAACTTGAAGCCGCGCCGGTAGTCAAACTTCTTGACGGCGCGGATCAGGCCGATGTTGCCCTCCTGAATCAGGTCCAGGAAGGGGACGCCGCGCCCCACGTATTTCTTGGCGACGCTGACCACCAGGCGGCTGTTGGCCTTGATCAGATGCTCCTGCGCGGCCTGGCCGTCGCGCACCTGCCACAACAGCCGCTCGCGCTCGTCCCAATCGTCCACACCGCCCTGCAGTTTCTTGCGGGCGTCGCGCCCCTTCTCCATGCGCTTGGCGAGCGAGATCTCCTCCTCGGCTGTCAGGAGCGGCACGCGGCCAATCTCCTTTAGGTAGAGGCTGATGGAGTCATCGATCTCGATCTGGCTCAGGTCGAAAGTGTCTTCCTCAACGGGCTCATTTTCGACCTCGGCCAGGTCGGTTGGCTCTTCCTCTTCGCGCGCCTGGCCCACCTCAATCCCCTGCTGGAAGAGCGCATCGAAGAGATCTTCCAGCTGCTCCATGTTGTCTTCGGCCTGCGGCATGACCGTCAGAACGTCGTCAGTCGAGACGAAGCCGTGCGTGCGCCCCAACTCAATCAACTTTGCCAGCGCTGCCTCAGGGCTCATTGCAAGGGTCGGTGCGGCAGGCTCCTGCTCCTCAGGCGTCTCGCGCAGTGCAGGTGCGGCTACGGGCGCTTCGGTCTCCTGATCTTCCTCAATCTCGACCTCGAACTCCGGTTCCGCACGGCGGCTGTGCTGTCGTTGCTTGGCCATTGGTTGGTATCCCCCGTCGTTTTCAAATCCTGTTCGACTTTCCGATCTGGCACATCTGTACGGCACTATCCGCAAAGCACCACGTCTCGGAATTCATAACAGTGCATCAAAGAGCGAGTCGCAGCGATCACAACGATCGGTTGCGGTAATACGGTGCGCAACAGCGCACACACGGCAAGGCCCATCTTCATAACGAAATAATGAGCGCAAATGTGGCAGAGCGGACGAGTGAGCGCCGGCTTGCCCTACTTATTATCGCAGCAGCGCGCCCATTTCCTGCGCGCGGCGACGATCACACCAATCTATCCTTGAAGTCCCAGATTTGCTGTTGTCTGGCATACGATGCGCCGCAGCTGCTGCAACGCACTCGATCTGCCGCAACCCGCTCCATGGCTGCCTGGCCGCAGCCAGGGCACGCAAACAACTGCGCAACATCCTCCGGCGCAGTCGACAGGGCGGCTGCAGGGCCGGAGGCTGGAGAGTGCGCTTGCACAAAAACGCTGGGCGACAGCGGATATCGACCGCCCGCAGCAAAGAGAGCCGCATCGATGCGCGCGAGCCGCTGCGCACCCACCCGCTGCTTGATGGCCCCCACGCGGAAGTGCGACACGCCATAGCGGCGGCGCACCACGAAGCCTGCCGCACGCAGCCGCTGCGCCATCCACGCGGGGTGAAAATCGAAGTTGAGTTCCACAAACTCAACCGGCAACTGCTCGAGCGGCGACCACGCCTGCTTCTGCGCGGCCCAACGCACAAGGGCTTTCAGATTGCGCTTGTTGGCGTACTCGAGTACGGCCGTGCTGCCGCTGTGCATGGCGCGCCGCAACTGCGCGAGCGCGGCGGGTACATCAGCCAGGTGATGCATGACGCGCACCATGACCAGGCTGTCGAGCACGCCCGTGGCCAGCGGCATCCGATAGACGTTACCCGCCACAAAGACAAAGCGGGGATCATGCCCCCAATGCTGTACGGCGTCGGTCAGCAGCGTGCGGCTGTAATCCATGAGCACGATCTGCTGGTAGCCTCGGTACATATCTGCCAGACGACCAAAGCCGGCGCCGATTTCGGCGACGCGCCCGCCGGTTGGAGGCAATAAAGAGCCGAGCGCCAAGCGCTCGGTCGCGTCCTCATAGTCGCGTCCCTGGCCCGCCCAGAACTCGGTCTTGTACGGACTGCCTTCGTAATCAATGACCGGCACAGCGCCCGCCGCGCCGGAAGAACCAGCGGAAGCAGCCGCGCCGGACGCATGCGCAATGTGCGTCACAAAAGTTCCCATTCCTGCAAGCGATGAGAGCGACATCCGCCGTGGGGCGGGCAGGCCCTGGAGTATACGCGGCGGATGACTTCCACCGCGTTTATCCCAAATTGACAATTGGGATAATAACACTTTTCACAAGCACATTCAATACCCAATTTAATGTAAACCATCAACACAGGTTGCAAGACGCGCAGCAGATCATCTCAAATTGTTGATGCCAGTCAGGCAGCGCCTGATGACACTTTGTGGCCAGGCGCGCTCCGGAGTTTTGCCTGCGGACCGTTAATAGTGGACGGCAGGCAAGTAGACGGATTGGAGATTAAGATCAAAGCGCAGTGTGACCCTCTGCGGCGGCTGTTCCTCATTGCCGGCATTGTCAACACTGTATGCCTCAACGGTCGTACACGAACCGGCCGCTATGGTTAGGAGAGAGTCGTAGACAAGCCACGTTTCGCCGCCGTCCAAACTGTAAAGTGTCGTCGATACGCCCGAATCGGTATCCGCGGCCGTAATCAGCACGCTTGCTGTGCCGGTGACGACGTCCTGGCTTCTGACACTACCCAGGAGGGTGATCGTCGTCACGGGAGGGATGGTGTCGAGGGCGGACGGCTCCTCACGCAGCGGCAGGCTACCGCCATCCCACGCAATTGCGCCGCCGATCATGGGGGTCACCGTAGTTGTCAGCGATGGGTCTACCATCAAGTCAAAACCGAGTTGCGCTTCGGCGCCATAGACCATGTCGCCAATGCGAAAGACCGGTGGGTCCAGCGATTCAAGTTCGCCGCCCTCGGCCTCAATGGTGTCCGTGATAATGGAGAGTTCGGCGGGAATCGTCAGGGTGACGGCGACATTGTGAGCCAGGCTGCCGCCGTTCTTCAGGCTCAATTCGTTGCGCACAGTGGCGCCGGGCGCGGCAGAGGGCGGCGACAGGTTCATTTTGCTGGAGGCGAACCAGGGCGCAAAGGTGCAGGGGGCGGGCACACCGCTGCCCACGCCCACGACATAGCCAACTTCGGTGGTGGCTTCCACGCAGAAGTTGACCTCGTTGAGCGGGTCGCTGAAGGTTTCGCCGGGCACCCAGGCTGCGGCTGCATCATTTGGATCGCCATTCAGGTCAGGGTCGACAACATAAGCGCGCACGCCGCGCGCAGTGTCCACGTCGTGGAGGACGATGGCATCGGCGGGCACGCTGCCCTCGTAGACAGAACCGCCGCGCGCCTCGGCGGTGTAGAAACGTGTGCTGCTGCCCAACATAGGGATCTTAAGGTAGCGCGCCACCTCCAGTACAGGCTGCGTAGAACTTGTGGGCACGCTGGCTGTGGGCGAAGTGGTCGCGCTGATGGTTGCTGTGGGGCTTGCCAGAATGAGCATGCGGCTGCTCTCCGGCTCGGCCACAACGGTTTGCTCGGGTGGAATCCAACCGAGCAGAGCCTTGTGAAAGGCAATGGTGTGTGGCGCGAGGCAGCCGAACTCGGCATCCCGCTCGCACTGATAGCTGCGCCCCAGCCACTGGCTGCCGCCCATCACGTCCCAGCCCGAATCGTAGGTGGCGCCGTAGGCGCCCGAGGAGTGGGGCAGGCCAAGGGTATGGCCAATTTCGTGGGGCAGGATGGAATGCGACCAGACTTTGGGGCCGTTCCATGCCCACGCACCCACCTCGATAGGGAAGTAGGTTGTGCGGTAGGCGCGGCTTACGCCATCGAGATCCATGCGGTCGGTTTTGCCGTACCAGGCCCAGGCGTACCAGTTGGGCATGTCCGCCGCGATGCCAAGCGACACGACCGGCACCACAAAGACAATGCCATCATAATCGGGAAAGTAGACGGTGGCGTCGGCGGCCGCGGTGCAGTCGGCCTTGACGGGCACTGCATCCAGCGCAAACGCGCCGGCCATGGGGGTCACATAGTCGCGCCATGTGCGCGGCAGCGTGAACCACCCGGCCACGGCGCTGCCTTCTGTTGAGTATTGCCCATACGAGAGCTCGCGCCAGTAGTGGCCCATGCCGGGGGCCTCGTCGCCGAGCAGGCGGCTGTAGTGCGCCTGCGGGTTGGGCACCGTCTCCGTGTATTCGGGCGGACGGCAGAGCAACATAAGCCAGCGCTCGTTGCCGATTGCCAGATCCGACTCTGTGGCATCCAGGGGCATCATGCTGCTGACGGCGATTACCGGCGCGGGTGTGGCATTGGATTGAGCCTCAACCTCCAACGTGACGGTGTGGCCGAGCATGGCTTCGACGCCGCCAAAACTTGCAGCCAGCGCGTCGCCAAGTGCAACGGGATGGGCCTCCCCTTCCTCGTCCAAGAGCACGAGCATCGGCGGCAGGCCGACAAGCGCGTCCGCCTGCATGGCATCTGCCCAGATGTAGGAGAGCGTGCCGGTGATGGTTGTGGTGTCAGATGGAACGGTGGCGGGACCTTGTTGGGCGCGCACAGGAGTGCTCAACAGCAGCAGGGGAACGATAAACGCAACGATACGAAGGACAAAACGGGCAAGCGGACGCACGCACAACATGGAGGGCCTCCGGGGGGATTGAGACCAGTTAACTCATCTATGCGTATATAACGTCGCGCACCACCGAAAGGTTCGCGTAAGGTCCGGATTGGTGTGCAGGCGTTCCTGTCAAATCAAGGCAAGGCCTCCGATTGCGGAAGTCTCGCCTTGACCGCCACTGCGCTATATTGGAATTATGGCGTGCGACTCCGGCCTCAGCCACGCGCCCCAGCCACTGGCGTGGCAGGGAGAATGGAGAAGCACCATGGTCGCCTATTTGGGCTTCATGGCCAGCAGGCGCAGGCCGTTGAGCACCACGATGAGCGTGCTGCCTTCGTGGCCGACAACTCCCAGCGGCAGGGGCATGCGGAAGCCCTCGACAAACAGCGGCACGACGATGGTGAGCGTGACCAGTGTGGCAATCACGCCCACGGAAAAGGCAACATTCTGGCGCACAATGCGCGCCGCCCTGCGCCCCAGTGTAATTGTAAAGGGCAGCTTGGAGAGATCGCTCGACATGAGCACGACGTCGGCCGTCTCAAGTGCCACGTCGGTGCCGCCTGCGCCCATGGCAATGCCCACGCTCGCCGTGGCCAGCGCCGGGGCATCGTTCACGCCGTCGCCCACCATCACGGCCTTGTCGCCCACGGAGAGTTCGCGCACAATCTCCACCTTCTGCTCGGGCAGCAGGTCGCTGTAGACATCGGTGATACCCACCTCGGCGGCAATTGCGTGCGCCACGGCATGGTTGTCGCCGGTGAGCATGACGATCTTTTCAATGCCGGCCAAGCGCAGATCGGCAATGGCCTGTTTGGCCTCTGGGCGCACGGCGTCGGCCACAGCAATGTAGCCCACCACTTCCCAATCGCGATCATCACCCAGCGTGTCACCCATAGTGCTGCGCCGCACCACAAGCATGGCCGTCTTGCCCTGCTTCTGCAGCGCTGCGCCAAACATGCGAATCGCCTCGGAGAAATGCATCTCCGCATCCATGAAGAGCTTGTCGTTACCGATATAGATGGTCTCACTGCCGCTGTCGCGCTTGAAGCGGGCCTGAATGCCGTGGCCTGCGATTGAGTAGAAGTCGGTGGGCTGCTCAAGCTCGAGGCCGCGCGCGCGCGCCTCCGCAATGATGGCGCGGCCGATGTGGTGCTCGCTGGACAGTTCGGCGCTGGCGGCGAAGCGGAGCACATCATCTTCGCTGTAATCGATGAAGGGGCGCACATCGGTCACCACGGGTTTGCCGGGGGTGAGCGTGCCTGTCTTGTCAAAGGCCATGACGCGCACCAGCGCTAACTTCTCGAGATAGGCGCCGCCCTTGAAAAGCACACCGTGACGCGCGGCGGCCGCAATCGCGCTGAGCACGCTGGCCGGCGTGCTGATGACCAGCGCACAGGGGCTGGCCACCACCAGCAGTGTCATGGCCAGGTAGAGCGCATCGTTGAATTCGAGGTGAAAGAAGAGCCAGCCAATTAGGAAGACGAAGATTGTGGAGCCGATCACCGCCAGTGTGTAGGGCTGGCTGAAGCGATCAATGAAGCGCTGCGTGGGTGTCGCGTCCTGCTGCGCGTCGGCCACCAGCTTGATGATTTTGCTGAGTGTGGAGTCGCCGGCGAGCTTGGTGACCTCGACCACAAGCGCTCCGCCACGGTTGATTGTGCCGGCGAAGACGGGGTCATTCACATCCTTTTGCACGGGGATGCTTTCGCCTGTAATCGGGCTTTGGTCAATCGTCGTGCGCCCCTGGATGACCATGCCATCCATCGGCAGCCGCTCGCCGGGGCGCACCACAACTTCATCGCCCAGCACAAGCTCTTCCACGGGCATCTCCACCTCGGCGTCGCCGCGGCGCACGCGCGCCACGGCCGGGCGCAGGTCGCTCAGTGCTTCGATGGCGTGGCGCGTGCGGTCGAGGGCAAAGGTCTCCAGCGCACCCGAAAGAGTAAAGAGGAAGAGCAGCAGCGCGCCCTCCTCCCACTGGCCAATTGCGGCCGCGCCAAAGGCCGCAGCGGTCATAAGGAAGTCGATGTCGAACTTGCCGTGGCGCAGCCCCGCGAGCGTTTCGCGCACGCCAACATAGCCACCGGCCGCAAAGGCCACCAGCCCCGCGGCCCAAACGCCCCATGTGGGCAGCACGCCGAAGACAGAGCCGCCCAGCCACCCGATCAGGAGCGCAATCAGGCAGATGATAGCCAGCAACAGTTCGTAGTTGGTTTTCCAGAAAGCAATCTGCGAGCGTTGTGCACGGCCGCCCGCAGCAGCCAGCGCTCTCTCTGTTCCA
The DNA here is from genome assembly GCA_964370975.1 of uncultured Caldilineaceae bacterium. Taxonomy (GTDB): domain Bacteria; phylum Chloroflexota; class Anaerolineae; order Caldilineales; family Caldilineaceae; genus UBA5069. Next base: position 1,652 of record CAYJNV010000181.1, on the reverse strand, counting down.
GTGGCGACGATCTCTTGTGCACTCATGTAAGCCCTCAAGCAGACGGTGAAGGTTTGGAAAGATTTGGCTCGGCGGCCTTGCGCGCTGCGAGCGATGCGGCGTCGAGCGCCTCGCGCAACTGGCAGTCGGCGCAGAGTCCCAGCAGATCGGCGCGTGCGCTTCTGGCATCAAAGCCGGTTTCGGCCACAATGCGCTCGCGCATCGCAGCCAGTGGCAGGTCGCCGTGGTAATCAACAATGCGGTGGCAGCGCAGGCAAATGAGGTTGGCGTGCGGTGTGGGGTCCGTGTCGTAATGGGTGTGATCAGCGCCAAAACTGAGTTCGACGATCACGCCGAGTTCCTGAAGCGTGTTAAGCGTGTTGTAGACCGTGGCGCGGCTGATCTCGGGGTGATGCAGAGCCAGATCGTCATAGACCTCGTAGGGGGTTGGATGGCGTTCAGTTTGCGCCAGGTACGCGCAAATGTGTCGGCGCTGGTCGGTAAGCCTCAGCCCGGCGCGCTGGAGTGCATTCTGATAGAGTTCAAGTTTCTCCGGAGATAGCATGGTGCGGCAACACTTCCCACGAACATTGTCACTCAATTTGGAATCATTCCAAACTACATTGGCTCATCATACATGGTGCAGGGTAGGCTGTCAAATGTTCTTTAGAATGAATCTAAACACACCCTAAATACTTGTGAAAAATGTCACAACATATATCGTAGCCGGCGCTAAATCTTCTTTGACAAGGCGGGATTGACTCTGTTACCATGCGCACCCGCCGCAAACCGGCACGCAAGGTGGAGATATGCTTACCGACGCCTGCCCGCTTTGTGACGATAATACACGGTGCTGGTGTCGCTTCAGAACGCAGTGCTGTTCCGAACCAACCCTTGCCGCGCGCCTTTGGCGCCTGGAATCGAGTGACCTGTGCGCCGCTGGATACTTACCACCGCTTCGCTGGGCGTGATTGTAGTGTGGCTGCTTCTGGCCTACATGCCGTCGCTGCCGCGCCCCACACTGGGCTGGCCCGCGGGGAGTGGGGCTCTGCTGGCTCTGCTGGCAGGTGGCTGCCTGGTCGTCTTCCTGCTCATTCAGGGCTGGTTGGTGCGCGACACCGACCGCTTCCTGGGCGGCAACGCGCCGGCCGCACAGGTGGCGATCCAGGCCGAGTTTGAACTGGACAAAGGCCGCGAAGTCTTCTGGACGGCCATGCCCATTGTCATGACGCTGGGCATGGCGGCGCTTTCGTATGGTTTGTGGCGATCGCTCTTCGATTAGGCCGTCGCAGCCCGTTCCGTTTCGTCGTACATCATTTGCAGGTATCGTCATTCACCCTGAATTCTCGGGACAGCGCAGAAGATTGCCGCCTGCGGCCGCCCCTGGGCAGGAGACTATTGTCCATGCAGAGATCATCAACTGACAAGCGTCACTTCATTATTGCGGGCGCGCTGATTGTGGTCGTGTCGATCGTGCTCTACGCGCTGCTTTATGTCGCGCTGCCCCTGCCGCTGGTGGCCAGCACGCAGGCCGTCACCATCGACTGGGTCTTCCAGGCGCACATGATTCTGCTCTCGGTGCTCTTTGCGCTGGTGGTGGTCTTCATGCTTTACGCCGTGGTGGTCTTCCGCCGGCGTGATGGGGACACGGGCGACGGCGAACACTTCGAGGG
>CAYJNV010000180.1:0-9143 GCA_964370975.1 uncultured Caldilineaceae bacterium | reverse complement strand
GTGCGCTCCATACTTCCAGCACCGTTGCGCCGCTCGGCCAGTTGCCCACATTTTGCACGCGGGCCCTCACCGTGTTGCCCGCCACCGCAGTGAAGTACGGGTTCATGTAGAGATCCGGCGCCACGATGGCAAGGCTGGTGGCGACGTTGTTGCCCGGGTTCGGGTCGCGTACCGGCCCGTCGCTGACGATCTCCCACTCCAGAATGTGCTCGCCCGGCCCCAGCAGCGCGGTGCTGATGGGCGCCGTGACCGAGATCACCGCAGCGGGCACGGTCGACAACCGCGCGCCCACGCTGGCGACGACCGGCCCGCCGCGCCCCTTGCGGACCAGCACGTCGAAGGTGGCGGCGTGGAACAGCGGCCCTTCCTGGCCCACGTAGAGCGTGGCGACGGTGGCGTTGGGCGCGTAGGTGGTGGGGCCGCCCATCCGTGCCACGGCGTCGGTGGGCAGCGCTACGACATTGGGCTTGCAGCCGTAGACTACGTCAGAGCAGCCGTTCTTCATCAGTTCCAGGTCGAGCAGCGCGTTCGCCGGGAGCGCGGGCACCGTCAGCGTGACGGGCACGCGCGTGTTATTTGGGATGCTCACCGGCTGTTGCGCCAGGGTGACCGAAGCGGTGCTGGGGCGGCGCGCGACCAGGCTCAGCGCGAAGTCGGGTACGTCCACGTCACCCCTGTTCTCGACGGTGGCGACGACGCGCAGCGGCGTCCCCGGCAGCACGCGCACACTGTCGGCGAGGATCGTCACCGAGAGAGGAAGCGTCGGATCGGGCAGGGCGAACAGGTCGCGCTGGATCACTACCGGGAAGTTTGGATACCCGATGCCGCCCAGCGTGCGCGTAATCTCGGCGCTGGTCTCCAACAGCGCGACGTGAACCGGAGCCGTGCCGACACGCAGGGCCGGGTCCGGGTGCTCGCTGATGGCCCACGCGGTGAAAGCATGGGCAGGGATGCGGTTGCCAGTCGCCAGGACGCGCGGGTTTGTCCAGGCGGTGGCGTTCGCCAGCAGGCGCACGCTGCCGATGCCCTCGGGCTGCGTCCATGTCACCACCAATTCGGTGGGGAAGGCGCGCGTCGCGAGGCTGAGCGACCCGGCTTGCTCCGGTAGCGTGGCGATCGCCTGGGGCGTGCCGCTCCAGCCGGTGGCGCTGGGGCCGCGCAACACCATCAGCGTATTCCCCGCGCGCCAGACGGCTACCATCTCCATGCCGCTGGTTGCGTCGCCGATGTACTCGATCTGGACGTCGCTCTCATTCACATTGTTGTTCGTCAGTTGCGTGATTGGTGTCCAGCCGAGGCTTGACATGTTCGTCGGCGTGCGCTGGAGCGTGTAGTAGATCTCCACATCGTTCTGCGTGGCGGGGTTGCCGTCGCGGTCTGCGGTGAAGATCAGCGCCGTGCCGTTGAGAGTCGGAAAGGCGCTGGTGTCGCGCCAGGAGCCCAGGTCAAAGTCGCGGATGCCCGGGACCGTGCCCGTGATTGCCTGCGCCGGCGTCCACATCTTCGCGTTGGTGCGAGCGTCGTAAAACGAGTACATGAAGCGGTCGGGGTTGGCCGCGTCGCCCTGCAGCCGGTTGGCCGGATTGTTGACCCAGACGGCCAGGAACTGTTCCGTGGGGTAGAGGCGCGGCGCGACCTGAGGCCGGTGGTTGATCGACCCGGATAGGCTGATCTGCGTCGGTGTGAGCACCGGGCTGGCGGCATTGTACGGGAAGGTGCTGGCGGCGACCTGCAGGTGGCTCAGGTAGCCGGTGGGGTTGCCAGGGAAGTCGCCGGGGGTCGGCGTGTCCATGCGCTCCCACACTACCATCGGCAGGTTCGGTACAAAGGCGATCTGCGGGTTGAGATCGCTGCGGTTGTCGGTGGTCATCAACGTGTAGCCATTGGGCGGGCGATAGTTCGGCGCCGACCCCAGGTTGGCGAAGGCGATCTCGTCGCTGTTGGCGGGGGTGATGCCCGCGCCGGGATTGTCTGGCCGCTCGTAGGACCAGAGCAGCCACTGCTGGTAGTTGCCGTAGTTGGCAAAGGCGGGCCGCGCCTGCGGGCTGGTGCGCAGCACAAGGTCGCCGCGCACGCTCTGGTTGGCGTTAAGCGGCCCAACCCACTGGCTGTAGCCGGGCTGTGTCAGGTAGGAGCGGTCGCTCAGCACCCAGCCGGTGGTGTTGGTGAAGACAGGCCCGGCCGCGATGGCCGCTGCCGCCACATCTGCGCTCGTCTGCGGAGCACCATCGGCGGCTATCGCGCCGCCAGGGTATTTGAAGACGTACGTATTCTCGGCGTTGAACTCCCACTTCATCACCGTGGCTGTCGCCGACGCCAGGAACTTGAGCTCGATCGACTTGAGGTAGTCGGGATTGGGTGGCACGGCGAAGGTGAAGACGGTGTCGCCGCCCACCTTGACCTTACCCTCGAACTTGCCCTCGATCAGGGTCAGCGTGCCCTCGACGCTGAAACCGACCCCGGCCTCGACGGTCGTGTCGCCGAACTTCCAGCCGTCGTTCACCGGGTCGCGTACCAGGGGGAATTTCGGTCCCAGGCTGCCCTCGACGGCCAGTTCGACCTCGGCGCGCTTCTCGAGGAAGTCGGCGGCTTCTGTGGAGAGGGCGCGCACGAGGATCATGGGCACCCTCAACGCGGGGATGGCCGTGAGCAGCGACTCCTTGCGCTTGGCCTTGACGACCAGCTTGATCTCCAGGTTGCCGCCCGTAAACTTCACGCCCGCGGGCTGGACCACGAGATCGCCCTTGACGGTAATCTTGCCGCCGCCCCCGCCCCCCATCAGGTCGATGAGGATGATGCCGTCGCCCTGGAGGCTGCCCTCGCCGGTGGACTTTAGCTCGAGCTCGGCGTTGGCCTGTGCCTCAGCAATGCCCAGCGGCTTGCCGCCGAAGAAGGGGATGAAGGTGGGCACTTTGTCGATGCGCCCCTTGAAGGGCTTGTCGGGCACACTGATCTTGCACTTGTAGGCAACGGCTCCGCCCTGCTTGACCGCGCCGTATACCTCGCAACGTTCAAACTTGCGTGTGACCACGATCTTGAGCGTCTCTTCGATGGTGCTGCGGTCGAGCGCATCGGTGCCCTTGACGGTGACGGGGTGCTCCCCCACACCGATTGTCCCCACATTCACCGCCTTGTTGATCGTGGTCGCAGGCGAGAGGGGCGTCGTCTCCGGACCGGTGGGCAACCGCCAGTCCGTCTTGCCGCCGTACGCTGTCTGCCAGGCGGCCTTGGCGGTGAGGGCGTCGGGCACGGGCACCTGGTCCATGAAGACGCTGCGTTCGAGCAATTCCACGTCGAGGTTAAGCGTGGGGTCGGTGCCGACCTCGAAGATGCCGATCTCGAAGCTGATCTGCTTGCGCTGACAGCAGAGGTACGCGAAGTCGATCTTCTGCGTATCCTCGACCAGTACGCGCCCGTAGGTCTGCACGGGCGGCCCCTCGAAGCGCATGCCAATATTGGGCGGCAGGAACGCTTGGGCATGGCTCGGACCGGTGTGCGTCCACATCCAGCCGCCGTCGGGATCAAACTGGATGCCGGTCATCGTCCGAAAGGCGCGTGTGGTCTTGTCGGATGTGCTGAGGTCGAACTTGACGATGCCGCCGTCGCGCGTGCGCTTGCCGGTCACCGGGAGCGTGAAGGAGCCGCTGCCGGGCTGCAGCGTATTGTTGCAGTCGTAGCCGTGGTAGGAATTCTCGGCGACGGCAGGCAGGCAGTTGCTCCTGGCCGCCTGCTGCATGGTGTTGGAGGCGCTCCAGCGCACCTTGAGGATGCCGGTGATATTGCCGGCACTGTCGACGTAGAGGTCGTAGGCGGTGGTGCTGGAGCCGTCGGCGATCTCGGGCTCGTACCACTCGGGGGAATTGAAGTGTTGGGCAAATTCGACATGGCCGTCGACCTGGGCCGTGCCAATCCAGTGCTCGACAAAGGCGGCGGGGGCAAACGGGGCCTCGGGCGCGGTCGGGGCGGCAGGCTCCTGGGCGAGGGCAGGCAGGGGGATCAAGGTCGGGATGACAAGCAGGCTGACGAGAAAGTGCGCAAAGCGCAGACGCAAGGTCGGGTGCGGGTTCATGAGGAGATGACTCCGTTCTTCGGGAACGAACGGCCGGGGAGCGCAGGTGGAGCGCGCAACAAGAGGAGGCGGCAAACATATCGCGGAACGCACCTGATGTCAAACGCCGCAAGAACGCGCTCAGCAGCTCTCGGGTGAGCGCAGCGTCACCTCCTTTCCATGTGGGGCCTCACTGCCAATCACGCGCGCAGGGCAGTCAAACGTAAGGGAATTGCATGTCTGGCCAGGTCCATCTCTGCGGGTTGACTGCACGGTCTTGGCGGGCGTGCAGACGCATCACGAACCAATCGCCGCGCGCAACGTCGCGGCATCACCGTAGCCGGGGTAGAGGGAGAGCGCCTTGTCGAGGGCGGCGCGGGCGCCCGCAACATCACCCTGGGCGGCCAGCGCACGTGCTTTCCAGTAGTAGATTTCCTCGATGCTGTCGGTGTTGGCCAGGGTGGCGTCGGCCAGCGCCAGCACATCGTCATGGCGGCCGACTGCACTGTAGGCAGCGAAGGGCGCGAACTGGTACCAGAGCATGCGCCAGGGAAGCCCAATGGCGCGCGCCTGGTCAAACGCATCTGCGGACTCAGAGGCGCGGCCCTGCGCCCAGAGCGACGAACCCAGGTTGAACCACGCAAACGCATCTGCCTGGCTGGCCGCAATGTCGGCGCGTGCGCCGGCCTCGGCAGCTGCCCACTGCCCGGACGTGTCGAAGGCGTCGCCCAGGATCGCCTGCACCGCCCCTTCGGACGCGGGCGGATAGGCGAGCACATAGGTGTGATTGAAGACTTTCCACCAGTCGGCGGCCTGCGCATAAGGGAAGTAGATGCCGCGGTATTCGTCCGCCGCGCTGCCGTCCTTGGCGCCGCCCCCCAGCACAAGGCCGCTGCTCACATACGAGTCGTAGGCAATCCATGCCTGCGCGGCGTCATCGTAACCGGTGATGAGGCGGTAGTGACCCATGCCATCATTGGGATGCTCCTCGAGCCATGTCTCGATGAGCACGGGGTAGCCCGCGGCCACCAGCGCGCGCAACAGGTCGGCAGAGCCGTTGACGCGGACGCTGGCCTGCATCCCCTGCGCCTGGGCAAATGCCGCCAGCTCTTCTGGGCTCACATTCTTGTCGTCGGCTGAACGACGCAACACGGCGCCGATCGCGGCCTGGTCGAGCGCGCCGCCAAAGTAACTCAGGTTCATGGCCAGGGTCGCGGGGCCGCAGTTATTCCAGGTTTGCCACTCGTGGCGCAAGCCTGTGAGCGCAACGGCCGCGGGCAACGCCACAGGTTGAGCAAGCGGCGCGCTGGTGGGCGGGGCAGGCGCCGCAGCCGTCGTCGTGGGGAGCAGCAGGTCGGCCTCAAGGGGCAGCGGCGTCGCCTCGAGCGTAGGCGTCACGACAGGGGTGGGCGGCCGCGGTGTGGCAGAGGGTGGAATCAGCGCCGGGTCCCAGCGCGGTGCGCCGGGGTCGCGCGCCGGCGTCACCGCGGGCAGGAGCGCGGCTGGAGGCGGGCGGTGCGCAGCCACGGCGCTGCGCAGGCGCAACTGCAGCCCACCCATGCCTCCATAGTGGACGACGCCTGTGAGCGCAATCGCCAGCGCGCCGGCAGCCAACAGTGTGGTGATGATCAGAAGTGGTGAGCGCAGAATTCGCATTAGCCATGCGCCGCGCGGGCGGCTCGATCAGATTGCAGGCGCGCGCCGGGCGCGCCGCGTACAGCCACAGTGTGCCTCAGTATTGACATAATTGCATGTCGGTGGCCGGACGCTTTGCAGTCGGGTGTCGGGCGTTCGAAGAATAGCCCGTTACAACCGGCCATGTGCGCGGCACGCACGGCCGTTGCGCTCTGCACGCCGGGCAGGTAGAGTACGCCTGCATGTGCGGCACGTGTGCGCATGATAGGTGATGCGCCGTGGCCAGGCGGATTAAGTCGCTCCCGCACTTGCGGGAATTTTGGACGGTTCAGGAGTCACAAGAGGCCATGATTGAGAACGAAATGGAACGAGGGGAGACGGCAGAGCAAGCGGACGTGGTGGGCGTCGTCGCTTCGGCGGCGGTTGGATCGGTGAATCCAGTCAAGCGCGAGGCCGCGGCGCGTGCGCTGCGCAGCCTCTGGCCCCATGTGCTGGTCGAAGCGGTGGAGGTGGACTCGGGCATTGCCGAGCAGCCTCGGTCGGCGGAGGAGGCTATCGCAGGCGCGCTGGCGCGGGCGCGCAGTGCACTGGCGCTCTGCCGCAGCGAAGTGGCGGTGGGGCTGGAGGGCAATGTGGAGGAGACGCCCTGGGGCATGGTCTCCACGGCATGGGTGGCAGTCGTCCACGCCGACGGACGCATTGGACTGGGCAGCAGCGGCCGCTTCTTGCTGCCTGCCGGGGTGGCCGAGGCGATTCGCGCCGGCGGTGAACTGGGCCCGCTGATGGATGTACTGCTGGGCGAGGAGAACGTGAAGCACAAGCAGGGCGCCGTGGGGGCCTTCACGGGCGGGCGCATCAACCGCGTCGATGCGCTGGAGGAAGCGGTCTTGTTGGCGCTTAGCCCCTTCGCTGCACCGCAATACTACGCTGTAGCGTGACAAGGGTGCAACCCGCCGCAACGAGCCGGGCGAAGGGTGGCATGCCGCCCCTCGCCCGGTTTTCGGCTGATTGTTACCCGCTGCGCACGCTGCGGCCTACTCCTCAAAATCAATCTGGTGCTCGGTCATCCCCTGTCGCCAGATGCCGTTGGCATCACCCACAGCCCATGTAGAGCGAATGTGAATCGAGCGGCGCGCGCGCGCGACAATGGGCTGCGGCTCGCCCCGCGTGAGTGGCTGCGGCGCAGGCGCAGGCTGCACCTTGAGCGCGGCTGTGGCCGCAGGCAGGCTGCGCTCGCGCACCAATTTCCAGACCATGCGTGCAATCAGAGTGCCCGCAGTCACCAGCATGGGTACGGCGGCCTTGCCCACCACCATGGGCAAGCCGCTATTGGTCTTCACCGGCAGCCCCGCCTGCGTGTCATGGCCACAGTGTGGACAATGCTGCGCTTGCAGCGGCACATCCTTGCCGCAAGCGGCGCAAATGCGATGGACAGTTGACATGGGACTCCCCGTTTCTCTACGCCAACGCGCGTGCGCCCATAATAAATGGCTCGCGGCATTTGTGCAACCGGACACCAGCAACCTCGACGCAAAGTCGCAAAGTCGCAAAGGAACGCAAAGAACGTCAACGACAAGACCTGCCCTTCTTGCTTTGGCTATTTTTTGCGTCTTTGCGCCTTTGCGTCGGGGTTTCTGCTCAGCGCGTCTCGGTCACTTTCTTGAGGCCACGCGGTGCGTCCACATCAAAGTCGCGCGCGTTCGCCAGGTGCATGGCAAACATCTGCCCAGGCACAATTGCGGTGATGGGCGAAAGCCACTCGGGCACAGGCTGCGGCAAGCGCAGCGGCGTGCGCGCGTTTTGCAGTACGGCGGCATCGTCGCTGATGACGAGCGTCTCGCCGTGCAAATCGCGTATATGGGCAACGAACTCGGCCATTTCGCCGGCGAGCCTGCCGCTGGGTGCAATCACCACCACGGGGAAGCCCTCCTCCACCATGGCCACCGGCCCGTGCAGAAAGTCGGCGCTGCTGTAGGGCTCGGCAATGGTGTAAGTAAGCTCCTTCATCTTGAGCGCCATCTCGAAGGCCGTGGCGTAGTTGAAGCCGCGGCCAATCACCACCGACGCGGTCATGTAGCGATAACGGGGTGCAATGGCGGCGATTTCGTCGTTCATCGCAAGTGTGGCCTTCACGGCCGCTGGCAGATGGTCCAACTCCTCAAGCCGCGCAGCGTCCTGCGCGAGCACGGCGCTAAGCAGCGCGACCGCCGTTACCTGACTGGTGTAACTCTTGGTGGCGGCGACGGCGCGCTCATCACCCGCCTGCACGTCGATCACAAAGTCGGAGACAGCCGCCAGCGGGCTGTTGGTGGCATTGGTGATGCACGCGGTGAGCGCGCCCTGCGCCCTGGCCTCCTCCAGCACGGAGATGATGTCGGGGCTTTGGCCGCTCTGGCTGATGCCAAGCACAAGCGCACCGTCAAAGCGGGGCGGCAGCCCGTACACAGTGTGCAGGCTGGGTGTGGCCAGCGCCACGGGCAAGCGGTTGTAGCCGCCCACCACATAGGTGGCGTAGCGCCCGGCGTTGTCGCTGGTGCCGCGCGCCGAAATCACCACGTGCGTAATGGCGCGGCGGTGCACTTCGGCCGAGAGCCGTTCGGTGACGTCGCGCTGTGTGCGCAGGAAGCGCTCGATAACGACGGGCTGCTCGTTGATCTCGCGGTAGGTATTTGTCTGCTCCAGGCTCGTCACCGAGGGCTCCTTGTAGTTTTCAATTGCTCGTGGCTTCCAAATGATTGTCGGGTTGAGATTACGGCTGCGTGCCCGTCATCATCTCTGTACCCGTCATTGCGGATGTGCCCATCATGGCCGCGCCATCCTCGGCCGGGGGCGCTGCGGACATGCCCGCCATGCCTACCACCGGGACGGTGAGTTCGACGACCTTGCCGTTGTCAAAGTTGAGCGTGAGCGGGAAGCTATCGCCCTCCACCAGCGGCTTCACCAGGCCGAGCAGCATGACATGCTTGCCGCCGGGCTTGAGGATGACGCTGCCGCCCGCGGGAATCTCGAAGCCTTCGGGCTGCGGGATCATCTTCATCAAGCCATTCTCGTTGACGGTCTCGTGGAGTTCTACATGGGACGCGACGTCACTGGCCGCGCTTGTGAGCCGCACAGGCGCGTCGGTGCCGTTGAGCAGTGTGAGAAAGACGCCACCATTGCCCCCTACCAGCGGCGCGGGGCGGGCGCGCGCAGCCTCCACGGTCACTTCGCCTGGCACGACAATGGGCGGTGCTTCAGCGGTGACCACATTGCTCATGTATTGTGCTGCGCCCGGCATAGGCAGCGCGCAGCCCGCGACGACGATAAGCAGTACAGCCATGACGACGAGACGGGTCGAAAACCGCGCGGTTCGCAGCATGACAAAGGCCCTCTCCTGAGCCTGCAGGTGGGTGAGGATGTGGGAGATGGTGCGCCAGTCGATTGGGGCACGGCTTCATTCTAGCACAATGGGGAGTGGGGA
>CAYJNV010000179.1:0-9144 GCA_964370975.1 uncultured Caldilineaceae bacterium | reverse complement strand
AATTACCATTTGCCAACACACGTCTTTCCACCAGCAAACGCCACCCCTCCCTCCGGAGAAACGCCGTGCCTGTTACACAATCCGACTCGAACCAGACGATGCCCGGACCTGGCGCAGGCTTTGCACAGGCGCTCGACGCCGATATTGCCCAGAGCGGTGGCCCGGTCGTTTTGACCGCGCAAGAGGCGGAGGCTGCCGGCCGCACCATGTTCGACGTACCCGGCAGCCGCGACAATACAATCACGGTTCTACTGCCCGCCGATTCGATTGGCCGTGTGCCGGCGCAGGCGCTGGTGCGCATCCTCAGCCGCACTGCTGAGGCGGGGGGCGACGGCCGCCAGTATCTGGGCGCCGTGGTGGAGGGTCCCTTTGCCGAGCCTGACGGGTTGCGCGCCGACGCGCCCATCGTCGTGACGACCACAGTCCACGGCACGCAGTTTATGCCGCGCTACCACGGACGCGTGCAGGTCGAAATCCTGGGCGAGGAAATTGAGGGTGCGTTGGTGCCGCCCCGTTATCGCCCTCTCCCCAACAGCCCAGTACTCGTGCTCAGCGAGGCGGAGACGAGCCGCCAGTTGGGGCTCATCCAGGAGTCTCCAATTGAACTGGGGCTGGCCGTCGGCTTCGAGTCCATGGCCGTGCAGGTGCCGGCGCACCGCAAGACGGTGCTGCCTCGCCACGTAGCCGTGTTGGGCACGACAGGCGGTGGCAAATCGACGACTGTTTCGGGCATGATTGCAGGCTTCGCCCGCAATGGCATGGCCACCGTACTGATTGACACCGAGGGCGAATACACGGAAATCGGCCGCGCCACAACGGATGTGCAGATGCTGCGCTTGCTTGAACGCAACGGGCTCGTCGCACATGGCGTGGGGCCGGTGACTGTGCGTTATCTGGTCGGGCGCGAGAGCACCGCCCCGGCGGGGGTGGCCAAATCACCCTTTCGCCTCGATTTCTCAAGCATCTCGCCCTATGCTGCCGCCGAAATCATGGCGCTCAGCGAGGCGCAGGAAGACCGCTACTTCAAGACCTATGATGCCGCCAAGCTGATTCTGCGCGACGTGGGCATCTTCCCGAGTCGTGACAATGCCGACGACGAGCGCCGCGTGCTTGACCTTGATGAGTATGCCGCGGGCTACCCGCGCATGACCCTTTCCATGCTGCTTGATGTGGCGCAGTCGGTGAGCGCGCGGCTCAATCGCACGAGCTTTGAACCCTTCAATCGCATCTTCCGTGAGGGCGACAACCGGCGGCGCTTCGATGAGCGCGTGAACCAGGTGGAGACAAATCACGCGATTAGCTGGCGTACACTTGTGAGCAAACTCTACAGGCTGTCGCGCACCAACGTCTTCGATAACCCCAAAGCGCCACCCGTGGATTTCGCCGCCCTCGCCATGCCCGGCCAGACCACGGTTATCGACCTGAGCGACTCCGATTCGACCACCATTAACAATCTCGTGATTGCCAGCCTGTTGCGGGGCGTTCAGGAGCAGCAGGAAATTGCCTATGAGGCCGCCGAGCGCGCCGGGCGCGCGCCCACGCCGATGATGATTGTGATTGAGGAGGCGCACGAGTTCCTGTCCAGCGAGCGTATTGCCAAGATGGAAACGCTCTTCGAGCAGGTGGCTCGCATTGCGCGGCGTGGACGCAAGCGCTGGCTCGGCCTGGTCTTCGTCACGCAGCTTCCGCAGCATTTGCCCGACGAAGTGCTCGGGCTTGTCAACAACAGCATCATCCACAAGATAACCGACGCCAGCGTTGCCAACCGCCTGAAGCGCATGATTGGTAACGTGGATGACGGCCTGTGGCTGCGCCTGCCCAACCTGGCACCCGGCCAGGCAATTGTATCGTTCACAAGCATGGCGCGCCCGCTGCTCGTCACCATTCACCCTACGCCCTGCAAACTGCGCATGGTGGAGTAGGCGGTGGCGCGCAATCGTCAATGGTTCTCGGATTCCCCGGAGCACTGACAATGCAGATACGCCGAAGGTCCGTGCGCATAAGTGCGGGTGCTGGTGACTCCTCTTGCTGCGAACACGCACAAACGGTGTTGCGCGATTTGATCGCAGAAACCGCCGGTTTGGACGGTGGGGCTCTGGACACCTGGCCTGCGCTGGATCACGCAGGCGAGGCGCTTTCCATTTCGTGCGACGGCTGGTCTTCTGCAACGGACCCCACGCGCCGCTTGGTTACGATTGCGTTGGCAGATGCCACGGCCGGCTGGAAGCAGATCCTCAGCCTGGCCGCCACCTCAGTGGACGAACTGCTTATCTGCAACGAAATTGAGCTGCCAACTGGCGGCGCGTTTGATGGAGTGCCCGACCTGTTTGCGCCTTTGTATTCGCTTGCGTGTAGCGATATAGACGGTATGGTTGCGGGCGCGGTCCGTCGGGTGGACAGGATCAGCGTGTCGCGCTTCGTCGCATTCCTGCGCGATCCCCAGCGCCAACTGCCTGTCGTCCTGCTTTCACCCACCGACGAGGGCGTGTTCCTGATTGACAAGCACGATTGTGCCCGTGCGCTCTTTGGGATGGCGCATGTTGTTGTGCTCAGCCCGCGCTTTCGCTGGCATAGCGACAGTTTGCCCTTGCAGAGGCACGCGTGCTACGGGGGCAACGTGCGCGTCTACCAGCCGGGCTTCGCCGACGACCAGGAAGCGGGCGTGCACAGGTACTGGAAGCGGGACCAAATTGAAGATTCGCCCGAGCGGGCTTTGCGGCAACTCGTTACCTACATTAGCAATGCCTTTGGAGTTGGATCGTGGCGCCACCCGGACCTGGACCGGCTGGCGGACGAGCGGGCGGCCGAGGCGCAGCAGGCGCGTGTCGACCGTGCGGTCTCGCGCCTGCGGACGGCGCTGAAACTCAACTTCGATGCTGATATCGACGAAGCGCTGCAACTCCTGATTGAGCGAGATGACGAAATTGCGACGCTGCGATCCCTGTTGAACGATAAGGAGCAATCCCTTAAGACGAATGAATACAAGCTGCGCGCACTGCAGTTCCAATTGAACCATGCTTGGGTCGTGAGTGACGAGCCAGACCCGCCCAACGTAGCGCCAGAGTCGGCTTTGCGTCTGTCCGACCAGGCGCAGTCGCTCCTCGACGATGTCGACGTTGGTGAGCGTGCGCGCATTGAAGAACTTCTCATGCACCTTCTCGATCCGCAGCTTCGCGAAAGTCAATGTGAGGTTGTGAATTCCGGGGAGCCACTGCGCGTCTATCCACGGGGCCGGTCGGCAAGCGGCAGGCGCATCATCTATTACGGAGATGAAACAGCGCTCTATGTTTGCGAGGTCTTCCCTAATCATGACGACTACGACGCAGCACGCACGCGCGGCGCGATCTATCAGGCCAGGTATGTGACCTTTGCGCCCGCCCGCCTGATGACGCACTTCCAGCAAGCGTAGCACGAACGCGTGCTCAATTGCCCACCAGAATCCATCCGCCCACTACGCGCACCGTTCTATGCGGATTGCATCCACGAGACTTTTGTCGTACAATGCCTTTGAGCGCAGACAATTCGGCTCTATACGCTCCTTCTCCCATTTGTACGCAGCACCATTGACAGACAATTGACGCTGGATAGACACTGACGCAACATCGCACCGGCCTAGCCGCATCGTCGACTCCTGGGGAGTGCCCTGCAGGTCGCTCCCCCATTGAGCAAAACACCGAGACCCACAATGACCCAGCAAACACTCGTCGCGCCGCCAGCCGACATCCCTTCTGCTCCGTCTCCCCGCCCCCGCGATCTCGTTCAGCTCACTCTGGCCGATTACTACGCCGTCTCCGACAATGAGGGCAGACCGATTGCCAGTTTGCTTGTGCTGGTCGACAGCACAAAGCGGCCTGTGCGCGCCGAGTTGCACCTCAACGGCAGCGCCACCGATGATTCGGGCCGCCTCGCCGTGCGCCAGTCACAACACATTATCGAAGAGCGCTACACCGGGCCGGAGGAATTGCCACTCCAGGTGTGGCAAAGCTTCCTGCGCAGTGATCCGCTGCACATTCCCCTCAGCCCGGTTGGCATGATGGCCGAGGCCGCCGCCGAGGAAGAGAGCCAGTTGCGCAGCTTCGCATTCTTGTGGAAGGTGCTCTCGATTAGCGTGGCCGCGCTCGTCCTGCTTGCGCTGCTCGCAGGGATTGTTAACCGAGTGCGCGGGCCGGAGCCGACAGTTGCGACAACGCCCGGCAGCGGTGGCGTCGAGTCGCAGAGCGAGC
The DNA here is from genome assembly GCA_964370975.1 of uncultured Caldilineaceae bacterium. GTDB lineage: Bacteria > Chloroflexota > Anaerolineae > Caldilineales > Caldilineaceae > UBA5069. Next base: position 4,921 of record CAYJNV010000179.1, on the reverse strand, counting down.
CACTGGGTGCGGTCTCAATTCCCGAGACGGCGCTGCCGCCGGTCGATCAGCCGCTACCCGCGGCCGCCGCTCGCCCCGAAATCGAGCTCCCACCCAGCAGGAACGCTGAAGGGAATATAACGATTGGTCGGCGCGTACGCATTCGTGACGGCGCCAAGCTTACGCTGCGCACGGAGCCGGGCGCTACCGCCGGCGAGACCGTGGGCTACATGCAGGATGGTGCGGAAGCCACAGTCATCGGCGGGCCCACCCAACTGCAGGGCAATTCAGATACAATCGTGTGGTGGGAAGTGCAACTGGACGATGGCGCTTCGGCATGGGCCGCCGCCAATGACAGCAACATGAGGCTGCTCGATCTTGTTGATTAGCACACGGACGCTTCGGAATGGTTGGTGAATGAACGACGGCGCCCATTTTGGCGCCGTCGTCTTTCGTTTTTCATGGAGGCATGCATGGACAGCCGCATTGCCGCACTCTCGAATCAGGCGCCCATTGTGATTGAGGCCTACCCGCGCCATGCCGCTTCTCTCCTCTTCGCAGACGGCGGTCGCCTGCTGCTGACTACAGGCATGGAGCCCATTGTGCGCCTCTGGGACACGCGCGATTGGCGTCTTGCCGGGGAGATTCGCGGTCACACCAACGCTGTCACCTCTGTGACGCTGACGCACGACGAGTCGCGCCTGATCACAACCTCGACCGACAGGACGACGCGCATCTTTTCATTCCCTGATGGCGCGCCCGTGCAAACGTTGTCAGGCCACACCAAGACGGTGACCGACGCGGCATTCTCTCCCGACGCAACACTTCTGGCCACGGCATCGTATGACGGCCGCGTTTTGCTCTACGACATGCCGTCCGGCGCGCTGCGTGCGACGCTCAAGGGTCATCTACGCAACGTCACGAGTGTCTCCTTTTCGCCCGACGGCACACTGCTCGCGTCCTCCGGCTTGGGCCAGGATGTTCTGATTTGGCAGATGCCTGACGGCCAGAGGCTGCAAACGCTGTCGGGCCACGATACCGTCACCGGACTGTTGGGCTGGGATGCTGATAGCCGGCACATCTTGACGTATGACTACGCAGGGGTGGTGCGCCGATTTCGAGCCGAAAACGCAGATTGCCTCGTCGATGTCGCGCTCGAGATCCCGGCAATTTCGGCGCTGCGCCCATCGCCCGATGGCGCATTGTTGGCGGCGGCCGCGCCCCATACGCTGGCTTTCTTTGACGCGCACAGCTTCGAGCGGCTCGAGACAATCAACCTCAAGGTCAAGGGCGTGTACGGCGTCGCCTGGTCCCCCGCGGGCGACATGATCGCGTGCAGCGCCGCCGACGGGCGCATCCGTATCTGGATGTTGGGCCCGAGCTGAGCGCGAGGCTGGCCTGCCCTTAAAATCGCACATCCTCCGCGTTGCCACGTGACGCGTCGCGGTATATACTACACGCAGCGTATTCAACGTCGAATACAGCCATCAAGGAGGATGGTCCCATGTATGCAAACATCCTGGTTCCACTGGATGGGTCGTCGCGCGCCGAGCGCATATTGCCCTATGTGGAAGAGATTGCCGTCAAGTTCGGCTCGCGCATTACCTTGCTCCAGATTGTCGAATCAGGCTTGACCATTGTTGCGCCGTACGACATTGCGCCCTATGACGCGGCGGCAGATATGAAGCGCCATTTTGCCGAGGCGCAAGCGTATCTCGCCGGGCTGGAAGGCTCCTTTCGCAGCAAGCACATTGATGTGCGCTCGGTTGTGGAGAGTGGTCCTGTGGTTGTGGCCATTAATGATGTGGCGGCGCGCGAGTCGTGTGACTTGATCGCCATGGCCAGCCACGGCCGCACAGGTCTCAATCGCGTCTTCTACGGCAGCGTGGCCGCGGGCGTGCTGCATCGTGCAGACAGGCCATTGCTGCTCATCCGCGCCCAGAATGGCTTCTAGCGCTGTCGCTGTGCATTGCGGGACGCTGGCTGCGGGTGCTGGCCCGGCATATCCCGCCATGATTCCGAAAGAAGATAATGCAATACGTTTACGGGCCAATCCCCTCGCGGCGCCTGGGGCAGTCACTGGGTGTCGATCCCATTCCGCTGAAAACGTGCAACTGGAATTGCGTCTATTGCCAACTGGGGCGGACCTCGTCCCTCGTTAATGAGCGGCGCGAGTGGGCCCCCCGGCAGGCCATTGTCGACGAAGTGGCTGCTGTGCTGGCCGCCCATGCGCCCGGCACGATCGATCATGTGTCGTTCGTTGGTTCGGGTGAGCCGACACTTCACATCGGCCTGGGGTGGATGATTCAACGCGTGCAGGCGCTGTCGTCAGTGCCCGTGGCCGTCATCACCAACGGCGCATTATTGTGCGATGCGACAGTGCGCTCCGAATTGCTGGCCGCCGACGTGGTGATGCCCACCCTCAGCGCGGGCAGCGAAGCGCTCTACCGCCGCATGCACCGCCCCCACCCCGACCTGCACCTGGCCGACATGGTGGAGGGACTGGTCGAGTTTCGGCGCGCCTATCAGGGCAAGCTCTGGATTGAAGTCATGCTGTTGCGCGATGTGAACGACGATGACGCCGCCTTGCAGGCCCTGGCCGCGCTGCTGGCGCGCGCAGCGCCGGATCAGGTTCATCTGACCTTGCCCGACCGCCCGCCGACCGAACCGTGGATTGAACCGCCCGACGCCGATGGCCTCATGCGCGCGACTGCGATCCTGGGTAGCATACTCGGCGATGCGGCGCAGGTGGTGCCGCCCAGCGGTGTGCGCTTTGATTTCGCCGAGGGCGGTGATCCCGAGGCGGAACTGCTTGCTATCTTCACGCGTCACCCCATGAGCGAGGCGCAGGTGACGCAGGCGCTTGCAGGTGACGAGAGCACCATCGCCGCACTCGAGGCGCTGGCGCGCAGCGGAAAGGCGCGCTTGACCACGCGCCTCGGCGTGCGCTTCTGGACAATGGCGGAGCAGCGCTTCGAGCCGGCAAGCGTCGTCCAGCAGCAAAACGGTGCGCAGTTGCAGCAGTCGTAATTGCGCTTGACGCAAGGCCTGCCTGCAGCGAATCGTCCTCCGCGCCTCCGTTCGCTGACTACACCTTCAGGTGGAATCGGCCCAACGGCCACCAGGACTCGCATGATCCCGAAAATCGATCTCAAGAAGTCGTTGGGCCCTCTGTACACTCTACGCGGCACGGACTGTGCGCTCGTCGCACCGCCAGCGCTCAGAATTCTCGCAGTAGAGGGGACTGGCGATCCCAACACCGCCGCGGCATGGCGCGAGGCTGTGACTGCTCTCTACAGTGTCGCCTATACGCTCAAGTTCATGCTCAAGCAGGGCGGCGGCACACCGGACTTCTCCATCATGCCCCTCCAGGCGCTTTGGTGGGTGGCCGAGGGCGAGACCTTCAGCCTGGCGGAGCGGAGCAATTGGCTTTGGCGCGCATTGATCGTTATGCCCGACTTTGTGACGCAGGCGCATGTGGACGAGGCGTTGCGTCTGGCACGCAAGAAGAAGAACAACGAAGCTCTCAAACTCGTTGTCTTGACATCGTTTGCAGAGGGCGCCTGTGCGCAGGTTTTGCACATTGGACCCTATGCCGATGAGCCGGTCACGGTCGCGCGCCTGCGGGCCTTCATTGCCGCGCAGGGATGTGTGCAGATGGGGAAGCACCACGAAATCTACCTGAGCGATCCTCAACGAACGGCTCCGGAGAAGATGAAGACGATCATCCGCCTGCCCATTGGTCAGGTCGAGAGCCATATCTAACCGCTTTGCAGCACGCAAGCGTATGTGTCAATCCGCTGGAGCAGGCATGACCCAACAGAAGTCCGCCTTGCCGTATCGCGAAAATCCGGCCGACGCTGTAGCGCACGGTGCGCTTATGCCAGTCGAGCCTCCGGTCAGGCTGAACGGCTCACTCAAGAAATTCGCGCTGCTCTCAATTGCCGCGGCGCTCCTGACAATCGGGCTCAAGAGCAGCGCGTATCTGCTGACTGGCTCGGTCGGCCTCCTCTCCGACGCAATCGAGTCGCTCGTCAATCTGGCGGCGGCCGTTATGGCGCTGCTGCTAATTGGAGTGGCCGAACGCCCGCCCGACGTGGACCACGCATTTGGCCACACCAAGGCCGAGTACTTTTCAAGCGGCATCGAGGGCGGGCTGATCCTTGTCGCCGCGGTCGGCATCGGCTGGAGCGCGTGGCAGAAGCTGCTCGACCCGCAGCCGCTGGAGAATATCGGCATCGGCTTGTTGGTGGCCGTCGTCGCCTCGGCAATCAATCTAGGCGTGGCCGTGACGCTGCTGCGCGCGGGCCGTCGCTATCGCTCAATCACGCTCGAGGCTGACGCCAAGCATCTGCTCACCGACGTCTATACCTCCGCAGGGGTGATCGTGGCTGTGGCGCTCGTCTATTTCACCGGTTGGCTGATTCTGGACCCGATTATCGGCTTGCTGGTCGCAGTCAACATTGTTTGGTCGGGTGTGCAGCTGATGCGGCGATCGGCCATGGGCCTCATGGATTCGGCCCTTTCGCCTGCCGAGGTCGCAGAGATTGACAAGACGCTGCGACCGTTTCGTGAGCAGGGAATTGAGTTCCATGCCTTGCGCACGCGCCAGGCGGGCACGCGACGCTTCATGTCGGTGCATGTGCTCATGCCCGGCACATGGACCATCAAGCATGGCCATCAGGTGGCGGATTCGATCGAGTCGGCGCTCTCTCGGGCGCTGCCCGGCATGGTTGCCTCTACCCACCTGGAACCGCTGGACGACCCCAGCTCCATGGCGGACCAGACGCTGGACCGCGACGCATAACGCAGCAGTTGCATGTTCATAGATGACGCGCACAGCCGGGGGCTAGAAACCCCCGGCTGTGTTTTTTCACATCGCGCCGCGTGGCTGTCCTCACCAGCTGGTGCCAAATGTACACCCAGCCACAACATCACCGCC
>CAYJNV010000178.1:0-9148 GCA_964370975.1 uncultured Caldilineaceae bacterium | reverse complement strand
GTTGTTGCTGTTCTCTGTGTTTCTCTGTTCCCTCTGTGTCCTCTGTGTCGAAGTTCTGCTGTTCTGCTGTTCGTTGTTACTGCAGCAGCGCCTCGAGCGCGTCGGCCGTTTCCGACTCGACGTCCACCACGTCGGTGTGCTCGGTCACCTCAAAGACATAGTCCTTGATCGTCTTGCCGTCTTCCTGTTCGGCGTCGCGGAAGTCCACCGTAATCGTGTCGCCAGGACCGAAGCTGTTGGCCAGCATACCTTCGCTGAGGCCGTCCTGAATGCGGTTCTGGATGACACGGCGCAGCGGACGCGCGCCGTAGTCGGGGTCAAAGCCGGCGTCGGCCACGGCCATGCGTGCGGCCTCGGTGAGTTCGAGCTTCATATCCTGCTCGGCCAACTGCATGCGCAGCGGCTTGAGCTCCAGCTCCACAATCTGCACAATCTCCTCGCGCGCCAGGCTGCGGAAGACCATGATGCCGTCGAGCCGGTTAATGAACTCGGGGCGGAAGGTCTTCTTCAAGGCTTCCATGACCTTGGCCTTCATCGACTCGTATTCCTGCTCGCGCTGTTCGCTGTCCTCGCGCGTGATGGCGAAGCCGAGCTTGTTGGCCCCCTGGATGACCTTGGCCCCGATGTTGCTCGTCATCAGGATCAGCGTGTTGCGGAAGTCCACGCGCCGTCCCTTGGCGTCCGACAGGTAGCCGTCTTCCATGATCTGCAGGAGCATATTAAAGGCTTCAGGGTGCGCCTTCTCGATTTCGTCGAGCAGGATCACGCTGTAGGGGCGGCGGCGCACCGCCTCGGTAAGCTGGCCACCCTCTTCATAGCCCACATAGCCCGGAGGCGCACCCACCAGTCGGCTGACGTTGTGGCGCTCCATGAACTCGCTCATGTCGAGCTTGATCAGCGCTTCTTCGCTGCCGAACATGTACTCGGCCAGCGTCTTGGCGAGCAGCGTCTTGCCGACGCCTGTGGGTCCCAGGAACATAAAGGTGCCGATGGGGCGATGCGGGTCCTTGAGCCCTGCACGCGCACGGCGCACAGCCTTGCAGATGGCCCGAATCGGCTCGACCTGGCCGATGACGCGCGACTGCATGACCTTTTCCATTTCCAGCAGCCGCTCACGCTCCTCACCGGCAATGCGGCTTACAGGGACGCCCGTCCACATGGCCACGACCTCGGCAATGTCCGCGGCTGTCACCTTGGGCTGGTTGGCGACTTCGTTCCAGCCGTCACGCAGTTCGGCCAGGCGCGATTCAAGCTCCACTTCCTTGTAGCGCAGGTCGATGGCATCGTCGAAGCGCTGCGTGTCAAGCGCCTCTTCCTTCTGCTTCTGCAACTTCTTGAGGTTGATAAAGGTTTCGCGCAGGTTGGCGGCGTAGGGCGCCTTGTACATGCGCACGCGGCTGCCCGCCTCGTCGATCAGGTCGATTGCCTTGTCGGGCATGAAGCGGTCGGGCACGTAGCGCGCCGCGAGGTGCGCTGCGGCCTCGAGCGCCGCGTCGGTAATGAGAAGCTTGTGGTGATCCTCGTAGCGGCTGCGCACGCCCTTGAGGATTTCGATGGTCTCCTCTATGGACGGCTCGGCCACCAGAATTGGCTGGAAGCGCCGTTCGAGCGCGGCGTCGCTCTCGATGTACTTGCGGTATTCGTCGAGCGTGGTGGCGCCAATCACCTGCAGCTCACCGCGACTGAGGGCCGGCTTGAGAATGTTGGCGGCGTCGACGCTGCTGCCCGCGGCGCCTGCGCCCACGAGCATGTGGACTTCGTCAATGAAGAGGATGGCCTGGGTGGTGATCACTTCTTCGATGACCTTCTTCAGCCGCTCTTCGAACTGGCCGCGGTACATGGTGCCCGCCACGAGGCTGCCCACATCGAGCATAAGCAGCCGCTTGTTGAGCAGCGGCTCCGGCACGTCGCCTTCGATGATGCGCTGTGCCAGCCCTTCGACGATGGCCGTCTTGCCCACGCCCGGCTCGCCGATCAGCGCCGGATTGTTCTTGGTGCGCCGGCTCAGGATCTGGATCAGCCGCTCAATTTCGCTCTGGCGGCCGACCACGGGGTCAAGTTTGTCCTCTTCGGCCGCGGCCGTAAGGTCATAGCCCAACTGGTCCATGAGAGGCGTCTTGGATTCCTTCTTCTGCTTCTCCTTGGCCTGCGATTGCGTTTGCAGAATGTTGCGTGCGGTTTGGGTGCGCACGCGATCCAGGTTGATGCCCAGGCCGCGCAGCACGTTGACGGCAATGCCTTCGCCCTCGCGCACAAGACCAAGCAGCAGGTGCTCGGTGCCGATATAGTGGTGGCCCATGAGGCGCGCCTCGTCGACGGCCAACTCAATCACCCGCTTGGTGCGGGGGGCCAGGGTGGGCTTGCCAAAGGGCGGGCGTTCGCCGCGGCCGACTGTGCGCTCGACGGCGCGGATAACCTGGCTGGGCTCCACGCCCAACTCGCGCAAAACCTTGACGGCAACGCCGTTTTCCTCGCGCACAAGGCCGAGCAGCAGATGCTCGGTGCCGATATAGTTGTGGTTGAGGCGCAGCGCTTCTTCCTGGGCCAGCGTCAAAACGCGACGCGCACGCTTGGTGAAGCGATCCAGTTTGTCAGACATGGCGTGATTCTTCCTTCAAAGGACAGTGAGTACGGCCGAAAAACCGGGCATCAATACTCTACCACTGGTTGGACGGGGATGCCGTAACAAACGTTCCGCTTGTGGGACGTTCTGCCGGCAGTGCGGACTGCAGAATATACGCGTGTGAATGGGCGATTCCGCTGGCTGAGGAGTGCGGTGGACAGGGGAGGGACGGCAGGGGAGCGGGCAGGCCCGGCGCTGGGCCTCATGGCTGGAAAAGGTGCAGCGCATATGCGCATGCAGCAAGGTGAACGGCGACGGATTTCTGTGTGGGACGATGTGATTTTGTAACGAGGGTATTGTAGCGACTGCTTTCGTGGTTTGTCAATCGGCAGAATGGGGGGGACAAGTACCACGTGCGCAAGCGGAGCCACGCCCACATTTCCGGGCAACGGCGCGCCGAGGAAACGCTCGCACGCCTCCTGATAACCGAAGCGCGGGGAGTTATCGTAGATGCCGTCGATGAAAGCGAAACGACCCCGCGGGCCTCAGGCACTCTCGCTCGCGAGCAGCGCCTGCAGCCGGTCGAGGACCTGCTCGTTTGCGGTTTCGCTCAGGGGGCGCATCTGTGCGGCGACTGCGGGGCTCGCAAACTCCTGAACCCAAGCCAAGTGCGTTTGGTCACCACGAGCGGTCAGTGTCACTGTCAGCTTGAACCAAGGCTCAACGACGTGCTCGATCACGATCCTGGTATTGGCTTGAATCTCACGGAAGACACTCTCGTTGGCGTAGTTGGCGCCATGCGGGCCATGCATCACAAAAACCCACTTCCCGCCGGGTTTGAACTCAAACCGCTCGAACGTGTTCGTGAAATCCTTGGGTCCCCACCAGCGGGCAAGTTGATCCGGTAGCTCGAACGCGGCGAATACCTTGCGCCGGCTAAACGGAAGTATCCGCTCGGTGCTGACAGTAGCGTCTAGATTGTTCGCTTCAGTCACTGGCAACTCCATTCAAGGATCGCCACGTGCGCCGCTGTCTGGCCGAACGATACAGCCTATCGCTGATACGCCCCCGCGCTTTGCCCGTAGCCGGTCAGTTCCACGTAGCCGCGACCGGTCACAGCCGCGCCCGCCATCGTCCCCTCGGCGCGCACAGCCCCCTCCCAGTAGACGAAGCTCACCTGCATCTCCTGTTCATCGAGCAGCGGCGACACGGTCAACTGTAATTCCTGGCCGGGCACGGAGATCTCCCACGCCACGGGATAGGTCGCACCGGTGCGCGGGCTGCTCCACGTGCGCGTGGGCGTGATCGTGAATTCCTGCGCGGAGAGGGCAATTTGCGTGCCGTCGGGCCAGGCCAGCGCGGCGGTTACGGGCAAGCGGGACGCACCGGGCGGCGTGCGAATGTCGTAGAGCATGAGCGCGGCGCCGTTGTCCAACTGCAGGCTGAACCAATCCCACCCCAGCGCATCACCGCCCAGCGCACTGGTGCCATACTCATGGTCCATCCAACTGTCGCCGGTGACCTCGACCGTACCGGCGGGTGTCGAGATTGTGCCGGAAGTCTCCAGCCCGGGCAGGCTGTAGTAGTAGGAGGCGTTGCCTGCCTCGGGCCCCTTCTGGTGCAGCCCCTGCTCACCCTGGAGCATGGGCGGGCGCCTCTCGCGCAGCGTCAGGTCAATCGCCACGGGGCCATCGGCGTTCTGTGCGCCGGCCACAATCTGCACAACGCCTGGTGCAGTTGTGCGCACCGCCCAATCCTCAAGCCACACGCTATAGGTGGGTTCGCCTTGCGCACCTGCCAGGCCGGCCGCGCCGCGGCTGAAGCGCTCAAAGCTGTAGTGGACGCGCGCCGGGCCATCCGACACGGCGAAGTGCGCCATGTAGACCTGGTTGCTCGCCAGTGTCGAGGCGCGCGCAACGGCTTCGGGGGTGAGCGCACTGCGAAAAATGGTGAACTGGAAGCCATAATCTGCGCCCGTGGCGCTTTGCAGGTTGCCCGTGTAGTACCACCATTCGGTGCGATAGGCCGGGTGGGGGCCGTGGTCGAGCGGGAACGAGAAGGGCATCGGCGCCAGCGCACGCGCATAACCCGCGTCATGCGGCACGCGCAGCGCCTCCACCACATTGGCAGCCAGTGAGGGCGACCGCGCCTGCGCCGCGCAGCCGCTCAAAAGGATGGCTATCGCGAAAAATCCGCCCAGAATTCGAGACAAATGACCTGTATTCATGCGACATATGTTACTGGCATTTGAAGGCGCCATCTGTCATCCTGTTACCGAAACAGGCACAACTGCGGGCGGCTCTTGCGTGACGCGTGTTACAGACGTTGCGCTCCGTTTGTGCGAGAATGTACAAACGCCGCCTGCGTGCGGCTCTGAATGCCCGAATTGTTCACTATGCCCGTGAGCGGGCGAGCAAGACAAGGAGAGAAACCCCTCATGCTGGATTTTGCCGCCGTGCGCGAAAAGCGCATGACCTTTGCCGAATTGACAAGCAACCTCACGCCCGAGGAACTGCGCAGTGATAGCCACGAGATGGTTGACACGCTTCTCACACTCGTAGCCGACTGCACCGACGCCGACGTTGTCTTTCAGCCGGTGGACCCCGATGCCAATGACCCCTATGCCAGCGGCGAGGGCGCAAACCTGGTGAACGACGCCTGGACGCTGGGTCACGTCATCCTGCATACGACTGCCTCGGCGGAAGAGGCGGCCTTCCTTGCCGCCGAGATGGCGCGCGGCGTTGAAATGCACGGCCGCTCCCGCTACGAACTTCCCTGGGAGAGCGTGACGACGATTGATCAAATTCGCCAGCGTCTGCAGGAGAGCCGGCGCATGCGCGTGGCAAGCCTGGACATGTGGCCCGACCACCCGCACATGGATGTCTTCTTCCAGTTTGGCCCGGACAAGCCCAAGTACAACGCGCTGCAGCGTTTTGCGCTGGGGCTGCGCCACGAAGCCGACCACCTTGAACAGGTTCGCGAGATTGTGCGCCAGGCGCAGCAGAGCCGCGAAGCAGCGGATCGCGCAGCGGGCGTAGGGACACATGCGCTGGGCGCATGAGCGCAACCACACAACAGACACGAAGCGAGGCCTCCGCATCTGGAAGCCTCGCTTCGCTTTTCCCGACCCTTGACAGCCGCGTCGGTTGTTTGACAAGTGCGCGTGCGCCCTTTATACTTCCCCCTCCCCATGCATTGGGGACGATTGTCTGACGATTCCCGCACGTCGTGGCTATGTATGGTTGCTGTATCGTTGCAGTTAACCAGTAGTCTACAGGGTGCGGGCGACACGGCTTATGTAATCCTGATGCGAGGACAACATGTAAGTCCAACCTGCCGGAGATTCACGCGCGGCCACCCCACGACCTCGCGTTCCACGCAGGAAACAGTTGACCCGAGTGTACGCGTTTCCCCCCGCGCGGCCGCTGCACACAGCAGAACATCTCGTGATGGCAGCGCACGCGCAGCACACGACCTTGGGTCTTAGTGCCCCAGTCAATAGTTCGGGCACGCTTAGAGTTCGCCCCTCCCAGTCGTGCCTCGCGCACGGCAAATTGCAGTCCCCCCATGTTCGTGCCCCACGCACGACGAAAACTTCCCGGCGCGCACGGCTGACGTCAGCCGCGGCGCGCCGTGTACCACACGGGATCATGCTGTGTCTGCGCATGGCCCCAAACATGGCGGATGCCTGACTGTACAAGGCAAGCGTCGGCGCACGTGCCGCCCTCCATCAACTCGTCAATGCCCAGCAGGAAAGGGAATCACACCGTATGGCTCGCTACACATCGACAGGCTCCTCGGCACGGCTGCCTATAGCAGGCCTTGCTGCACTGCTCACGCTCGTACTCTTCTTGATCTCCGCCGTGTTTGCGCCCATTGCGCAGGCACAGGCTGTGCTGCCGCGCAACACGCGCACCTTTATTGATCCCAACGGCGGCCCGTCTTTCACCTTCTCCAGCATGGACACACGCAGCGACTGCACATCGCGCGGCGATATCATCACCACCACCGGCCTGCGCGCCGGCTGGACGCTCGACGGCTATGTGCGCGTGCGCCGGCCCGATAATGCGCAGGAGTTCTCCTTCATCACCGTCAACCAGTCGAGCGATCTCAACCTGCTGGTGCCCTATCCGCCGCTGACGCAGTGGCAGGACAACGGCTCCAACGTCGAGGTGCACGTTGACATCGCCATCCAGGTGCTGGATCAAGACGGCGATCTGGTCAACTGGATTGGCGGCGATTTGGATAACGCGCCCGGCGTGCTCGGACCCGGTGGCCAGGATTGGGACATCTTCTGCGAGACGCCGCCCACACCCGCCATCGACATCATCAAGTTCACCAATGGCGCCGACGCCAACAATCCTGATGCCGCGGGCGTCCCGCTGATAGCGCCCGGTGGCACGGTCACCTGGGCCTATCTCATCAACAACACGGGCCCAATTGACATTCCGTTGGGCGAGATCACGGTGACGGACAACATTCCCGGCGTCACGCCGCTCTTTGCGGCTGTGGTGAGCGGCGACGGCAAGGGCGACGGCAACGCCATCCTGCAGCCGGGCGAGGTGTGGCGCTATGTCGCAACCGGCCTGGCACTCGATCTGCGCACCCCGCCGGTGGGGACAGGGCTTGTGCTCGTGCCCAACGTCTGCCGCGCGGGTAATCTGGCAACGCCCGGGCGCACCGCCTACACCAACATCGGCAGGGTGCAGATTCCGAACATGTCTGCCACCGACCCGTCTAGCTACTGCAATCCCGAAGCATCCATCACTGTCCTCAAGACGGCCGATCCTTCATATGTCTTCACCCCGACCTGGCAGATCACCAAGAGCGTCACGCCCGCTGTGGTGAATCTCTTCGAGGGACAAAGTTCGGCTGTAACCTACACGGTGCAGGTGACGCCAACCGCCGAGTTTGGCGGCTATCAGGTCTTTGGCTCGATCTATATCACCAACACGGGTCCGATTGCCACGCAGATCAGCACAGTGGTCGATACGGTGAGCGGTGCGGGCAATGCGCCAGTAAGCTGCCCGGGCGGCCTGCCGCGGACGCTGGCGCCCGGTGCCCGGCTGCTTTGCACCTACGTTACACCCCTGCCGGATGCAACACCACGCACCAACACGGTGAATGTGACATTCGAAGGCGCCAAGGTGGCAACCGCGACCGCGCCTGTAGTCTTTGGTGCGCCAACGCCGGTCATCGATCCGGTCACCATTGATGATATCTACAACGGTGGTGCGCCGACGCCACTTGCATCCCAGGTCGTCACATCTACCTCGCTTGTGTACACGCGCACGGTTGTCTGCGGCAGTGGCCTGAATTACGTGAATGGCGTGGCCACCTATGCGCGCGCAAACACCGCCCGCATCGTTGAGACTGAGCAGAGCGCAGATGCCACGATGACCGTCAACTGCTATCGCCCGTCCGTCGAGAAGACGGTTGATCCCGACTTCACGCGGCGCTTCACGTGGCAGATTCAGAAGCGCGCATCGGTTGTGCAACTCGACCTGGTCGACGGCGAAAGCGCGCCCGTCACCTACACGGTTACGCTGACCAAATCAGCGCCCATCGACGAGAACTTCCGTATCTTCGGGACGATTAGAGTGGTCAACCCGCACCCTGGCGCAGCGCTGCAGTTGACGGGGATTGCGGATCGACTGGGCAATGGCCTGGGCGCAACCGTCACGTGCCCTGCCACATCCGTGCCCGCCGGTGGGAGCCTGGTCTGCACCTACGCGACCGCCGTGCCCAACAATGCCAGCGGCACGAACACCGCGACAATCACCGCGACCACGGGCATTGTCTACAGCAGCCCCGTTGTCCCCTACACCTTTGTCGGCCTGCCGCCCTCCCAGACAACGCTTGCCTCAGTAACCGTAACCGACACCAACCCGGCCACTGGCCAGCCGTGGATCTTTGCGGGCAGCGGCACGCAAAGCTACCAGGTTCCCTTCGCTTGCACCGACATTGTCTACGATGAGACCAACCTCTTCCAGAGGATCGTTGACAATACAGTGGAGATTACGCAGACGGGCCAGCAGTCCAGCGCACGCGTGACGCTGAACTGTCGTCTCCCCGACATCAACCTGGTCGCAGTATGCCAGCTAGGTGTGGCGGTTTGGACAGTGACGGCCGATCAGAGCGGCGCTTATGTAATTGAGTTTGTGGAGAACGGACCCGGTGGCGGCGTTGTGGTGAGCACGCTCGACCTGAATCTGGTTGCAGGGGCGCCGACTACCTTCTCGTATGATGGCGACGTCGACAATCTGCAGGAGGTGCGCATGCTCTTCAACGGGCAGATTGTCGCCTATCTGCTGGGCGGGCCGGTGGAGCAACTGCCCTGCAGCCCAACTTCGGCGCCGCCCAGCAAGGAGCCGAACGGCGGGACGTCAAGCAGCATCTTCCTGCCGGCTATCTTGCGCCCGTAGCAACGCGGCAGGGCCATAGGCCACAGACAAGAGAGAGGGGTGCAAAGGCGGAAACGCCCTTGCACCCCTCTCTCTTGCATTGAAGAAGTGCGCTCGTGGTCTGTTGCGGAGCTTTTACTGGCGCTCGTTATGGTGCGCGCAGGTGAAGGCCGAGAGGCCT
>CAYJNV010000177.1:0-9173 GCA_964370975.1 uncultured Caldilineaceae bacterium | reverse complement strand
CCGGTGCGTGTGCGGAGCGCCGACGGTCGCCGGCAGTCAGTGTGATGAGGTCGTAGCGAGTCTCGCGACTCCGAAACCGTTGCCTGTGGACTGCGTACACGTGGCGCCCAGCGCATATCCGCACATTGCCCTTCCAGTACAATCAGGAGCAATCGCTCTGGTTCAGGCGCAGGTTGAATTGCACCACGTCGCGTCTCTGGGTACCATAGCACTATTCTTTAATGCAATCTGACGTTGCACATGGACCCCTTCGCATGAGCCGTGGATCCAACCAGCGCCGACTTTCGCCGCTTTGACGAAGACGAACGGGAACTCGGCGCCACGTTGTGCGCCCACCTTGAGACAGAGCGCCAGGGGGCGCACGCGCACTCGAAGGTCACCGCGCCCTGGGAAAGCTTTTTGTGCGCGAGCGGGTGGATGATCTGCTTGACCCCGGCTCTCTTTTTCTCGAGCTTGCGCCCCTGGCGGCGCACGACCTCTACAGCAATGATGCGCGTGGCACAGGCACGGTCGCTAACGTCGGGCGGGTGGCCGGGCGCGAGTGCATGGTTGTGGCCAGCGATGCTTCGTGCAAGAGGCGGACACACCATTTGCTGACGGTGAAGAAGCACCTGCGCGCCCAGCAGGCGGCACTGGAAAATCGCGTCATTTGTCTCTATTCCACGCGCGCGACAACGATCATAAGGAGCCTTCATGCCCGATACCGTTCACATTGACAGCATTCGTGCCGCCCGTGCACGCCTCGGCGATCTGGTGCGCGAGACGCCCGTCTGGCGCTGGCAGGGGCCCGACATTGAGGACATTGTGGGTGATGAGACTGAGGTCATCCTCAAGCTGGAACTCTTCCAGCATACGGGAAGTTTCAAGCCGCGCGGCGCCCTGACCGTCATGCTGGACCTTGACCGCGTCGCCCTCAACCGGGGCGTGACGGCTGTAAGCGCGGGCAACCACGCCATTGCCGTTGCATATGCCGCGGCGCTGCTCGACACGACGGCCAAGGTCGTCATGCCGCGCACGGCCAATCCGCTGCGTGTGGCGCGCTGCCGCGCGTTGGGGGCCGAGGTGGTGCTCGTGGATGACGTCAAACTCGCCTTTGCGCGTGTGGCGCAAGTGCAGGAGGAGGAAGGTCGTTTTCTTGTGCATCCCTTTGAGGGGCCCCTGACTGCACTGGGCACGGCCACAGTCGCCCTCGAATTCGCCACGCAAGCGCCGGCGTTGGATGCTGTCATCATCCCCATTGGTGGGGGCGGCCTGGCGGCGGGTATGGCAGCCGCATTCAAGCAATTGCAGCCGCAGTGCCGCGTTTATGGCGTGGAGCCGGAGGGCGCTGATTCCATGCGCCGCAGCTTTGCGGCGGGCAGCGCGCAGGCAATCGAGCAAGTGCGCACCATTGCGGACAGCCTGGGCGCACCCATGGCGCTGCCCTACTCGTTCGACCTCTGCAGCCGCTATGTGGACGAGATTGTGCTGGTGAGCGATGACGAGATGCGCGCGGCCATGCGTTTGCTCTTCCTGGGCATGAAATTGGCCGTGGAGCCGGCGGGTGCGGCGGCTACAGCGGCGCTATGCGGCCCCTTGCTCGAAGCGCTGCGCGGCCGGCGCGTAGGGCTGGTTGTCTGCGGCAGCAACATTGATGCGGCGACCTTTGCGCGGCTGGTTGGCGATGAGCCGCTCTAGCGTGCACCGACCTAAAATCGCAGGCATGATGCAGGGCAACAGGAGAGTGTGATGAGACTCGGCCTAACCAGTATCTTCGTGGATGATCAAGAAGAGGCGATGCGGTTCTATACCGAAAAACTGGGCTTTGTTTTGCATACGGACGTTCCAGCGGGCGAGTACAGGTGGATTACGGTGATATCCCCTGCTCAAGCGGATGGTATGCAGTTGGTGTTGGAGCCGAACGCACACCCGGCCGCTCGTGCCTATCAGGCCGCTATCTATGCTGATGGCATACCTGCTACACTCTTCTTCTCTGTCGACGTGCAGTTGGAGTATGAAGAATTGGTCGCGCAGGGTGTGCACTTCAAGAGCGCGCCCGAGGATGCCGGCTATGGCAAGCAGGCGGTTTTCGACGACACATGCGGGAACTGGATTCTGCTCATGCAGGGTTAGGCGCAGCGGCCGGCAAGCACGCCGCTACCAAACAGAAGCGCCGCCCCGGAATGGGGCGGCGCTCATTGTGAGCCGTTGAAGAGACTCGAACTCTTGACCTGCGCATTACGAGTGCGCTGCTCTACCGACTGAGCTACAACGGCGCTTCACAGCAGGCTTGAATTATACGCGGCCCACCCCACAGGGGCAAATTCACCGGTCCCGAGGGGTAGTAGTGTCAGCCGCGCACACGCGTCACGAAGCTGCCGTCGCGCGTGTCGATACGCACGACCTCGCCAATCTTGAGGTACATGGGGGCCTGCATGCGCAGCCCCGTCTCCAGCTCAATCTCCTTCATGGGCGTGCCCGCGGCGGTGTCACCCACCACACCGATCTCCGCGCCCACGATCTTCAGGTCCACCGTCGTGGGCAGGCGAATGCTGATGGGCTCATCCTCATACATTTCAACCATTACAATCTGATTGTCGGTCAGGTAGGACGTAATGCCTTCCAGCTCGGCAGGCGAAAGCGCCAGTTGCTCGAAGGTCTCCGTGTTCATGAAGTGATAGAAATCGCCATCGGTGTACTGGAACTGCACCTCGTGCGTTTCCAGCTCTACGTCGTTAACGCGCTGGCCGTTGTTGTAGGTCCGCTCCACGGTGGAGCCGGTGCGCACGTTACGGACCTTGAGGCGCACCGTGGCCGAGCCGCGCCCCATTTTGATGTGCTGGTGATCAATCACGCGCCAGAGTGCGTCATCTTCGGTATAGATGTCGCCGCGGCGCAAAGCCTGTACATCTGCCATGAATCAACTCGCTCTATCTGGAATGGTGAAAATTCCTGTACGCAGAAACCACGGCAACTGCGGAAAAGGTAGGAATCAAAGACGCAATTCCTGCTACTTGTTGGTTTTCTGCCTTTGCAGTGCCTGCACTTGCGATTATTGCTTTTGCTTTACTTCGCGCCTTTGCGTCATCGTTTATTCGCTACGATGCGAAGCGGCTCAGCGCCATGCGCAGCCGATCTTCGACGCCCACCACATCCTTCGGCAGCCCCTGCACCGCGCGCTGCGACTCCATGACGCTGTAGCCAAGCCCGACGAGCGCGTCGACCACCTCGGCGTCGGCGTCCACCATGCGCACGAGCCCTAGCACGCTGCCTACCGTGCCGCGCACCTTGTCCTTGAGCTCGAGCACAATTTTCTCGGCGGTGCGCTTGCCGATGCCGGGCACGCGCGCAATCAGCGCAGGCTCCTCGCTGGCGAGCGCATTGCGCAGCGCCTCGGGCGAGAGGACGCTGAGTGCGGAAAGCGCCACCTTGGGGCCCACGCCGCTGACTGTGAGCAGCAGCTCAAACATGGCCAGCTCGTCTTCGCTCTCAAAGCCAAACAGGGTCAGCGCATCCTCGCGCACCTGCAGGTAGGTGTGCAGAAGAATGGCGTGGTCCAGAGGCGCTTTGACCACGGTCGGCTCGGGCGCGGCGCCCTTGAGCCCCCCGCCGCCGGCTGGGCCGCCCGTGGCCACAATCAGGTAATCCTTGCCTTTGCCCGCGACCGTGCCGCGCACCAGCCGAATCATAGCCCAACCCGCCTTCGATACTCCACGGTTTGCAGATGACAGAGCGCAATCGCCACGCCGTCGGCGGCGTCGTCGGGATGGGGCGGCGCGTCGAGGTTAAGGGTGCGTTGCACCATCACCTGCACCTGGCGCTTGTCGGCGTTGCCGTAGCCGCAGATCGCCTGCTTCACTTCGGCAGGCGTGTACTCGGCAACAGGCAAATCGCGCAGCGCCGCAGCCAGCAGAATGGCGCCGCGCGCCTGGCCAACCGAAATCGCCGTCGTCACATTGCGCCCAAAGAAGAGCTTCTCGACGGCGACCTCATTGGGCGCGAACTCGTCGATAATCTGCTGCACATCGCCAAAGAGCTCGCGCAGGCGCATGGGCATGGGCGTTGTGGGCTGCGTGCGGAAAACGCCGCAGGCGAGCAGCACAAAATCGCCGCGGCCATCCTGTCCCACCACGCCATAGCCGGTGAGTGCGGTACCCGGGTCGATGCCCAGCACAATGTACTCCATCTGCGTTCGGTCTCTGAAAGCGGCCTCGCGAGCAGTCATAACCCAAAACGATCCGCGCGCGCCCAGCAAGCAGAGAAGACAGGGCCCGCTGGCTCAGCTGCGCTGCCCACGCAGGCGCCCTTGCTGCGACAGTTGCGTGCTAAGATGCGCCGCGCGCGTGATCCGCCCAGTAGGCGTCAGCGTCGGCTTCGAGTATCGCGAGCCGCGTGTAGTAATCGCTGAACTCCTTCAGGTGCGCCCACGCGATCTTGCCCGTCAAGATCGGGTCATCGTGCGTGACGTCGGTTTCTGGGTCGTGCGCGCCATGCTCCAGTTCGACCTCGAGGCCCTTGCGAAACTCCTCCAGCGGGATGGCCTTCCAGTCAACGCCAAGCGTATCGCCCAAACGTTGCGCCTCTTCTGTGCTCACCGGATGCTTGGCCATGCTGATCCTCACCTTCAGTGTTGAGTGCGAGCAGCCTGCGCGGCCGCCACCCTCGTTTATGCGCGTGCCTACACCTTGACGAAAATCCACTCTGTTGCATCACCTCGGCGCTGCAACTCCGCGTTAGGCGAATTGGGCGATCATCTCGTCCGTCACGTCCAGATTGTGATAGACGTTGCTCACATCGTCCAGCTCATCCAGTTGCTCAACCAGGCCAAAGATGGAGCCGGCGTCATCACCATCAAGTGTTATCAGTTGGTTCGGCTTCATGGTGAGTTCGGCTGTGGAGGGGTGGAAGCCCGCCGTGCTCAAGGCATTGCTCACCTCGGCAAAGGCCTCACGCTCGGTATAGACTTCGGCCACGTCTTCGCCGACAATCAGGTCCTCGGCGCCTGCCTCAAGGGCTGCCACAAAGAGTGCGTCGGTGTCGAGGCCCGTGGGGTTGCCGTCCTCGTCCAGTAGATCAAAGACGAAATAGCCCTTGGACGCGAACTGCCACGCCACGGAGCCCGGCTCGCCCAGGCTGCCATTGGCGCGAGCAAAAACATGGCGCAAGTCGCTGATGGTGCGGTTGCGGTTGTCGGTCAGGCAATCCACCAGCACCGCCACGCCATTGGCGCCGTAGCCCTCGTACAGGACCGACTCAAACTGGGCGGCGTCCTTCTCCAGCCCCGCGCCGCGCCGAATCGAGCGCTCGATATTGTCCTTGGGCATGTTCTCGGCGCGCGCCTTGTCAATGGCGAGGCGCAGCGTGAAGTTGGTGGTGGGGTCCGCACCATTGCGCGCGGCAACTTGAATCTCGCGCGCGAGTTTGGTGAAAATCTTGCCGCGCGCGGCGTCGTTTGCACCTTTCTTTCTCTTGATTGTGGACCATTTGGAGTGGCCGGACATTTGAATTCTCTCTTTCGCGATTCTGCAGGTCGCCCGGTTCGGACAGACTGATGTCGAACTGTGACGCCACAGGTTGTGGCTAGCTCTTCTCGCCCACGCGCTCTTTGCGCGCAGCGCTTGCGTTGGCCGCGCCGTTGCTGCTCGCAATTGACGTCACGCCGTTGCTCATGTGGTTCAACGCCGCCTTGACAAGGCCCACGAAGAGCGGATGCGGGCGCGTGGGACGGCTCTTGAATTCCGGGTGGAACTGCGTGCCCAGCATGAAGGGGTGGTCGCGCAACTCGGCAATCTCGACCAGACGGCCATCAGGCGAGACGCCGCTGAAGACAAGCCCCTGGCGCTCCAACTCACCCCGATACTGGTTGTTGAACTCGAAGCGGTGGCGATGGCGTTCGTCCACCGTGTCGCCATAGCCGCGGCTGAGGTATGCCGCCGCTGCGCGCGTGCCCGGCTGCAACTGGCAGGGATAGGAGCCGAGGCGCATTGTGCCGCCCATATCGGCAATGTCGCGCTGCTCGGGCATCAGGTCAATTACCGGGTATTTCGTACTAATATCAAACTCAGTGCTGTTGGGCTCTTCGCTGCCGGTTACATGGCGGGCAAAATCGATGCACATCACCTGCATCCCCAGGCAAAGGCCCAGGTAAGGCACGTTGTGCTCGCGTGCGTAGCGTGCCGCCAGCACTTTGCCCTCGATGCCACGGTAGCCGAAACCACCCGGCACCACAATGCCATCCACCGTGGCAAGTTTGTCGAGGTCGCGCCCGCGCTCCAGGTCTTCGGAGTTGAGCCAGACAATTTCGGCGTCATAGCCGCAGTCGAGCGCGGCGTGCATGAGCGATTCCTTGACGCTGAGATACGCGTCCTCAAGCTCTACATATTTGCCCACAAGCGCAATCCGCACTGTGGGCTTGTCGCGCCGCGCCTCCTCCACGAAGTGCACCCAGTCGGCCAGCCCGTCCTCGGCGCTGCGCGTGGTCGTCAGGCTCAACTGGTTGACGAGCCAATCACCCAGCCCCGCTTCCTCCAGGCTGGGCGGCACCGCGTAAATCGAATCGGCGGTGATGAGCGAAATCACCGCTTCCTTGTCCACGTCGCAAAAGAGCGCCGTCTTGGCGAGCACATCCTCTTCAACGGGAAAGTCGCTGCGCAAGCAGATCACATCGGGGTGGATGCCGATGCCGCGCAGTTCGCGCACGCTGTGCTGTGTGGGCTTGGTCTTCAGTTCTTTGGTTGCGGCCAGATAGGGCAGCCAGGTGACATGAATGTAGATCGTGTTCTTGCGCCCCACGTCCTTGCGCATCTGGCGGATGGCCTCGAGAAAGGGCAGCCCCTCGATGTCGCCCACGGTGCCGCCGACTTCGATGAGGATGACATCGGCCTGCGCCGAGCGCGCCAGCAATCCAATGCGCCGCTTGATCTCGTTGGTGACATGGGGGATCACCTGAATGGTGCCGCCCAGATAATCGCCGCGCCGCTCCTGGCTGAGGACGTAGTTGTAGATCTGGCCGCTGGTGACGTTGCAGAGGCGGCTCAGGTTCTCGTCCACAAAGCGCTCATAGTGACCCAGGTCGAGGTCCGTCTCGGCGCCATCTTCGGTAACAAAGACCTCGCCGTGCTGATAGGGAGACATGGTGCCGGGGTCGACGTTCAGGTAGGGGTCGAGCTTCATAATCGCGACTTTGATGCCGCGCGCCTTGAGGATGCGGCCGACGGAGGCCACGGTCACGCCCTTGCCGAGACCGGAGAGGACGCCACCGGTGACGAAAATGTATTTGGTCATGAGACTGTTCTCCCCCTGCAGCAGCCAATGGGACGCCCAACCGCGCCGGGCGCATACGTCCCCGGCCGGCTGGATTTCCGCGTATTTTACCATTGAAACAGGGCGCGCGTCGAAACGGATCGCCCCTGGCGGGCGCAACTGCAACGGCCTCGCTGCCCCGCACGCCCAAGTGGGCGGCGATGCGCAAGTCACGTCTCCGGTGTGACACGGTGGTTCTGCTCTCCTCACCACACAGCAAGTGGCAGGCGCTGCGATTGCCGTCGGCCCGCCGATTGAGGAATGCCCATGCCTCTGGTAAAATAGGTGCGACGAAGGAGTCGCAATCGCCCATGTCGAGTACGCCGTCTGCCACACCTCCCGCGCCGCTGGATGCCCTGCTGGAAACATTCGCCGCCGCGCCCGCCATTTGGTACGGCAGCGTGCGGCCCAATGGGCGTGCTCACCTGGCCCCTATCTGGCATGTATGGGACGGGCGCGCAGCCTACGTGGTCACACAAGCCAACGCTGTGCGCATCCGCAATCTGGCGCACAACGACTCCGTCAGCCTGGCCCTGCCCGATCCCATGAATCCCTTCATCCTCGAGGGCCGCGCAGCGGAAGCGCCCGAGGCGCTGGACGCCATCCAGCCGCTCTTCCAAAGCAAGTATGATTGGAACTTGCACACCGATGTCGAGTACGGCTGCATCATCCGCATCGCGCCCACCAAGGCGATGGCCTGGGGCAGCCACGGCGAAGGGCGCTGGCGCTACGCTGCCGACGCGGGGCTATGGACCGTGATCGCTTGAGGCGTGTGCTCTGTCTGCCATTATCTGTAGCCATTCAGTAGAATCTGCGCACTGTTGTCGATAACCGAGGCGTTCCATGCTTGATTTACTTGTGATTGGCGCAGGGCTGAGCGGGCTGACGACGGCGCTGGCTGCAGCCGAGGCCGGTCTGCGCGTGCGCATTGTGGCCAAGGGGCTGGGCGCACTGCACTGGGGCGCGGGCACAATCGATCTGCTCGGCTACCTGCCGGGAGATGCCCTTGCCGTCGCCAACCCATTTGCGGCAATGGCGCAACTGCCCGCACGCCACCCTTACCGCATACTGGGCGCGGAGGCCGTGGCCGAGGCACTGCGCCGCTTCCAAACGCTCTCCGTCGAAATGGGGCTGGCGTATGTGAGTGCGCCCGACTTTGACTGGAATCAACTTCTGCCCTCGGCAGTCGGGGCGGTGCGCCCTGTCTTCATGGCCCCTGCCGCCCAGCACAAGGGTGACTTTGAGCAGGGCAGCCCGATGCTCATTGTAGGCGTCGAGGGGATGCGCGATTTCTACCCCATGCTCGTGGCCGAAAACCTGGCCAGACAAGGGGTTAGTACGCGCGCCGCGTTTGTGCCGTGGAGCGCCGTCGCCGAACAGGGCGACCGCAACAATGTGCAGCTTGCCGCCGGGCTGGATGCGCCCGTGCAGCGCCGCAAACTCGCGCAGGCGCTCAAGGCGCTGGTGTGGCCGGGCGAGCGCATCGGCATGCCTGCCATCCTGGGCATGGCTGATCACGCAGCGGTCATGGCCGACCTGGAGGCGGCGACGGGGGCCACGCTCTTCGAGATTCCCACGCTGCCCCCCAGTGTTCCGGGGGCGCGGCTCCACGCGGCGCTGCGCAATCGCCTGCGCGCGCTGGGCGTGCGCCTGGAGAGCAACATGGAGGCTATCGGTTTTGGCGTCGAAGAATCGGCCGAGGGCAAACGCATTGCGTGGGTGGAAACATCCACCAGCGCCCGTCCCCTGCGCCATGCAGCACGCGCCTATGTGCTGGCTACGGGCGGCGTGCTGGGCGGCGGCTTCAACAGCGACCCGACCGGCCGCTTCTGGGAATGTGTCTTTAGCCTGCCGCTCACGGTGCCGCAGGATCGGCGCGCATGGTTCCGCCC